>CAYZWA010000018.1:0-9937 GCA_964482105.1 uncultured Candidatus Saccharibacteria bacterium
GCCCGAGCTCGTTGACGTGTGCGTCAGCCAGGTATGCGTCTGCTGCTGAATTTGCCGGTTCCCAAAGCTTCTCTTCCTGCGATGCGCCGCATCCTGTGCCCTCATAGAGCCGACTGCCCTCGATCCCGGGCAAGAAGAGGACGTTGTCGTGGCAGGTGCCCGCGGCACAGGGGTTGGGAGGGTTAGGGTTGTTCGCATTTTGGACGGTGAAGTGGATAACCGCATCCGGTTCGGTGCTCGTGGCGACGCCCGCGGGCCAGAGGGAGAGCTCGTAGTTTCCTGCCGACTGCCAGGCGAACGTATCCTGTCCGGGTGGGAAGCTCGCGACAAGGGTGCTGGTCGAGCGGTCCGGTGAGAGGAGATAGAGCGCGCTCTGCTCGGAAAAGAAAGGAGCGCCTTTCAGCTCGGCAACTATGTCCCCCGCGGTACTGAGCGGCAGCTCAATGGTATTGCCCTCTTGAATCACGGCCATCTCTCCGGTCTGTGCATTCGTCCAGTCGAGCTCGGTCGTGGGCGAGATGGCAATCATGGCCGCGTGCGTGGGCGGTGCCCACGCCCCGCACGAGAGCACACTGAATGTCGCCATCAGGATGCCCGCTGCTCGCAAGCGCATGAGCCCCATCATACCACACGCCCACAACGTCAAGATGTCATCTTGAAACCGCTATCTTGACATGTCGCGGTAGTAGAGAAGAGCCTCGACGACTAGCTCTTCGAGCGGTGGTGCTCCATCCGCTATGAGATCCATAGCATCGGCGTCGAGGATGACGCGCTCCGGCCGCAGCACACCGCGATAATCCGGCAGGCTCGAATGCGGGTACGCGGCAAGCGCCTCGCGCAAGCGGTGCATATCGCCTACTCTTCCCTCCTTCCATCCCGGCTCGAAAAGCTCGGCGGGATTCAGATGGATGTACTGGGCAACCCGTTTGAAATACTCGTCATCTGACACATGCTTCGCGCGGAACGGCTTCACGAAGAGATTCCCGACGCGGTCGTGCTTCTTGTTGAAGAACAGCGCGTATGCGATGCCGACCTTGCGCATAAACTCCGACAGACCGCCCTCTCGCACCTCTCGTATGAGCACGTGGAAGTGGTTCGGCATGAGGCAGTAGGCACCGATGGCCACGAGCGGATCACCGCGATCTGCAGCGTAGATATCGGCGCTGGCCGAGAGGTTGCTGCGGTGGACCGTCTTCGTTCCGTTGCACAGATAGAGCAGATGTTTAAACCGCTCATACTCCGAGACATCCTCAAACACGGTGCGCTTGTCGACGCCGCGCGTGTAGCAGTGATACCACTCGTCGATAGCGAAGATTTCGCGTGCCATTACCTACCAAGATAGCACATTCAAGATGTCATCTTGCTACTAGGATACCAAGATAGCGGTTTCAAGATGACATCTTGGTGTGGTTGGGGAAAACGAAAAACCACCCGGGAGGGTGGTTTTTCGTTGCTCGGACCGATTCTCCGAGCTGGAGCGCTTCGCGAAGAGGACTTCGCTTGGCACCGTAGGCTTTCGTTCAAGAGTTCACTCGTTGTGAAAGTCGGACTTTCACAGAGGCGAGGCTACTTGGAGTAGCTGACCGCCGAGGAGGTGAAGTTCTTGAGGAGGTAGCCGTTGGTCCAGTCGCTGGTGTAGGTCGCGTGGGCCGAAGCGGAGCGATCAGACCAGACGACGTTGCCGTTTGTGAGCGCTGTCGTCGTCGCTGTCGCGTTCGCCGTTGCCGGCGACCCGTCCGAGGCGAGCGAGATCGTGAGGGTAGCACCCGAGGTGTAACCCGTGACCGTACCGTAGAGGTCGTAGGTCTTGGTCGCACCTGCTGCGATCTGCTGGTAGGCCGGCGTCTGAGTGGCGAAGTTGAACTTCAACACACCGCTCGAGACATTGACGATCGGGCTGATAACCGTACCCGTCGAGTCATCCGTAAGGTACAGACTAGAGACGGCGACGGTATCAGCCGAGACATTGAAGGTCACCTGATCAAGCTCAACCGCGCCAGCCGGATCGGCCGTCACGCTGAACTTGTAGAGCGGCGAGCCCGTTGACGGAACCGTGTTGCCCGTCGAGACCATCGCGAACGTCGGGATGGACTTGCGGACGTAGAACGTGCCGCTCGCCTGGACGTTCGTGTTGTTGCCGTTGAACATCGCGAGCGAGTTGCCGGCGCTGTCGACGGCGCGGAACACGTTCGTGCCGTTGCCGTCGTCAAGCGTCACGCGGATACCCGCGCCCGAGACCGCGCCCGAGGCGACAGTCGGCGTACCGACGTACACATCGAGGTTGGCCGAGTCGTTGTTCGGGACGTACATCGTGAGACCGGTGAAGGTCGCCGTTGCGTAGCCCTGAGACGTGGACGGGAGCGTGAGCGCGTGCGTCACGGTCTGCGTGGTGCCGTTCTGATCCTTGTACTGGAGGGTGACGTTCGTCACGCTCGTCGCGGCGCCGCTCGGGATGAGAATCGCGAGATTCTGTACCGTGTAGGCGCTGTTCGCGGCCGAGAAGCTGAACTCACCGACCATCTGCGAGCTCGCGCCCGCAAGGATGTTGTTGCTCACCGGATCACCCGCGCCCGTGGTCGCCGTGAGGCTGCCCGAGCCGAGGGAGATCGTCTGGAGCGGCACTGGCGTACCGATCGAGGCCGAGACGCCGGTCGCGTCGCCCGTGCCGGTCGTGCCTGTGCCGACCGACGCGAGGATGGTACCGTTGTTCGCACCCGAGAGGACGTTACCGTAGATATCGATGGTCTTCGTCGAAGACGTCGGGATATCGAGGTTCACCGCGAACGAGTTGCTCGTCGACGGGGTCGTGATGACCGAGCCGAGGACCTGACCCGTCGCGTTATCCTTGAGGGTGAGGTTGGTGATCGTCGAGGTCACGGCATTCGGGAAGGTGACGTTGATCGTGTTGACCAAGACACCCTCCGTCGAGCCGGACGAGAGCGTGAACGCGCCAAGCTTGGCGTTGTTCGCGCCCTGGATGATCGTCTGATTACCATAGCCCGAGTACTTCGTCGCCGTGAGCGACGAGCTCGAGACCGTGACCGTGTTCCCATCAACCGAGGTCGACGGGACGTTGACCGAGTTGAGCGAGGACTGGCCCTGGCCGTTGGCAAGGCCAGTCGCGCCGTAGAGGCTGACGACGACCGAGGTATTGTCGGCAAGGTTCACCGAGGCGGTCGTCTTCGCATCCGCGTAGACGCTCACCTGGGTGGTCTGACCGGCCGGCAGGATGAGCGAGGAGCCAAGCGCGAAGTCCGTCTTAGCGGCCGCGAGGCTGCCGATGTCGTGGGTCGAGCCGACCTGGACACCGTTCACCATGATCTTGCCGTTCTTGAGGCCGCCGACACCATCGAGCGCGCCGGAGCTCGCCGTGGTGCTGGCGTACACGTAGAGGTCAGAGACCTTCACATTCTCACCCGAGGCGAGCATGTCGAAGGTCGCCCAATTCACGTTGGAAGCGCCGCGCGCGACCGTCGAGTTCGGCGAAGACGGATCACGCGTCACCGAGACGCCGGACGTGCCGGAGACCGAGTTCATCGTGATCTGGCCTGCCGTGACGGCCGAGTAGTTCGTCGCGCTGCCATTGCTGGTCGGGGTCACCGGCTGGTTGAGCTGGCTGTCGACGAACATGCCGTCAGAGCTGCGCTGCACCGAGAATTTGATGGTGCGCGACGCGCCGCCCGTGATGTTCGCGAGCACCTTGATGACGTGGCTCTGCGTCGAGAGCGTCACCGGCGAAGCCGAGAGGTCGAAGGTGACCGTGCGGTCCGCGTTCATGCTCGGGATCGCGTTGCCGACCTGCACGCCGTCAACATAGAGGCGGAGGTTGGTCACGTACGCCGCGTCGATCGAACCGAGGTTCGTGAAGCGCATCGAGCTCAACTTGACCGGGTTGGTGGCTACGGAGACCGTATCCTGCCAGACCGGGTAGTCGTTCTGCGGGCTGAGCGTGGTATCCGCCGGCGTCACGTTCGTGCCGTAGGAGACCGTCGCGAGATCCGCGTTGCTGATCGTCTGGTAGCCGCCCATGATCGGGAAGCTGACCGACGAGTCGAGCGTACCGTTGCTGGTCGCCGAGACGAGCTCGACGCCGATCTGCTGGCCCGAGGTGTTGTCCGCGATGTCCGAGCGGACCGACACCGTGTAGGTGCCGCCCGCCGGGACCGTGAAGAGCGCCGTCGGATCAGAGAAGGTGAACGACGAGTTGCTGACGCCCGCCGAGTCGGTGATGCGCGTACCGCCGTTGTAGAGGTACACGTTGGTCATCGTCGAGTCGTTGGAGACGCCGATACGATTGAACGTAAGGGCGGTCACGTTGATCGGGGCCGCAGTCGGGTTCGAGAAGACGAAGTCGCCGAGGTCGCCGATACCCTGACCCTGCACGAGGACCGAGCCGTTCGGCGAGGTCGGCGAGAGCGCGATCTTAAGACCCGTTCCCGTACCGACCACTACGCCGCCCGTACCGCCGGTGGTACCACCGCCGAGATTCCAGTGTGCGCGGGAGATCGGGCCGAAGTAGCCGGACGTCGGAGAGACGCCTGCTGCCGTCTGCCATGCGATCACCGCGGTCTTGGTCTGGCCACCGAAGTAGCCGTAGCTTGCCGCACCGCTGGAGAGCGCCGGGATACTGTAGCCAGCACCGAGAAGCGCGCGCTGGAGGCACGTCACCTCATCACCCGTTGAACCTAATGTAAGGTCCTTCGTGAAGGTGCAAGCGCCAGTCGTGGCGCCAGTCGTAGTACCGCCGGTGCCGCCCGTCGAAGGCGAGCCGGTGAGGGCCGCCTGGACGTTCGCGATCGTGGCGCTGTCTGCGCCGAACGAAGAGAGGAGCGAGAGGATCGACTGGACCTGCGCGCTGGTGAGCGAGGCCGCCTGTGCCATCGGCACGAAGGCGAACGCTGACGCTGCGAGCGCGAGTCCGGTCGCCACCGCCGCGACCTTCGTGACCGCTTTGGAAGTTACCGTTTTCATAACCGTTGATAAGAAGTTTAGACGCACATTTAATAAGCAAGTGAGAACACACATGAGCACGCGCACTTTCACGCTACCCCACAGCGCACGGTATCGACCAGCGCGCCATGGGTTAGTTGGCAAGGTTGACGTGACTTCGGTAGAGTCACTATTCGATTTTCAAAGTACGCCCTTCAGGAACGCATACGCACTCCCAGAGGGGCTGTTACCAGTATACCAATGAGGTGCGACCGTTCTTCGGTGCCGATGTGTGGATAACAACCGCGGTACGCGGGAACGCGAACAAGACCGTCGCCGGCCTGTTCACGCCCGTATGCCACAGTCGAGAACCACAGACACCATAATAGCAAATACGCGCTCTCACGTCAAAAAATGCGGCTGCCCTGCCCTGCCCTTGGTGTCCTATATGCGCCCTAGGCGTGGGGGCGCGGCCGGCCGCGTGTCTTTTCCCGCACCTTGTGCCGAATATTCACGTGATCGAATAGACACTCCATCGGCGCTCTCCCTCCTTGCGCACGACGCCGTCAGCGACGAGCGCGGCGAGCTCACGCTGGATGGTTTTCTCGGACACGCCACGCACCAAGGTCGATATGTCCTTTATGCCGGCGCGGCCCTTGCTGCGGATGACCGCCAAGACCGCCTCTCGCCTGTCCTTTACGTGTTGCGCCTGTCCTTTACCGGCCGCTGGCATTGCCGGCGCGGGGCGCGCCGGCGTCGGCGCAGCGCTCTGCGCGGCAGGGCGGCTCGCGCGCGGCCGGGCCGTCTCGCGCGCGATGCCCGAGAGGGTCGGCGCCTCGTCGAGGAAGACGCGCGGATCCTCGTAGGTCGCGACGTCCTGCAGGAGCGTGTGCGCTTCCCGCGCGATGAGGTCCGCATTCATCGGCGAGAGCAGGCCGCCCACGCGCGCGATTGAGAGCACGCTCGAGAGCGCGAGGAGCTCGCGCGAGAGCGCCGTGCGCGCGACCCCGGGCACGAGCACCGCTGCGTCGACGAGCCCGATCGCGATCGCGTCGATGCGGTCCTTGAGCGAGGCTGAGTCGGCAAAGGCCGGCGCGATGAGATGGAGCGCCTTGGCGAGGCGCTCGGCCTTCTTATAGATGAACACGCGTCGTATGTCTTTTTCAAATATGTTGCTGAATATGTCTTTGTCTAGGACGAAGTCGTATTGCCTCGCGATGTTCTGATCGCCACTTGTCTGATATAGCGCGCGTGTGTGTCCTTGATAGTCCCTGCCGCGTCCTTGAGCCATATACGACAGTATACCCGCGCGCGGGTGCGGCGCAACCGATGGGGCTCGCGCGAGCGCGGCGCTCTGCTACAATACGTATATCGCATCATTCCCTATGGCTCGCCCTGATAAAAAAAAGAACGGACGCTCGCGCCGTGCCGATGAACGACAGGTCAAAGAAGCCGGCATCGTCCTGCGCTACGCGTCTGCGGTCGTCCTCTTCGCCGGCGCGCTCCTGCTCGCGCTCTCGTTCTTCGACGCGGCCGGGCCGGTAGGGCGCGCGCTCTACTCGGCGAGCTACGCGCTCGTCGGCATCGGGGCCTTCCTCCTTCCCATCGCGCTCATCGCGCTCGGCATCCTCTTCGGGCGCGGGCGCGCGCCCGCCGCCTCGCTCACCTCGCTCGGCGGCCTCCTCGTCGCTGCGGCCGTTCTCGCCTTCGCCGGCCTCTTCCCGCCCGCCACATGGGGCGGTCTCGCCGGCAGCTGGGTCGGCAGCATGCTCATGAAGTTCTTCGGCTTCTGGGGTGCATTCGTGCTCCTCGTCGCCGTGCTCGCGGTCGGCGTGGCTATCGTGAGCGACATCGAGGCGCTCGTGCTCCGGCTCGGCGACTCCTTCACCGACCTGCGCGAGCGCGCCCGCGAGACGCGCGAGGCGCGCCGGCTCGAGCGCGAAGCAGGCGAGGCCGAGGCACTCGTCGGCACCGCGCACGACGATGCCGATGCCGAGGGGCCCTATCCGGCTGACGATGAAGGCGCGAGCGATGACGCGGATGCGCCGGACGCGCGACCGGAACACGAGCCGGTCATCACGATGTTCGACCGCACGGCGGGCGCGCCTGCGGGCGGCATCGCCGCCTTCGACACTGCGTACGAGGCGCCGCCCCTCTCCATCCTCGGCGCGGACAAGGGCCGCCCGGGCGTCGGCGACATCAAGGCGAACGCGAACATCATCAAGCGCACGTTCCAGAACTTCGGCATCAACGTCGAGATGGACGAGGTCTCAGTGGGGCCGACCGTCACCCGCTACGCGGTGAAGCCGGCTGAGGGCGTCCGGCTCTCGAAGATCGTCTCGCTCGCGAGCAATCTTGAGCTCGCGCTCGCCGCCCACCCGGTGCGCATCGAGGCGCCGATCCCGGGCAAGTCGCTCGTCGGCATCGAAGTGCCGAACTCGACCAAAGCGATGGTGGGTCTCGGCGGCCTCCTCACGGCAGGCGCATGGTCAGAGAGCGCGAAGCCGCTCCTCGCTGCCTTGGGCCGCGACATCACCGGCACGCCGCACTACGTGAACATCGCCAAGATGCCGCACGGCCTCGTCGCCGGCGCGACCGGCTCGGGCAAGTCGGTCGCCATCCACGCGATCATCGCCTCGCTCCTCTACCGGAACGGCCCGAACCAGCTCCGCCTCATCCTCATCGACCCGAAGCGCGTCGAGCTCACCCTCTACAACGGCATCCCGCACCTCCTCACACCGGTCATCACCGACCCGAAGAAGGCTATCTACGCGCTCAAGTGGGCCGCCAAGGAGATGGAGCGGCGATACAATATATTAGAAGAACACCGCGTCCGCGACCTCGACTCATACCACAAGACCATCTACGAACCGGCGAAGGAGCGGTCAGGCTCGGAGCAGGACGGCCTCCCCGAACCGCTGCCCTACATCATCATCTGTATCGACGAGCTCGCCGATATCATGCAGACCTACCCGAGAGAGCTCGAGAGCTCGATCGTCCGGCTCGCGCAGATGAGCCGCGCGGTCGGCATCCACCTCCTCCTCTCGACCCAGCGACCGTCGGTCAACGTCATCACCGGCCTCATCAAGGCCAACATCCCGACTAGAATGGCGCTCCAGGTCGCCTCGCAGATCGACTCGCGCACCATCCTCGACGGGCCGGGCGCTGAGACGCTGCTCGGCGCCGGCGACACGCTCTACCTCTCGAGCGAGATGCAGAAGCCAGTGCGCCTTCAGACCGCTTTCATCAGCGAGAACGAGGTCAAGAAGGTCGTCTCGTATATCAAGGGCCACAACGCGGGCGACCTCGCCTCGATTGACTTCGGGAACGGCAACGGTGCCGCGGCGGGCAACGACGCCGGGGACGTGATCGGGCTCGCGGGCGGCGGCTTCGACGATGACGCCGATGACGACCTCTACGACGAGGCACGGGCAGCCGTCGAGGAGGCGGGCCGCGCCTCGACGAGCTACCTCCAGCGCAAGCTCAAGATCGGCTACAGCCGCGCGGCACGGCTCATGGACGTGCTCGAGGCGAAGGGGGTCATCGGGCCGGCCGACGGCAGCAAGCCGCGCGAGGTACTCTCGCGCGCGGGCGCGGGCGGCGAAGACACCGAAGCCGACGAAGACCTATGACCCGCCGCCTGCTCATCGCGCTTCTCGCTCTCCTCGCCGGCTACGGCGCACTCAAGGCGTGGCCCTTGATTGCCGGCCCTTCGATCGCGCTCGCCGCGCCGCGGCAAGACGCGAGCGTCTCGGGCACGGTCGTGACCGTGAGCGGGACCGTGGCGCGCGTCGCGGTGCTCACGCTCGACGGCGCGCCGCTGCCGCATGACGAATCGGGCCGCTTCTCTGCGACCCTCGCGCTGCCGCAGGGCGCCTCCGTGCTCACGCTCGAGGGCGTCGACCGCTTCGGGCGACGCACGACCGTCGAGCGTGACATTTATGTATCCGACTAACCCGTTATCCTGCCTATGGCCGTGAAAAAAGCAAAAGAGAAAGAGCCGAAGACCGTCGCCGCGGCGGCGACCGGCGCGGACGACAAGCGCGCCTCCATCGACCGCGCGTTGAAGGAGATCCGCACCAAGTTCGGCGACGAGGCGATCACGACCTTCGGCGAGAGCCGGCCGCAGAAGATGCCGGCTATCGCGACCGGCTCGATCGGCCTCGACGCGGCGCTCGGCATCGGCGGCCTCCCGCGCGGGCGCATCGTCGAGATCTTCGGCCCCGAGTCGTCGGGCAAGACGACCTTGGCCCTCCACACCATCGCGGAGGCGCAGAGGGCTGGCGGCATCGCGGCCTTCGTCGACGCCGAGCACGCGCTCGACCCCGAGTACGCGCGCCGCATCGGGGTCAAGCTCTCCGAGCTCCTCATCTCCCAGCCGGACACCGGCGAGCAGGCGCTCGACATCGTCGAGAGCCTGGTGCGGAGCGGCAACGTCGACGTCATCGTCATCGACTCGGTCGCGGCGCTCACGCCCAAGGACGAGATCGAGGGCGAGATGGGCCAGCAGCACGTCGGCAAGCAGGCGCGGCTCATGAGCCAGGCGCTCCGCAAGCTCACGGCCATCGTCGCGCGCAGCAAGACCGTCGTCATCTTTATTAATCAAATTCGCATGCAGATCGGCGTCATGTTCGGCAACCCCGAGACGACCCCGGGCGGCAAGGCGCTCAAGTTCTACACGAGCGTGCGGCTCGACATCCGCCGTATCGCGAGCATCAAGAAGGGCGAGGAGGTGGTCGGCGGGCGCGTGCGGGTGAAGGTGGTCAAGAACAAGGTCGCCGCGCCCTTCAAGACGACCGAGTTCGACCTTCTCTACAACGAGGGCATCAGCAAGGAGGGTGAGATGCTCGCCCTCGGCGAGAAGTATGACCTCGTCGAGAAGAACGGCGCGTCGTACAAGTATGGCGACACCGCGCTCGGCCGCGGCTACGACGCCGCCCGCACCTTCCTCCGCGACAACAAGGACGTCGCGAAGAATCTCCTGAAACAGATCCGCGAGCGGCTCGCG
>CAYZWA010000019.1:0-5510 GCA_964482105.1 uncultured Candidatus Saccharibacteria bacterium
CGCCGCGGGCGGCCAGAGCGTGGTGAGCGGGTGGTCGGCGCAATCGTGCGGCCGGGCCGGGCAGACGTAGCGGCCGTAGAGGACAAGGCCGTTGTTCACGTATTTCCAATCCTTTTTCGAGATGAGCGCCTCGAGATCCTTCGATATCTTGGTGAGATCGTCATTGTCGGTGAGGTCGAAACGCTTGGCGAAGCGCCGCACGTGCGTGTCGGTCGCGATACCCTCCCACGTGTCGTAGAGCTCGCCCAACACGACATGCGCGGTCTTGTAGGCGACACCGGGCAGCGTGACGAGCTCCTTCTCGGTACGCGGTACGACGCCGCCGAAATCGTCGCGCACCTTCTTGGCCGCGCCGATGATGCTCTTGGCCTTATTGCGAAAGAACGGAATCGAGGAGATTCTTTTCGTAAAGGCGGCAGGGTCGGCCTCGGCGAAGTCGTCCGGCGTGCGGTACGTCTTGAACAGCGTGTCCGTGAGCGCGTTCACCTTCTTGTCGGTGCACTGCGCGGAGAGGATGACCGCCGCGACGAACTGGAACGGCGTCTCGTGTCGGAGCTCGCTCTTGGGGTGCGGATACGCCCGCTTGAGGTAGGCGACGATCCGGCGTGCTCGCGCCGCCCGCTCGGCCTGCCGCGCGTCCGCACGCATACGCTACGTGTCCTCGCCCGGGAAGGCGAAGGAGAGTGCGAGGCGCACGAGCGTCCCGAGCGAGAAGAGCACGGCGAGCGCGATGAGCGGCAGGCCGAGGTACGGCACGAGAGAGATGAGCGAGAACACGGCCATGCCGAGCACGCCGTCGTGCCAGGCAACCTGCCGCCGGTGCAGGAACCGGCGCGCAGCGAGCCCGCCGAGCGTGATGCCGGCATAGAGGAAGGCGAGCAGTACGAAGAGCGCGTAGAGCAGGAAGAGGAGCGCTGCGAGGCCGAAGCCGACGAAGGTGAGCGCCAAGAGGAGCACGAGCACGGGCGTCGCGACGGCGACGCCGAAACCGAGCAGCGTCGTGAGAGTCGCGCCGCGCAGGCGCGTCGCCGCAGCGCGGTCGACAATCATGCTCGCGAGGCGGGGGAAGAGGCCGGCGAGGATGCCGGCGAGGAGGATAGCCCCGAGGATGCGGAATATGAGGAAGAAGCCGAGACTCACGACCGCGAGCACATGCGAGGTGCCCGGGTTCGGCAGATAGGACGCGCTCGTATAGGTGACCCCGTCGTCGATGACGGCCGATGCGGGTATCGTGGCACGCTCTGGCGACTCGTAGGAGAGCGATCCGTGGATGACCGTCCCCGGCGACAGGCGCACCCGCCCCATCGCGGTCACGCGCACATCGCCGTCGAACGTGCCGCCGAGTGATACGTCGTTGCCGTAGATCGTGACCGGCCCGGCACTGCCGCCGGTGAGCGACGCGTGGACCGCCGCGACGAAGGCGCTCTGTCCGGCGCGCGCGGTGTCTGAGACCGAGATGCCCGACGCGACCACGTCGCCTGCGACCGGCGCCGTGATGGCGACCGTACCGCCGAGCACCCGCAGATCGCCCGCGATCGGCGCGCGCGCACTGACCGACCCGCCACAGAAGAGCCCGTCGCCCGCGACCGGCGCGGCCGAGACGATCGACCCGCCGAGCGCCGCGAGGTCGCCCGCGACGGGTGCCGTGACGATAATCGACGGATTCGCGAGGTAGATGTTCTCCGACGACGGCACGGCAGCCGCCGCGCGCGCGGCCGCCGGCAGGAGGCAGATGAGCGCGGCAGCGATGAGCGTAACGCGCATAGCGGGGTCACGCCGCAGCGGGCGGAGTCGGAGCCGGAGCCGGAGCGCGCCGGAGCGGCTCGAGGGGGAGCGCGAAGAGGAGCACGAGCACCTCGATGACGAGCGACCCGAGACAATAGACGCAGAGCGCGCCGATGACCGCGACCTGCAGATAGAGGAAGTAGAGCGACGCGGCGAGGCCGAGCGCCGCCGCACCCTGGATCGTGCGGCGCAGGCGGCGGTCGCGGAGCACGAGCTCAAGCGCCGCGAGCGCGAAGAGCGCGGCATAGAAGACGACGCCGTACGCGGCGATCGGGATGCCGAACAGCTTGGCGTACGGGCTCTGCGCGACCACATTGCAATTGCTGAGCCCTTGCACGCTGCAGGAGAGCGGCACGCCGCTCATGTCGTGCTGGAAGAGGTACGCCGAGTCGGCGAGCCCGAGGAACGTGAGCACGAGTATGGCAACGACTCCCCAGCGCTTCATGATGCTCGTAGCATACGCCGAAATACGCTCATGCGCAAACGGGGCGCGGCCTCGCTCCGCGAGGCCGCGCCCTTAATGCTGGTCGTCAATATCGCGAAGCGCATGGTACGGGAGGATACCTTGACACGCATCGCTCTCTGCCGCGGCACTGCTCGTCGCGGAGAGGACCGCGAGCGGCGCCGCGGCGCGCGGCGCGCCGGGCGCCTTCCACGGGAAGGCGAAACAAGCGTGGAAGGTATACGAGCTCGTCGCCGTCGTCGGGACGCCGACGATGCGGATCATGCCGCCGCGCGCGACCGCCGCGCGATCCGGCGCGCCGAGGTCGTCCCCGGAGACGATCCAGAGAGTGCCGCTGAAGTCGCGGACCGTGAAGGTCGCCGCGTTCGCGCCGACCGAGACGACCGTCCCGCCGAGGAAGCCGTGCTCGGGCGCGAGCCACCACGCGCGCTGCGCGACCATGATCGGCCGATAGAAGGGCGGGTGGTCGCCGATCGCCTCCTCGACGGCGCCGCTCCACCCCGCGAGGTGGATGAAGCCGCCAAGCGCGAGCGCCGCGAGCGCCGTCCCAGCCGCGATCGTCACGAAGCGGTACCGGTAGCCGTGCTGCGTCGCGCGCACGACCGCGTAGCCGGCGAAGAGGAAGACCGCGAGGATGAACACCCAGAGGTACGGGGCCGTCTCGACGAGGAGACGTAAGAGACCGCCGTGGGTCACGACTGCGACGCGCCAGTCGATGCTCGTCCACTCGAAGAGCATCGCTGAGACCGCCACGCCGCCGAGCACGACCGCCAGCACGCCGAGCAGCCAGAACACGGCGTTCCTGAAGGTGAACGCCCACCGCGGGCGCGGGCGCACGTGCTCGCCCTCGATACGGTCGAGCACGCGCCGCGCGAAGCGATCCTGTCCGTCCTGATCCTGGTGTGGTAAATCGGCCATACGGGTCAGCGTGAAGGGTGATACTGGTCTGGTAATGCGGCACGGAGCGCGTGCTTGGCGCGGTGCAGGAGCGTCGACACCGTCCCCACCGGTACCTCGAGGATGTCGGACATCTCGGCGTACGAGCGATCCTCGAAGAACCGCAGGAGGAGCGCGGTGCGGTAGCGGTCGTCGAGCGCATCGAGCGCCTTCGCGAGCTCCTCGCGCGAGAGCCGGTGCTCGGCGAGCGCGGCGGTATCTGCCTGCTCGTCGGAGAGCTCGGTGAGAAGCGCCGTACCCTCTTCCGAGAGGATGACCTGCGGCCGCGCGCGCTTCGCGCGGAAGAAGCTCATCGCCTCGTTGTGCGTGATACGGTATATCCACGACGAGAACTCGAGGGTCGGGTCGAAGCTGTGCAGGTTGCGATACGCCTTCACGAACGCGTTCTGCAGGATGTCCTCGCGGTCCTCGCGCACGCCGACGCCGAGCCGCTCGAGATAGCGGAGCAGCTTGGCTTCGTACCGCTCGATGAGGAGGCCGAAGGCCTCCTTGTGTGCGAACGTCTGCCGCACGATCTCCTGGTCGGTGCTGTCAGAGGGCATACCGCATAGGATACTACGCTGCGGCGCGGCAGAAAAATCTGCTACACTGAAGAATCACCTATGCCCCTGTCTGCGCACGTCCATCAGCACGCGTTCTCGGCGCTCATCGCGTCTCTCGCGGCGAGCCCGTTCTTCCCGCTCGCCGTCTTCTTCAGCGTGATGGTCTCCGAAGACGCGGTGCCGATGATCGTCGGGATCCTCTCCGCCGAGGGCGCCATCGAGCCGCTCTTCGCGCTCATGCTCCTTCTCGCCGGCGTCTTCGCGAGCAACCTCGTCTGCTACCTCGCAGGCCGCGCGGCGAACACGCACCCGCGCCTCGCGCGCATCCTCGAACACGAGCGCGTCGCGTCGCTCCAACGCTGGTTCGCGACGCGGCCGTTCATGACCGTCTTCTCGGCGCAGTTCGTACCCGGGACGCGCATCGCCACCTTCGTCTCGAGCGGCTTCTTCCGCGTCCCGCTCGCCACCTTCTCGGGCGCGACGATGAGCGCGCTCGTCATCTGGGTCACCCTTCTCTTCTTCGCCTCATACTGGTTCGGCGCGGCAGCCGCGCCGCTCTTCGGCCGCGCGCGCTGGCTCATCGCCCTCGTCGTCATCCTGGTGGTCCTCGTCGCCATCCGCGCCGCCGGCCGCGCCGAGCCGCGGCCGGGCGGGTCAGACTGACGCGCGCAGCACCTCAAGCGCCTTCGTGAGGAGCGCCTTCGTCGATGCGTCGGCGATCGCGTCGCCGTCGAAGAGCGCTTCGGCCGGGCCGAGATAGAGCTCGGGCTGGCCGATGACGCGCGCGTCGAGGTAGACGAGAATCTGCTTCAGGTGGCTCTGCGCGACCGCCGTGCCGATCTTGCCGCTCGAGACGCCTGCGACGAGCACCGGCTTGCCCGGGAACGAGCTCTTGCCGTAGGGCCGGCTCGCCCAGTCGATGGCGTTCTTCAAGGGGCCCGGGATTGACCGATTGTACTCCGGCGTGGCGATGATGAGGCCGTCGGCGGCCTCGATCGCGTCCTTGAGCGCCTGCGCTGCGGGAGGGAATGCGGCCTCGGCGTCGCCGTCGTAGAGCGGGAGCGCACCGATGTCGGCGATGGATATCGTCATGCCCGCCGGCGCAAGCTCTTGGAGCACGCGCACGAGCTTCGTATTATACGAGTCCTTCCGTAGGCTGCCCGATAGGGCGAGGATGTTCATAAGCGTATGATTAAGTAAGCGTGACGGTTATGCTCACAGCCTACCCTGCCGCGCGGGCGCGCGAGGTGGGGACAACTACCGCAGCGTGTCACGCCACTTCTGGTAGAGGGCGGCCGTGGCGCGAAGGTCGCCGGCGTTGTAGCGGGCGATGTCGAGAGATCTGCCCGCGCGGTAGAGGGCGGCAACGTCGTCGCCCGTGGTACCGCCGCTCTTGGGGCTCTCGATGCCGAGCGCCCGGCAGAAGAGGTGGAGGCTCTTGCCGCGGAAGCGCGCCGCGCCGTAGAAGGTGAGCTGGTCGAGGAGGTCGACGTGGAGACAGCCGCGCTGGAGCGGGAGGTAGCGGTTCGAGAGGAGGTCCCTCGTCAGAGAGACGCCGTGCACCATCGAGCGGATCGCGAGAAACGGCGCGTCAAAGGACCGGCCGTTGAAGGAGACGAACTCGTTCGCCGCTGCCGCAACCTCCCAGAACTTCTCGAGCATAGCCTTCTCGCCCATCGCCTTCAGCATGATGCCGCCCTCGTCGCGGGGGGGGGGGGGGGGGGGGCGCCCCGGCGCGGGCGGCCGAGCCGGCGTCGGAGACG
>CAYZWA010000019.1:5520-8847 GCA_964482105.1 uncultured Candidatus Saccharibacteria bacterium
CGCTGATGAGCACGATTCGCCAGTGGTATGGCAATATAGCGGTCTCAAGATGACATCTTGCCAGTGCTACGCCGCTACTCGCGCTCGCCGGCGGCTCGCTTCGCGAGCCGCGCGCTTTCCCGTCGTCATAGTACACCGCACCCTGAAGCGTCTCGGTGTCGAAGACGCCGATCGCCACGATGAAGCCGGTGAGCGGCGAGAGCCCGAGCCCCGCCTGCAGCTCTCTCAGCTCGTACGCGAGCTCCTTCTCCGAAGGTACCGACTCCCGGAGATACCACGCGAGCTGCTCCTGTGTCGTAGAGTCGAGCGCATCCCACTCCTCTCCCACCGTCTCGATGTCGAACACAAGCGCCATAGGTATGCCTTCAGGGTAGCACGCACGACGCGCGAGCTACCGCAACGACACGAGGCCGCCAATCGAAGAGAACGAGCCGGCAACGCCCGCCAGTACGGTGCGCTGCAGGCCGGTGAGCCAGTCGATCCAGGAATGCGCCCGGGCGGGCACCGGCGCGGGCGGCGTCGCGAGACCCACCTCGATGCCCTGCGGGAGTGCCGGCTCGCTGGTCGAGGCGGTCGTCGAGGCGGTCGGCGGCGTCGCGGTCGAGAGCGCCTGCGTAGCCGCGCTCCGGAGCGCGGCGAGACGGGCGCGCGTCCCTGCGATCTCCGCGAGCTGCGTGCGTGAGAGGCTGAAGCTCCGGCGCCCGGCGCAGACGAGGTCGTTTATCTTCTGTTGGGTCGTGTAGTAGACGTCGCCGGTCGGCCGATCGTAGCCCCACGGCCCGAGGATGTCGCCGACATATCGGGACTGGAACCGCTTCACCGCGGCGATGGTCGCCGGATCGTAGACGCCGGTCACGGAGACGCCCGCGTCGCCCGCGGTCGAGATGAGGAACTCCTGCAGCCGCCGGACCTCGGCCGGATCGTTCGCGGCGCCGGGCGTCACGTAGCCGGTGAGGTACGGCGCGCAGACCGGGTCGGGCGCGGGTGCCGCAGCAACTCGGCCCGCAGGCGGGAGGATCGTGAGGGTGCTCGTCGCGTATACGGGCGGCATCGGGAAGGAGCCGGGCCCGCTCGCGTAGTGCATATAGCCGGTCACCGTCACGACGTTCGTATAGAGGCCCGGCGTCGTGCTCGCGTCGAAGCCGACCGCGTAGGTAATCTTCGTCCCCTCGTGATAGCCGAGGGTGCCGAGGTCGAACTGCTGGCGGCTCACGATATTTCCCGCCGGATCGCGCAGGATGTCGGTCGCGCGCGCTCGGTACGCGGTACCGCCGGTGTTCTTGACCACGACCGCGTAGTTGACCGTCGCGGGCGAGGTCGTCGCCGAGACATCCTCGGTCTTCGTGACCGCGACCTTCGGGTCGGAGGTGATGGTCGCGCCGCCGGGCGGATTCGGATTCGTCACGAAGAGCGCGAGGTGGTCGGTGTTATCTGCCGGGTCGTCGTCCGTCTCGTCGCTCGTCACGCTCGCGGTGATCGGGACGTTCTCCGAGTAGCCCTGCGGCAGGTTGCCGGCGGTCGCGTCGGCGGTGATCTGTGCGGCCTGCCCGGGCGCGAGGGTGCCCAGGTTCCAGCTCGCGGTCGAGGGCGTCGAGGAGCCGGTCGCGAAGCGGAGCATGTCGGCGAGGAAGCCGGTCGTGAGGCGGACGTTCGTCGCGGCGGCGTCGCCGCGGTTCATGACGGTGAAGCGGAAGGGTACGCGCGCACCCGGCAGGGTCGGATTGCCCGCGTCGGCTGAGACGCCGACCCAGAGGTCGGGGTGGCCGAAGGCGATGTTGCCGGAGAAGTTCCCGAAGATATTGAAGATGGCGTAGATCCAGTTCGCGCCGATGAGATTCGTGTTCACGATATTGATCGTGTTTGCCGCGGCGTACGCGTTGCCGGTCGAGACGGCGGCGCTGCCGCCGGACGCTTCGTTGCCGCCGGTGAGCGCGTAGACGTGGGCACTGTTCGCGAGGTTAGCGGTATTCGTCGTCGAGGCGCTGCCGAGCTCGGCCGGAGTCGCCGGCGTACCGCTCGCGTTCGTAATCTCGACGCCCTCGGGTGTCTGCCGCCACGCGAGGCCGGGCGGGAGCCCCTCGACCGACCCGCTCCAGTCGCCGAAGATGTGGAAGAGGAGATAGACGGTCGTGCCGCCGACCTGGGTCGTATTCACCTGATTCAGGGTCGTCGCGCTCGAGAGCGCGTTGCCGGTCGCGACCGTCGCGGCGCCGCCGGTCGAGGTCGCGGCATTGCTCCCCGTGTCGGCGGCGGCGGCGGTCGTATCATTGAGCGTCGCGGTGTTGTCCGTCGAGACCGAGAGCGGCGTCGCGATGCCGTTCGCGAGCAGCTGCTCGAAGAATGAGGCGGCCGGCAGGGTGAGGTCGCCCGAGAGATTGCCGAAGTCGTTCACGCCGACGAGGAGGTAGCGCGACTGTACGAGGTTGCTGTTCACGAGGTTGACCGCGTTGCCGCTCGCGTACGCGTCGCCGGTCGCCACGAGCGCGTCGCCGGTCGAGCTTGCCGTATTGCCGCCGGTATTCGCGACGACCGTGAGCGCGTTCGCGACCGTCGCGGCGTTATCGGCCGAGACGAGCGCATTGCCGCCGCCCGCGCCGCCGAGGAGGTACGAGAGATCGAGGCTCCGCAGGTCGATGCCGAGCGCGCTGAAGAGGTTGGCGAAGTAGAGCAGGCCGGACGAGTCGATGATGTTCGTGTTGACGATGTTCGTCGCGTTGGCGCTCGCGTACGCGTCGCCGGTCGCGACCGTCGCGGCGCCGCCGGTCGACGACGCCGTGTTGCCACCCGTGGTTGCGGCGACCGTCGTGGTGGCAGTCGTGGTTGCCGCGTTGGTATCGGTGACCGCGAGAGCCGGAGTCGTGCTCGCGGCAGGCGTCGAAGACGCGGTGCCGCTCGCCGGCGTGGTCGAGGCGGTGACGATAGTCGCGTTCGCATCGTTCTCGCTGTCGGCCGTCGCTGCCGCGTCACCGGTCGCGATCGCGGCGTTACCCTCGGTCGCGCTCGCGGTGTTGCCGCCCGTCGCCGCCGTGGCGGTCGTCGTCGCTGCCGTGGTAGCGGCATTGGTGTCGTCTACCGTCACGTCGGCCGGAGCCGCATCGCCGCTCGCCGGCGCGGTTGAAGACGCGGTGCCGCTCGCCGGCGTGGTCGAGGCGTCAGCGTACACGCGCGCGGCGAAGGGCGCGGCAGAGAGCGCGAGCCCCGCCGCAAGTGCGACGGCAATCGAGATGATGCGATGATGTGCTGTTTTCATGCTCTTTTCTTATCCCTCTCTGAGGATCCGACGCCCGTCAGGTCCTCATGAGAAGGAGGGAGCGAGCTCCCTTCCCT
>CAYZWA010000020.1:0-8826 GCA_964482105.1 uncultured Candidatus Saccharibacteria bacterium
GGCGAGAAAGGGAAGTCGCGCGCCGCTCATTGCGCGAGCGCGGTGGCCTTGGCGACGATCTCATCAAGGGAGGTGTCTTCTTTGACGAGGTAGGTATAGATACTCTGGTCGAGCGCCTCCTGCACTTGCCCGATGCCATCGATGTTCGAGAGGATGACGACCGGCACCTGCTTGCCCCACGGGTCCTGCCGCAGATGGGCGGCCATATCGAGGCCGCTCACCATCGGCATGAGGACGTCGAGCAGGATGACCTGCGGATGCTTGGCGAGTGCGACGGTGAGCCCCTCGGCGCCATCGCCGGCCTCGTAGACAGTGAACCCTGCCTCGACCAGGCGGTCACGCATCGCTTTCCTGAGCGGCAACTCGTCTTCGACGACGAGCACCGTCTTCTTCTCGTTCTCACTCTCGGGTTGTGGGGTATCGGTCATACGCGCGGATAGTGTGAGTAGTATACCCTCTATACTACCACCTCAGGCCCCGGCTCCGGCGAGCCGGCGCGCGTACCAGAGCACGCCGGCGAAGACGGCGACGGAAACGACGAAGAACGCGGCGAACGCCCCGAAGGAGAGCGCCGGCATGAGGCCGAACGCGAGGTACAGCAGGAACCACCACCCGGTGAACAGCACGGCCGATACGAGGGCGAAGCTGAGCCGCTTGCGCGGCAGCGCCCACCCGGCCGCGATGACGACGAGAGCGATGACGACGAATGCCCAGTAGTTCGCCGAGAGCGCCGGCTGCGCCGCGGTCGCGTTCGTGTATGCGGCGATGACGAGCCCGAGCGACGAGAGCAGGAGCACGGTCATACCCCAGCGCATGCCGCGCACGATCGCCCGCAGGTGCGCACGCTCGGCGTGGTCGATGCGGCCGTCGCGCAGCGCATGCAGGTAGGCGACCTCGCCCCAGATGACCGAGACCACGCCCGCGAGCGCGCCGAGCGCCTGGCAGAAGAGGAGGAGCGCGATGACCGACGCCATACGAATCAGCGCTGCATGAGCGCGGAAAGCTCGGTGCGGTACTTCTTCATCACCTCCATCGCCGCCTTCATCTCCGCTTCGCCGCCCTTCTTGCGCTGCTCAATCTCCGCGCCGATCTTCTTGAAGAGCTCCGGATCCTTCTCGATGAGCGCGACCATCTGCTCGCGCTGCGCCGCAGGGACATCCTTGAGCTTCCATTTCGCGTACTGGCCGATAAGGAATGATTGGACGGACATGGTACGAGTATAGCACGCCCTACCGGTCGAGGAGCTGCTTCGCCCGCCCGTCCGGGGATTCGTGCAGGAGCCGGCCGCGTATCGTCCGCGTCGTGAAGTAGAGCGCCGCGAGCGCGAGGAGCGCAAGCGCCTCAGTGTACACGAAGGAGAGATCGATGGGGTTCCCGCCCGTGCGGTAGTGCGCGACGGCCGCCGTGCCGAAGAGGACGGTGCTGATGATCGCGAGACCTGCGTCGGCCCAGTGTATCCAGACGATCGTCGGATTCGTGATGCCTGCCGCGATGACGAG
Organism: uncultured Candidatus Saccharibacteria bacterium; assembly: GCA_964482105.1. Taxonomy (GTDB): domain Bacteria; phylum Patescibacteriota; class Minisyncoccia; order Phycocordibacterales; family Phycocordibacteraceae; genus C7867-001. The sequence goes on from CAYZWA010000020.1 coordinate 1,500, forward strand.
CACGACCGCAAGGATGACCGCGCCGGGCGTCGAGAGCGGGAGTACCGCGCCGGTCGACTGCGCGATGAGGAGCATGACGGCAGAGACCATGAAAAGCGCCCGGACTTCGCCACCGTGATAATGGCGTCGTGCGCGTTTCAGCAAGACGATGGCACTGCTGCCGTCCCCTTCGTACACCATTACCCACAGGGTAGCACCCTACCGTCTGCGCGCAACCGGCCATATCGGATAGCGCGCGGGCATCTGGCGCATCGTATCGCCGCGTGCTATAGTTTCTGGCGGAAATGTTAGTTGATACGTCGGCCATTGGAGATACCGATGCGAGAAATCAAAACCCGTTGCTGCCTGGTCTTGCCGGTGGCAGAGTTTTTAGACACCTGGTACGCGGGCAAGATACCGCCCCACTGCACCCTCGTGCCGTGGTATGACGTACCGACCGTCGAGGTGCCGGTATTGATACAGGAAATAAAACGTATCGCCGCGCAATCGCCGCGCCCGGTACTCACGTCGGCAACTCGGGTATGGTTTGGGAAAGACCACACCACCCCGGCATATAAACTGGCGTACAATAGCCAGTTGGTGGGTATGCACCACGCCGTCCTCGATTTGATTCGGGAACAGCGTTGGGAGTTGCTGGGAGGCTGGGTCGGATGTCAATACAACCCGCATGTCACAGACACGCGGACGTACACGTTCCGCCCTAGAAGTACCTGCACCCCATCCCACCTCCTGCTCATAGAGCAACGTGGGAGAAAACAAAGGAAAAAGGTTCTCGGACGATTCCCTATCGGCATCGAGAGTATCGAGAAATCCTGACGGCCTGCACGGTAACGTGCAGGCCCTATCGCTATCCGGCTACAGCAGTACCGTCGCCTGGTTGTGCGAGACCTCGGCGATGCCGCCCGGAGCGATGGCGAAGGTGAGCGGCTCGCCCGCAGCGGTAGCGACGCGAGCGGTGCCCGCCGCGAGCTCGGAGACGAACGCCTCATGCCCCGCGAGCACCTCGAACTGCCCCTCGGTGCCCGGCAAGACGACCGACGCCGCGTCGCCGTCGAACACATTTTCGCCGATCTTCGCGATAGTCAGGTGGAAGGTCTTTGCCATATCATTTCATTTCACCTCGTCGATGCCCCCTTTCATATAAAACGCCGCCTCGGGCTTGTCATCGTGCTTCCCTTCGACGATCTCCTTGAAGCCGCGGACGGTCTCATCGCGAGAGACGTACTGCCCCGGCGTGCCGGTGAAGGCTTCGCCCACGAAGAACGGCTGGGAGAGGAACTTCTCGAGCTTGCGCGCGCGGTAGACCGTCTGCTTGTCATCTTCGGAGAGCTCGTCGATGCCGAGGATGGCGATGATATCCTGGAGCGACTTGTAGCGCTGCAAGACCTGCTTCACCTGGCTCGCGACCGCGTAGTGCTCCTCGCCGACCACCTCCGGCGCAAGTGCGGCGCTCGAGGACTCCAAGGGGTCGATGGCCGGGTAGATACCGAGCGAGGCGAGGGCGCGCGAGAGCACGACGGTACCGTCGAGATGGGCGAAGGTCGTGGCCGGCGCCGGGTCGGTGAGGTCGTCGGCCGGCACATACACCGCCTGCACCGAGGTGATCGAGCCCTTGGTGGTCGAGGTGATGCGCTCCTGGAGCATACCCATCTCTTCGGCCAGGGTCGGCTGGTAGCCCACGGCAGAGGGCACGCGCCCGAGGAGCGACGAGACCTCCGCCCCCGCCTGGATGAAGCGGAACACGTTGTCCATGAAGAAGAGCACGTCCTTGCCGCCCTCGTCGCGGAAGTATTCGGCCTGGGTGAGGCCGGTGAGCGCCACGCGGGCGCGAGCGCCGGGCACCTCGTTCATCTGGCCGAAGACGAGCGCCGTCTTGTCGAGCACGCCCGAGTCGGCCATCTCGTGGTAGAGGTCGTTGCCCTCGCGCACGCGCTCGCCGACGCCGGCGAAGACCGAGTAGCCGCCGTGCTCCTGCGCGACGTTCCTGATAAGCTCCTGGATCAAGACCGTCTTCCCCACTCCCGCGCCGCCGAAGAGGCCGACCTTGCCGCCCTTCAAGAACGGGATGATGAGGTCGATGGCCTTGATGCCGGTCTCGAAGATCTCGGCCTTGGTCGTCTGCTCGTCGAAGGCGGGCGGCACGCGGTGGATAGGGAGGCGCGGCGTCTTGGCATCAATCGGCTTCTTGCCGTCGACCGTCTCGCCGAGCACGTTGAAGAGCCGGCCCAAGGTCGCCGCGCCCACGGGCACGCTGACCGGCGCGCCGGTCGCCGCGACCGCTTCGCCGCGGGTGAGACCGGCGGTCTCGTTGAGCGCGATCGCACGCACGCGGTCGAGCCCGAGGTGCGACGCGACCTCGAGCGTGATCGGCCCGTGCGCCTCGGTCTTGGCAATCGTGAGCGCGTCGCCGATCGCGGGCCGCTCTGCGCCCTCCTCGACCTTGAAATGCACGTCCACGACCGGCCCGATGATCTCCGTGATGATGCCTTTCATACAAATAAGCTTACCTGAGTTACGTTGCTAATGCCTCCCGCCCGCCGATGATCTCGGAGACCTCGCGGGTGATGGCCGCCTGGCGGATCCGGTTCGCGAGGCGCACGAGATCGCGCGAGACCTCCTTCGACTTGTCGCTCGCGTTCTTCATCGCCACCATGCGCGCCGAGTGCTCGGCGGCCTTCGCCTCGAGGAGCATGTGGTAGAGCGCGATGGCGATGAGCCGCGGGACGAGCAGGCCGAGCACGTCGCGCGCCGGCGACTCGATGGTGTACGCCGCCGGCGCGTCGAGCATCGGCTCGCGGCTCCACTTGCCTGCGGCGGGCGTGATGCCGGCCACGATATCGCCGAGCGCGCCCAAGGAGAGCGGCAAGAGCCGGCGCGCAGTCGGCGCCTGTTCGAAGGTGGAGACGAAGTGGCTGTACACCGTGACGACCCGGTCGAACGCGCCCTCGGTGAAGGCGGTCGTGAGGTCGGCGACAAGCTCCTCCATGAGCGCGAGCGGCACGTCATCGCGCGCGTTCGCATACGCGCGGGCGATCGTGTAGCCACGCCGGCGAAAGTATTCTTCGCCCTTCTTGCCGTAGGCGTAGACGGTTACGTCTTCCTTCGCCCGGCCTTCGAGCGCGGCGACCGCGCGCTTCAATACCGCGCTATTGAGCGCGCCTGCGAGGCCCTTGTCGCTCGTGATGAGGACGAGGGCGAGCTTCGGGCCGCTCCGGTGCGCGGCGAGCGGGTGGCGCTTGAGGGTGTTCGTGCCGGAGAGGCGCGTCAGGATCGCGAGTGCCGCGCGCGCATACGGCCGGCCGGAAAGCGCGGCGCTTTGGGTCTTGCGCATCTTCGCTGCCGAGACGGCCTCCATCGCGCGCGTCACCTTGTGCGTGCGGTCGGTCGCGGCGATCTTCGCTTTGATATCTTTCAATGCCATATCTCGAAATTAGGACATCGGATGTCCTAGTTTGGGTTCGGGTTCTGAGCTAGGACATCCGATGTCCTAGCTTTTTGCTCTTCTTTCTTCGCGACATAGCGCGCGACGAAGGCGTCAAGCTTCTGGCGGAGGCTCTTGTCGGTCTCGTCGCGGATCTCTTTCGACTGGCGGATCGCCTCGAGGATGCCGCCCGCCTCTCGCGTGAGGTAGTCGCGCAACGTCACCTCGATCGCCTTCACGTCCTCGGGCGCGACCGCGTCGAGGTAGCCGGCGGTTGCCGCGAAGATAATCGCCGCTTCGAGCTCGAAGGGGAGCGGCGCGCCGCGGCCCTGGTTCAGGACCTCGGTCATGCGGCGGCCGGCGTCGATCTGCTTCTTGGTCTCTTCGTCGAGGTCAGAGGCGAACTGCATGAAGGCTTCGAGCTCCCGGAACTGCGCGAGCTGGAGCTTGATCTTGCCCGAGACCTTCTTCATTGCCCGGGTCTGCGCCGCAGAGCCGACGCGCGAGACCGAGATGCCGACGTTGATCGCGGGCCGCTGGCCCTTATTGAAGAGGTCGGCCTCGAGGTAGACCTGGCCGTCGGTAATCGAGATGACGTTCGTCGGGATATACGCCGAGACATCGCCCTCCTGCGTCTCGATGATCGGGAGCGCCGTGAGCGAGCCGCCGCCCTTCGCCGGCGAGAGCTTGGCCGCGCGCTCGAGGAGCCGGGAGTGGAGGTAGAAGATGTCGCCCGGGTACGCCTCGCGGCCGGGCGGCCGGCGCAAGAGGAGCGACATCTGGCGGTAGGCGACCGCCTGCTTGGAGAGATCGTCGTAGACGACGAGCGCGTCCCGTCCTTGATCCATGAAATATTCGCCGATGGTCGCTCCGGCGAAGGGGGCAAGGAACTGGAGCGCCGCCGGCGTGCTCGCGGGCGCGGTCACGACGATGGTGTAGTCCATCGCGCCCTTCTCGGCGAGCTCGGCGACGATCTTGGCCGTCTTCGACTCCTTCTGGCCGATGGCGACATAGATGCAGACGGGCCGCGACTCCTTCGGCTCGGCTTTCTGATTCAAGATGGTGTCGATGGCGACGGTCGTCTTGCCCGTGCCGCGGTCGCCGATGATGAGCTCGCGCTGGCCGCGCCCGATCGGAATCATCGCGTCGATAGCCTTGATGCCGGTGTGGAGCGGCGTGTCGACCGGCGCGCGATCGATGACGCCGTAGGCGGCGCGCTCGACGGGGCGCGTCTCCGTCGCACCGACCGGCCCTTTGCCGTCGACCGGTGCGCCGAGCGGGTCGATGACGCGCCCCACGAGCGGCTCGCCGACCGGGATCGAGAGCAGCCGGCCCATGCGGCGCACGAGCATCCCCTCGTACACCTTGGCCGCGTCGCCGAGGACGACGACGCGCACGCCGTCTTCTTCAAGATTGAGGATGAGGCCGTAGATCGGCACCGGGTCCTTGAGCGCCTCTTCGAGCGTTCGATCGAAGGTCGGGTCGAAGAGTACCATCTCGGAGAGCGCAGCTTTGGTGAGGCCGTCGACCTCGGCGACGCCGTCGCCGGTCGCGCGCACGACGCCCGTCTCTGCCGCGCCCGCCTGAGGCGACCACGCGGCGATCTCTTTCTCAATCCTGTCGATGATGCTTTGCATAGATACTCAAGCCATGACCTTCTGGTAAATGTCAATAAGCGCGCCCTTCCCTGAGCGATCAACGAGGCGCCCGTTGCCGATGGCGCGCCAGCCGCGGATGAGCGCAGGGTTCACGCGCGCGGCAGGAGCGGTGATGCCCTCCTGCGCGGCGGCGCGCAGCGCCGCCGCGCACTCTCCCTCGCTCGCCGCCTCGACGCGCGGCCGCGCTGCGTACCGTCGCGCGGCGATGCGCCGGAGCTCCCGTAGGATCATCGGCAGCGCGTTCATCCTGCCGGCGCTCTCGAGGTGGCGGATGAGCTTCGTCACCGCCGCGTCGGCCGCGGCCTGGTCCTCGACCTCGGCGATCGCCTCAAGGATCGTCGTGTAGGCGTCACGCATGGCGATCCTGCATGACCTTCGCGGCCGCGAGGAGCGCGAGGCGCGCGATGTCGCGCTCGCTCTCGCGCCGGGCGCGCGCAGCGGTCTCCTTCGCGCGCGCCTCGGCGTCGCGCGCGATCGCCGCCGCGCGGTTCTCGGCCTCTTCGTAGAGGCGGGCCTTCTCGCGGCTCGCCGCAGTACGCGCGGCAGCGACGATAGCAGCTGCCTCGCCGTCGGCCTGCGCGAGCCGCCCGGCGACGTCGGCGTCGGCGCGCGAGAAGCGCTCGTCGACCTCGTTCGCCTTCCTGACGCTCTCCTCGACGAGCGCGCGACGCTTCTCGAGCAGCGCCGAGACCGGCTTGTAGAGGAAGTACCACAGCGCGACGAGCACGATGCCGAAGTTCACCGCCTGCGCGATGAGCAGCCGCCAGTCGATGCCGAACGCCGAAAGAAGTTGCTGCATACCGTCCTGCCGCGTGCTACACGAACTTGATGATGAACGAGACCACGAGCGCCAGGATGCCGAGCGCCTCGGTGAACACGATCGCGAGAATCATGTTCGAGACGATCTTGCCGGAAGCCTCCGGATTCCTCCCGATGGCCTGCATCGCGCCGCCGCCGATGAGCCCGATGCCGATGCCCGGCCCGATAACGCCGAGACCGGCGGCAAGCGCCATCCCGAGCATGCGTGCTGAATCGATATCCATAAGAAATGACAAAAGCGAGTGAATAATAATGAGGCCCTGGTCACGGACCCGCACGATGCGCCGCTAGTGCGCCTCGTGCGGGTCCACCACCGCTAACTTTATGAAGAAGAGCGTGAGGATCGCGAACACGACTGCCTGCACGAGCCCGATGAACATCTCGAAGCCCATCAGGGGCGCTGGCAGGAAGTACGGGAGGAAGTATCCCGCGACGAGCACCATAATCTCTCCGGCGAAGATGTTCCCGAAGAGACGGAACGAGAACGTGATGATGCGCCCGAGGTTCGACAGGATCTCAAGAAGCCCGACGAAGAACCCGAGCGGTGACTTCAGAGTAACATACCGGCTCATATGTCGGAAAAATCCGAGCGTAGCGACGCCGGTCGCCTCGATGACGAAGAAGGAGATGAGCGCGAGCGCGAGGGTGAAGTTGAGGTCGGTCGTCGGGGTGCGCAAGACCGGCAGGAACTCGGCGGCGTGCACGAACCCGATCGACCCCACGCCCGGGAAGAACTCCACCTCGTTGATCGCCGCGATGAAGATGAAGATGGTCGCGATGAGCGGGAAGAAGCGGCGCGCCAGGTCCTCGCTCCCTAAGACCTCGGCGATATAGTCGAGCGCGCCGGTGAACGCCCACTCGACACCGGCCTGGAGCCGGCCGGGCACGAGCGTGAGCGACCGGCCGAAGACGAACGCGAGGCCGATGACGATCGCCATCATGAGCCAGGTCATGAGGAGCGCGTTCGTGATGGGGAAACCGAAGACGGAGCCGATATGCTCCGCGCCAAGTACCACCGAGATGCCCCCTTGCATGTGGGCATTCTAGCAGACAAGGGGCGAAATGTGCTATATACTGCTCCCAGTCGCTTATTCCTAACGCATTTCGACTATACTATCTGCCTATGGCAATGAACCCAGCCCTTAGCAAGCCGCTCACGCCCTCGCCCGAGCTCGCGGCGATCGTCGGCGCCGAGCCGCTCCCGCGCACCGAGGTCGTCAAGAAGCTCTGGGAGTACATCAAGGAGCACAACCTCCAGAACCCGGAGAACAAGCGCAACATCCTCGCGGATGACAAGCTCAAGCCCATCTTCGGCAAGGACGAGGTGACCATGTTCGAGATGACCAAGCTCGTCTCGGCGCACCTCAAGTAAATGGCGCGCATAGGGGGTTGCGAGACCTCCTAGAAGAGAACGCGCACGGGCGGCCCC
>CAYZWA010000021.1:0-8443 GCA_964482105.1 uncultured Candidatus Saccharibacteria bacterium
GACATCGTCGCGAAAGCGGGCGGGAAGAAGGTCGTGCGCTACAAGCTGCGCGACTGGGTCTTCTCGCGCCAGCGCTACTGGGGCGAGCCGATTCCGATCATTCACTGCGAGCAGTGCGGGGCCGTACCGGTACCCTACGAAGACTTGCCTGTGACCCTGCCCGAGGTCGAGTCGTACGAGCCGACCGGCACGGGCGAGTCGCCGCTCGCCGCCATCGACTCATGGGTCAACACCACCTGCCCCAAGTGCAAGGGGCCGGGCAAGCGCGAGACCAACACGATGCCACAGTGGGCCGGCTCAAGCTGGTACTACTTGCGCTACATGGACCCGCACAACGATCACGCAGCGGTCTCGACCAGCGCCGAAAAGTATTGGGCACCCGTCGATATGTATGTCGGCGGTGCCGAGCACGCGACGCGGCACCTCATCTATGCGCGCTTCTGGCATAAGTTCCTCTACGACATCGGCGTCGTGCACACGACCGAACCATTCGCCAAGCTCGCCTCGGTCGGCCTCATTATCGCCGAAGATGGGCGCAAGATGAGCAAGAGCCTCGGAAATGTCGTCAATCCGGACACTGTGGTCGCCGAGTACGGCGCCGATGCCTTCCGCCTCTATGAGATGTTCATGGGCCCGTTCGAGAACGCCGTCGCATGGTCGACTTCTTCCATCGCGGGCACCGCGCGCTTCGTCGAGCGCGTGTGGCAGGCGCAAGAGATGGCCGCCGAAGAGCCGGCTGCGGCCCTCGATCCGCTCCTCCACGAGACGATCAAGAAGGTCGGCGAGGACATCGAGGCGTTCAAGTTCAACACGGCCGTGAGCCAGATGATGATCTTCCTGAATGCGCTCGAGAAGGCGGGAGCGATAGGGAAGAGGCAGTGGCGCGTCTTCCTGCGCCTGCTCGCACCCTTCGCGCCGCACGTTGCCGAAGAGCTCTGGTCTCTCGTCGGCGGGGAAGGGAGCGTACACGCCCAACCCTGGCCCGACTACGACCCGGCGCTCCTCGCCGCCGAGACGGTGACGATCGGCGTGCAGGTCGACGGCAAGCGCCGCGGCGAGGTGGCGCTCGCGCCGGACGCGCCGGAGGCAGAGGCGCTCGAGAAGGCGACGGCGCTCCCCGCCGTCGCGAAGCTCCTCGGCGGGAGAGCGCCTGCCCGCGTCGTCTACCGCCCGGGCGTTATCCTCAGCCTCGTCAGTTGACTTTTGACTCTTTGGCAACCGTCTGCTATAACTAGATACATATGCCAACATCAAAGAAAACCCGTAAGACCTCCCGGGCCGCGTCGCGTGCGGCGCGCCCGGCCGCACGGCCGGTCGCCGTCTCCTTCGACACGACGGCGCTCGTGAAGAAGCTCCTCGCGGCTGCGCCCGAGCGCCCGCGCGACGTGCTCGTCCGCCGCTTCGGCCTCGGCACGAAGGCCGCGCGCGAGACGCTCGAGGCGATCGGCGATCGCTCCGGCATCACCCGCGAGCGCGTCCGCCAGATCGAGACGGCGGGGTTGAACGCGATCCGCGCGAGCAAGGTCTTCGACCAGGCGCGCCCGGCATTCGAAGAGATGGCCGATGCCGTCCGCACGCTCGGCGCGCTCGTTCCCGAGGAGGAGCTCCTGGCCGTATTTGGAAAAGACGAAAAGGCGCGGAACCGCTTCCGCTTCCTCCTCATGCTCGACTCGTCGTTCTTCCGCGAGCGGGAGACCGACCAGTTCTTCGCGCGCTGGCACGTCGACCCGGCTACGGCCGAGCGGGTGCACGAGGCGCTCTCCCGGCTCTACGACTCGCTCCCGGATACGGATGTCCTTTCCGAGGGCGAGCTCCTCGACCGCTTCCTCGATGAGCTGAAGGAGGTCAATGATGCGTACAAGGACGAAGAGGTGCTGAAGCGCTGGCTCTCGCTCTCGAAGACGATTGCCAAGAATCCGCTCACCGAGTGGGGCCGCTCGAGCGCGCCGGCCATCCGCATCAAGGGCATCCGCGACTACGCGTACCTCACCATCAAGCGGCACGGCGCGCCGATGCACTTCACTGCCGTCGCCGCGTCCATCGCCTCGCTCTTCTCGAAGAAGGCGCACATCGCGACGACGCACAACGAGCTCATCAAGGATCCGCGCTTCGTGCTGGTCGGCCGTGGCCTCTACGCGCTCACCGAGTGGGGCTACAAGCCGGGCGTCGTCCGCGACGTCATCCGCGAGATCCTCGACCGCGACGGTCCGCTGAAGAAGGAGGACATCATCAAGCGGGTCAAGGAGGCGCGCTTCGTGAAGGACAACACGGTCATCGTCAATCTGAACGACGCGCGCCACTTCATCCGCCGGAAGGACGGCCGCTACGCGCCGACCGCCGGAACGCGTTAATGAACACCGGCCGCACGCCGCTACGCGGCGTGCGGCCGTTCCCTTGGTATACTGTACGGTATGAAGCTCCCGTTCCTCGCGGCGCTCGAGTCCTTCATCGGCAAGGCGCAAGGCAAGCTCGGCGTGCGGTCGTCGCCGTACCCGATACTCTTCCTCGGGCTCTCCATCTTCATGGTGGCGTTCCTCTTCATGCCCGGCGTGGTGGCGACGGCGCTCTCGCTCGCGCTCTTTCTCGCGCCGCTGTGGCTCCCGTTCGTGTTAGTGAGCGGCGCGTGGACGCTCTGGGTCATCATGAAGCGTTCGGAGTTCATCGCGAGCCAGGAGGTCATCCTCCTCGAGATCATCCCGCCGCGCTCGGTCGTGAAGACGCCGCTCGCCATGGAGTCCGTCCTCTCTGGGCTCCACCTGGGCCCCGGTGAGTCGACGTGGTACAAGCAGTACATCAGAGGCGCGGTGCGGCCATGGTGGTCTCTCGAGCTCGTGTCGCTCGAAGGGCGGGTGCATTTCTATATCTGGACGCGCTCCAACTTCCGCCGCATCATCGAGTCACAGATCTACGCCCAGTATCCCGGCGCACAGGTCGTCACGGCGACCGACTACGCCCGCACGCTCTCAGCGTCGGCCGAGGAGTGGGAGGTCTGGGGCTGCGACTATAAGCCGACGGCGCCGAACCCGCTGCCCATCAAGACCTACGTCGACTACGGCCTCGACAAGACGCAGAAGGAGCCCGAGCAGGTCGATCCGCTCGCGAACCTGCTCGAGTTCATGGGTGCCATGGGGAAGGGCGAGTATCTCTGGCTCCAGATCGTCATCCGCACGCACAAGGGCGAGAAGTACGGCAAGAAGAACGCAGCGGGGAAGCCGTACACCTGGAAGGATGAGGCGAAGGAGATGGTCGACAAGATGCGCGACGAGACGCGCGGCAAGTATACCGACCCGGCGACCGGCGTGGAGCGCGCCGGCTTCCCGAACCCGACCAAGGGCGAGGCCGAAAAGATCGCCGCTATCGAGCGCAATGTCTCGAAGCTCGCCTTCGACACGGGCGCGCGCTGCATCTACCTCGCGAAGCCCGGCACCTTCGACCCGGTCAACATCTCGGCCGTGACGGGCATCTTCAAGCAGTTCTCGAGCGAAGGCTGGAACGGCTTCGCGCCGACCGGCTGGATGACGGTCTTTGACGACTATCCGTGGGAGATCGGCGCGAGCAAGATGAAGGCGAAGTATCGCGCCTGGCTCGTTGACGCATACCGCCGTCGCCAGTTCTTCCACGAGCCGTATGACGAGCCCTTCAGCGGCGACAACATGGTGATGAGCACCGAAGAGCTCGCGACGCTCTATCACATCCCCTCGCGCGCGGTCGAGACGCCTGGTCTCACGCGCGTCCAGTCGGCGACGGCCGAGGCTCCCGCCAACCTTCCCACCTGATATGCACGGCTCCCGCCTCATGACAGCGATACGCACGCGCGCGGCACGGTGGTACGCGCGGCACCCGCTGCGTCTCTCGCCCCTCGCGACGGCAGCGGTCGCGATTGTCGCGCTCGGTGTCGCGGCGGTCGGCGCTGCGACCATGCCGCCCGACGCGGCACCCGCGCCCGTGGTGCGCATCGATGGCGGCATGAGCGCGCCACAGGCGGCGGCAGAGCTCGCACAGGCGCATGTCGTCGCGCATCCGCGCGTGTTGCGCGCCATCCTGCGCCTCGCCGGCGCCGGCGCGCGGATACAGGCAGGCGCCTACAGCTTCGAGAAGCCGCAGAACGCGGTCGCGGTCGCGTACCGCCTCGTGGCCGGCGACTTCGGGCTCCCGCCGGTGCGCCTCACCTTCCTCGAGGGCTTCACGACGCGCGACGCGGCGGCCGAAGTCGCGGCGGCGTTCCCCGGCCTCTCCGCGAACCAGTTCCTCGCGGCTGCGAAGCCGGACGAGGGGTACCTCTTTCCCGATACGTACGTGTTCAGCTCTTCTGCCGACGCGGCGACGATCGTCGCGACCATGCAGAAGAACTTCGACGCGAAGATCGCGCCGCTTGAGCCGGACATCGCCGCCTCCGGGCACTCGCTCTCCGAGATTATCACCCTGGCCTCGCTCGTCGAGCGGGAGGCGCGGACGACCGCCGACCGCAAGATGGTCGCTGGCATCCTCTGGAATCGCCTCGATCGCGGCATGCCGCTCCAGGTCGACGCGGTCTTCGGCTACATCTTCGGGCGCGATACCTACTCACCCTCGTTCGCCGACCTCAAGGTCGACTCGCCCTACAACACCTACACCCACACCGGCCTCCCGCCAGGACCCATCTGCAACCCGAGCCTGAGCGCGATCGAAGCGGTGCTCCACCCGACGCCGACCAAGTACCTCTACTACCTCACCGGTACCGACGGACACATGCACTACGCCACCACCTATCAGGGCCACCAGGCCAACGAGCGCACCTATCTCTAAAATATGGACCTCGTACGTCCATAGATGCCGCATGGAGGTGAACGGGAAGAAGGTATTCGTCGGGCTCTCGGGAGGAGTCGACTCCGCCGTCTCGGCGGCGCTCTTGGCGCGCGCGGGGGCGGCGGTGACCGGCGTATTCATCAAGGGCTGGTATCCGCCGGGCATGCCGTGCACATGGGCCGCCGACCGGCGCGACGCGATGCGGGTCGCCGCGCGCTTGCAGATCCCGTTTAAGACGCTCGACGCGAGCGCGGCGTATAAGCACGGCGTTATCGACTACCTGCTCGCGGAGTACCGCGCGGGGCGCACGCCGAACCCCGACGTGATGTGCAATCGCGAGGTGAAATTCGGCGCGTTCTACCGCTATGCGAAGGCGCAAGGGGCGGACGCGATCGCGACCGGGCACTATCGGAGCGGCGAGAAGGACCAGCGCTACTTCCTCTGGGCGGTGCCGAAGGAGGCGCTCGACTTCACCGTGTTCCCGGTCGGCGACCTTGACAAGCAGGAGACGCGGCGGCTCGCGCGTCGCTTCGGCTTGCCGGTGGCCGAGAAGCGCGATAGTCAGGGGGTCTGCTTCCTCGGGAGCGTGTCGGTCGACGAGTTCTTGCGGAGCGAGTTCGGCACCGCGCCGGGACGGGCCATCGACGAGGCGGGTGCGCTGGTCGGCGAGCACGATGGCGCGTTGCTCTATACGATCGGGGAGCGCGCGCCGCTTCGCAATGCGCAACCCGGGCCTTGGTACGTCCTCGCGAAAGAGGTCGAGAAGAATGAGTTGGTGGTGGGGAGAGAGCGCGCGCCGCGAAGCGGCGCGCGCGGCGCCGTCTACTTCGCGCGTGCGAACTGGCTCGGCGACCAGGGAGCGGTGGCCGAGGCGCAGCTGCGCTACCGCGGCCCGCGCGTCGCCGGGCGGGTGGCTGATGATCGCTTCGCGCCCGACGAGCTGCTCCCAGAGTCGGCCGTGCCCGGCCAGTCGATCGTCTTCTACGATCGTAGCGGTGCGCTCCAGGGGGGTGGTATCATAGCGGCATGAGACGCAAGCGCTTCGCTATCGCCGCCGGGCTCATCGCGTGTCTCATTCTGGCGGCATTTCTCGCGGTCATCCTGCGCGTTCAGATGGTGCAGGCACCGGTCGCGCCAGCCGGGCCGGCCGCGGCCGCCACGACCACGCCGGTCGTCGCGCTCCGTGATACGTACCGCCGGGGCGTGCACACGCTCTCGGGCGCGCTCACGCTGCCGGACGCGTGTATTGTCCCGACGGCGACCTCGACCTACACTGGCACCGCGTCGACGACCGGCATCATCGCGCTCGATATCTCGTATGCGCCGGATCAGGGCGTCTGCCTTGAGCTGCCGACGCAGGCGACCTTCTCGACGACGGTCGCTGCGCCCGAGGCCGCAGCCGTCGTGACGACCGTGAACGGCGTCATCGCGACGACGACGCCGCTATGACGAAACAGCCGCACATCATTAAAGCGGACGGGTCGCACGAGGCGTTCGACGAGGCGCGCCTCGTCGCGTCGCTGCGCCGTGCCGGAGCGCCGACGCACACCGCCGAGCGCGTCGCGGCGCACATCACGCAGGCTATCGTCCCCGGCCTCTCGTCCAAGGAGCTCTATCGGCGCGCGTTCACGATCCTGCGGCGGGAGTCGCGGCCCGTGGCTGCGCGCTACGCGCTTCGACGCGCCCTTCTCGAGCTCGGGCCCTCAGGGCACCCGTTCGAGGATTTCGTCTCGCACCTCTTCCGCAAAGAGGGGTGGCAGGTCGAGACGCGCAAGATGATCCGGGGGCACTGCGTCGAGCACGAGGTCGACTTCTACGCGTCGCACCCGGGGGCCAAGACGTATCTCGCCGCAGAGCTCAAGTATCACAACAGCCCGAACTATAAGACCGACCTTAAGGTCGCGCTCTACGTGAAGAGCCGCTTCGACGACATCTTCGCCTGTGATCCGTCGACGCGCGCGTGCCCGATCGACCAAGGCCTCCTCGTCACCAACACGAAATTCACCACACAGGCGATCGCCTATGCCGAGTGCGCGGGTGTCGAGCTGCTCGGCTGGCGGTATCCGCTCCACGACTCGCTCTTCGTCCGCATGAGCCGCGCGAAGGTGTACCCCGTGACGGCGCTCACCCGGCTCTCGCGCGGCGAGAAGCGGCTCCTTATCGATACGGGTGTCACCGCGGTCGACGAGCTCCTCGCGGACCGCCGCCGGCTCGGCCCGCTCCGGCTCTCGAGCGGTCGGACGGGCGAGATCCTCGCCGAGGCGGACGGCCTCGTCTCGCTTGAAACGGATGCGGATGATGATACAGTAACGGCATGAAGAACTTCCACCCCACTCCCTTTATCAGCGGGCTCGTCGTCGGCCTCCTCCTCGCCGTCGTCTGGTACTCGAGCCATCCGGCCACGCCCACGGGCGCGCCGGGCGCCGCGCTTGGCGCGACGAGCACTGCCGGCACCGCGACCAACACGCTGGGCACGCTCGGCGCGGCGACCACGACGAATGCGACGACGACCGCGAGCGGTGCCCTATCGGTCGCCGATCAGCCCGCCGGCAGCTCAGTGACGGTCGAGTCTGTGACCGTCCCGCCGCCGGGCGTGTGGGTCGCGGTCCGTGAGGTTGTGAGTGGCGCGCTCGGCAACGTCCTCGGCGCCGCGCGCGTCGGCGGCCCGCGGAGCAGCGTGATCGTCCCGCTCTTGCGCGCGACGGAGCCCGGCCGCACGTACGCCGTCGAGCTCTATCGCGATAATGGCGATGACGTGTTCAATCTCGACACCGACAGCGTCTACGTCGATTTCACGACGGGGCAGCCAGTCATCGCCCGCTTCTCGACCACGCAGTAGCATGGCGTACGCGCGGCGCACATGGGGCGTGTTCGACCCGTCGTCTTCGGCGCCGTATCGCGTGAGCCGCTCCAAGATCGACCTCTTCTCCGAGTGTCCACGCTGCGCATACCTCGATATGCGCCACGGCGTGAAGCGCCCCTCCGGCCCGTCCTTCACCTTGAACAACGCCATCGACGAGCTCTTCAAGCGCGAGTTTGACGCGCTCCGCGTAAAAGGGGAGCCGCACCCGCTGATGAAGCAATACGGCCTCGATGCCGTGCCGATGGCGCACGAGAAGCTCGAGGAGTGGCGCGACGCGCTCAAGCGCGGCATCGCGTATCTCCACGAGCCGACGAACATCCTGTTGCGCGGCGGTATCGACGACGTGTGGGTGAACGGCGCCGGCGAGCTCATCATCGTCGACTACAAGGCAACCGCGAAGAAGGAGGGGCCCAAGACCGAAGACGACCTCTACGACTCCTACAAGCGTCAGATGGAGGTCTACCAGTGGCTCTTCCGCAAGAACGAGTTCAACGTCTCGCCGACCGGCTACTTCGTCTACGCGAACGGTCACGCCGACGCCGAGGCCTTCGACGGTAAGCTCGAATTCGATATCGCGCTCATCCCGTATGCCGGCAGTGACGACTGGATCGAGCCGACCCTTTTCAAGCTCAAAGAGACCCTCATGAGCGATGAGATCCCTCCCGTCGGCACCGCATTCGGCGGCGGCCCCTGCGACTACTGCACCTACCGCGAAGCCGCCGGCAAGACCCTCCTCGCGCTCCACCGGGCGAACACCAAGAAGGCGTGACACGTAATATAAAAAGAGAACGGGCG
>CAYZWA010000022.1:0-8402 GCA_964482105.1 uncultured Candidatus Saccharibacteria bacterium
CGTGCGTCCGGATATACGGTAACACATTGGACAAAAGGCGCAAGTTTTGCGCTCGCCGGAGCAGAAGCCCGCGCGGCGCCTCCGGCGCCGCGCGGGCTTCGTATCTATGGACGTACGAGGTCCCTAGATTCAGTAATCCATGCCCATCCCCATGCCGCCGCCCATGCCGGCGGCCGCGTCCTTCTTGGGCTCGGGAATCTCCGTGATGGCCGCCTCGGTGGTGAGGAGGATCGCCGCCGCAGAGACCGCGTTCTCGAGCGCCATGCGCGGCATCTTGGCCGGGTCGACGATGCCCGCCGCGACCATATCCTCGATCATCTTGTCCTGCTGCGCGTCGTAGCCGGCGCGCGGCGCACCCTCCTGCACCTTCGCGATGATGGCTGTCGCGTCGTCCTTGCCCGCGTTCCGCGCGATCTGCGAGAGCGGCACCTCGAGCGCGCGTACGACAATGTCGAAGCCGAGCTTTGCGTCCGCGTCGAGCTTCGCGCCGCCGTCAGCGATCTTCTTCGCGGCCTTCGCGAAGGCGGCAGCTCCGCCCGGCACGATGCCCTCCTCGATCGACGCTTTGGTAGCCTTGACCGCGTCGTCGATCTTATCCTTCAAATATTTCATCTCGGTCTCGGTCGCGGCGCCCACCGAGATGACCGCGACCCCGCCCGAGAGCTTCGCGACGCGCTCCTCGAGCTTCTCCTTGTCGAACTTCGAGTCGGTGAGCTCGATCTGCGCCTTGATCTGGTTCACGCGCGCAGCGATGTCCGCTTTCTTCCCCTTCCCCCCGACGATGGTGGTCGCGTCCTTGGTGGCGACCACGCGCGCCGCCTTGCCGAGCTGGGCCAGGGTCGCGCTCTCGAAGGTCATGCCGACGTCGTTGCTGATCACCTGCGCGCCGACGACCGTCGCGATGTCCGCGAGGAGCTCCTTCTTGCGGTCGCCGTAGCCCGGCGCCTTGACCGCGAGCACGCTGAAGGTGCCCTTCAGGCGGTTCACGATGAAGGTCGATAGCGCGTCGCCCTCGACGTCATCGGCGACGATGACGAGCTCGCGCTTGCCGCTCTGGGCGACCTTCTCGAGGAGCGGGAGGATCTCCTGCACGTTGCCGATCTTCTTGTCGGTAAGCAGGATGGCGGCGTCCTTCATCTCGGCCTCCATGCGCTCCGGGTTCGTCACCATGTAGGGCGAAACGTAGCCCTTGTCGATCTGGAGCCCCTCGACGATGTCGTACGAGAGCTCCATGCCCTGGCTCTCCTCCACCGTCACCACGCCCGACGAGCCGACCTTCTCGACCGCCTCGGCGATGATGCTGCCGAGCTCCTCGCTCTCGGCCGAGATGGTCGCGACCTGCCGGATCTCATCCTTGGCCTTGATCGGCTGCGCCATCTTCTTGAGCTCGGCCAAGGCCGCGTCGCGCGCCGCCTCCATGCCGTGGCGCACCGCCATCGCGGAGGCGCCCTTCACCACGCGCGCGAGGCCCTCGTTCACGAGCGCCTCCAAGAGCACGACCGTCGTCGTGGTGCCGTCGCCCGCGTTGTCGCCCGTCTTGCTCGCGACCTCCTTCACGATCTCCGCGCCCAGGTTCTCGAACTTGTCCGGGAGGGAAATCTCCTTGGCGATGGTCACGCCGTCGTTGGTGATACGCGGGCCGCCGTACGACTTCTCGATGACGACGTTGCGCCCCTTGGGGCCCAAGGTCACCTTCACCGCCTTCGCGGCCTGCTCGACCCCGCGCGCGATTGCCCGCCGCGCGTCTTCGGAAAAGAGAATCTGCTTTGCCATACCTTCGTGTATCTGTTACTTGATAATGCCGAGGATGTTCGACTCCGCGATGATGTAGTACTCCGTGTCGTCCACCTTCACCTCGTCGTATCCGTACTTGCTGAAAATGACGCGGTCGCCCACCGCCACCTGCATCGGGAGGCGCTTCCCGTCTTCATACTTGCCGGGACCCACCGCGACGACCGTGCCCTGAGCCGGCTTCTCCTTATCCACCGTCTCGGGGATGATGATGCCCGAGGCGAGCGTCTTCTCGCCCTCCTTCTCCGCCGGCTCCACGATCACCCGGTCGCCAAGCGGCGTGAGTGCAATGTTCTTTGCCATATGAAATGCTTTCCGTTAGCTGCGCACCGCCAATAATAGGAGCGGACGCCCCCGCCCGTGCACCAGCAAGTATAAAGAAGCTTGTGCGCGGATGCAACTGCCGGTACTCCGGTACGAGTGACGCGCCTTGCGCAGCTTGGCGCTGGGGTGGTATAGTGGCGGGTACAGATGGAAGCTCTCGTATCGATCCTGCCGTACGCAGAAATCATCCTCGGCATCCTCCTCATCATCGGCGTCGTCCTGCAGCAGCGCGGCGCATCCCTCGGAGGAGCGTTCGGCGGCGATAATTTCTCGTCCACCTTCTACAAGCGCCGCGGCGCCGAGAAGCTCCTGTTCAACGCGACCATCGTCGTGACGATCCTCCTCGTATGCACCGCGATAGCGAACTTCCTTCTGGCGGGGTAACCGACCGCGCCTCCGTGCGCGACGCGCTCACGCGCCCGCGCGTCGTACCGCTCTTCGAGCGGTTGCGCGCGTTCGCCAACCGGCTCTCGTATGGCGACCGAGCGATCCTCTTCACGCTCGCCGGCCTCGTCGTGATCACGGCGATCGCAAGCACCTACGCGCTCGAGCGTTCGCTCCTCGTCGCGGTGCCGGCCGACGGCGGTACGCTCACCGAGGGCGTCGTCGGGAGCCCGCAGTTCATGAACCCGCTCCTCGCGACGAGCGACGCCGACCGCGACCTCGCGACCCTGACCTACGCGGGCCTCATGGGGCTCTCGGGCCGCGGGCAGCTCGTGCCGGTGCTCGCGGACCACTACGCGGTGAGCCCGGACGGGAAGGTGTACACCTTCACGCTCCGCGCCGATGCCACCTTCTCCGACGGGTCGCCGGTGACGGCGCAGGATGTCGTCTACACCGTCGCGCGCGCGCAGGATCCGGGGCTGAAGAGCGGCCTCTACGCGAGCTGGGCCGGCGTCGCGGCCAAGGCGCTCGACGCGCGCACCGTGCAGTTCACGCTGTCGAAGCCCTACGCGCCCTTCTTGAGCCTCACGACGCTCGGCATCCTCCCCGCGCACCTCTGGCAGGGCATCTCGGACGCCGAGTTCCCCTTCGACGCGCTCGAGACAAAGCCGGTCGGCGCGGGCCCCTTCACCGTCGCGCACGTCTCGCGCGATCGCTCGGGGCTCATCACCGGCGTCACGCTCGCCGCGAACCCGCGCTACGTGCTCGGCCGCCCGTACCTCGACAGCATCCGCTTCGCGTTCTACGCGAGCCAAGACAACCTCGCGGGAGCGCTCGCGAGCGGCGCGGTCGAGAGCGCCTACGGCGTCCCGTCGCCAGGCGCGAAGACCGTCCCCTACGCGCGCGTGTTCGGCGTCTTCTTCAACCCGGATGAGAACCAGACGTTCGCGGACATCGCCGTGCGCAAGGCGCTCTCGCTCGCCATCGACCGCACCGATATCGTCTCGCGCGTGCTCGGCGGCTATGCGACGGCCGTCATGGGGCCCGTCCCTCCCGGCACCGGCATCACCCAGGCACCCGTGCCGAGCGCGGCGAGCTCGACCGCGACGGCCGCCGGCATACTCGAAGACGCGGGCTGGACCTACGACGGCGCGACGCGGCAGTGGCAGGACAAGAAGAGCGGCGAGACCCTGTCGAGCATCACGATCCGCACGAGCAACGCTGGCGAGATGAAAGCGGTCGCGAGCGCAGTGCGAAACGACTGGGAGAAGCTCGGCATCACCGTCGACATCGAGCTCTACGAGCCGGGCGACCTCTCGCAGAACGTCATCCGGACGCGCAAGTACGAGGCGCTGCTCTACGGCATGGTCATCGGCCGCGACCAGGACCTCTACGCCTTCTGGGACTCGCAGGAGCGCAACGACCCGGGGTTGAACATCGCGCTCTACGCGAACAAGACCGTCGACGCGCTGCTCGACGACGCGCGGAGCACCGCCGACACGCGCACGCGCCTCGACGACCTCCAGAAGATCGAGGACACCGTGTCGAGCGAGTATCCGGCGGCGTTCCTCTACGCGCCCGACTTCATCTACACGATGCCGGCAGACGTGAAGGGGGTAACCCTGCCCCAGATCGTCACGCCGAACGACCGCTTCGCCTCGGTCGCCTCGTGGTACCGCGAGACCGACGCCGTCTGGCCGTTCTTCGCTCACGCGGCACGCTGACCTTTCCGTACGGGTTTCGTTCGATTACCCATTTTGCAAGCCCGCATTAACTACTTACCGTTATGAATCAAGCACCAGCACCCGCGCCGGCTCCGGCGCGCACTCCCGCGAAACGCGGCGGGACATCCGGCGCGCGCGCCCCGCGGCGCGCCGATCGCGGCACCGCGCGCACTCCCGCGCGCGGCGGCCGAAGGCCGGGTGCCGTCTCGCGACGCATCCAGCGCATCCTGCGCCGACCGGGCGTCGGCGCGCGGCGGGCGCCGCGCGCCGCCGACTACTACCCCGAGACGGCCGCACCGGACGTCGCACGCATCGTGCCCTTGGGCGGCGTCGAAGAAGTCGGCCGCAACATGGTCGCCATCGACGTGAACGGCGACATCCTCGTCATGGACGCCGGCTTCCACTTCAAGGACGAAGAGGGTCTCTCCGGCATCGACTACACGCTCCCGAACACCAAATATCTCGAGAAGAACCAGGAGCGCGTGCGCGCGGTCATCATCACGCACGCCCACCTCGACCACATCGGCGGCATCCCCTTCACCCTCCCGCGCTTCGGCAATCCGCCCATCTACACGCGCCGCGTGACCTCTATCATGATCCAGCGCCGCCAGGAAGAGTATCCCGACGTGCCCAAGCCCGAGATCACCGAGATCGAGGTCGGCCAGACGGTCACTATCGGCAACACGAAGGTGAAGTTCTTCCCCGTCACCCACTCGATTCCCGACTCGATGGGCGTCTCGATCGAGACGCCCCACGGCAACATCGTCGTCTCGGGCGACCTGAAGCTCGAGCACCAGGACAGCATCCCTTCGGCGCGCGAGCAGAAGACCTGGGGCGACATCGGCAAGGACAAGAACATCTTCCTCATCGCCGACTCGACGAACGCCGAGAAAGACGGCTTCTCGATCCCCGAGACGCGCGTCGTAGAGACGCTCGACGAGATCATCAAGACCGTGAAAGGCCGGCTTATCATCGGCACCTTCGCTTCGCAGTTCGAGCGCATGATCAACATCATGGAGTCCGCCGAGAAGTACGGGAAGAAGATCGCGCTTGAGGGCCGCTCGATCAAGAACAACCTCGAGGTCGCCGAGCGCGCCGGCCTCCTGAAGGTGAAGAAAGAGACGATCATCCCCGCACAGGACATCTCCCAGTACCCGCCGGACAAGATCGTCATCCTCTCGACCGGCGCCCAGGGCGAGGAGTTCGCCGCCCTGATGCGTATCGCGACGAACCAGCACAAGTACATCACCTTCAACGAGCGCGATACGATCGTCCTCTCCTCCTCGGTCATCCCGGGCAACGAGATCTCGGTGCAGAAGCTCAAGGACAACCTCTACCGCCACGGGCTCACGATCATCCACTACCGCTCGAGCGACGTGCACTCGACCGGCCACGGCAACACGGGCGAGCTCGTGTGGATCAACCAGCAGGTGCACCCGACGTTCTTCATGCCGGGCTACGGCTACCGCTCGATGACCACCTGCCACGCGCGCGCGGTCGCGCAGGCCGGCTTCCCGCGCGAGAACATCTTCATCCCGGACAACGGCAGCGTCATCGACATCATTGAGGGCAAGGAGATGGTCGTGCACAAGCAGCGGGTTCCCTCGGCTCCGCTCGTCGTCGACGGCTTCACGATCGGCGACCTGCAGGAGGTGGTGGTGCGCGACCGCCAGTCGCTCGCGAAGGACGGCATGTTCGTCATCATCGCGAGCGTGGTGCTGAAGACCGGCAAGCTCAGGAAATCGCCCGACATCATCTCCCGCGGCTTCGTCTACCTGCGCGAGTCGCAGCCCCTCCTGAACGAGGCACGGATCCTCATCAAGAAGACCATCGAGGATTCGACGCACGGCATGAACCCGATCGACCTCGACTACGTGAAGGACAACCTCACCGACGTCATGGCCGGGTTCCTCTTCTCCCGCACCAACAAGGCGCCGATGGTGATCCCGGTATTGATCGGGACGTAACCGCGCTTCGCACGACAACAGGCACGCGCGCGCCGCTCCGGAGAGCGGCGCGCGCGTTCTCTCTCCTACGTGGGATTTCCTCCTCTCGCGTTTCTCTGTGCTATGCTCGAATCAATGCATCCGCGCATCACGCTCTCGACCGCGAACTTCTTCTTCGCGATCTCGTCTATCGCCTCGGTCTACATCCTCCTGCCCTACCTCGCGACCTTCATGAGCGAGAGCGCCGCAAGCCTCGTCATCGCGCTCGGCGCGGCCGTCTCGCTCGCCGGCTTCGTGGCGCTCCCGCGCGTCGTCGAGCGGCACGGCGCCCAACCGCTCGCCATCGCGCTCGCGCTCGCGCAGATGCTCGCCCTCTTCGCGCTCGCCGCGCGGCCGGGGGCACTCCTCGCGAGCGCGTTTATCGCCGCGCTCATCGCGCTCCAGCCCTTCCTCTCCTACACGCTCGACCTCCTCCTCGAGGCCACCGTCTCTGAGGAGGGCACGACGGGGCGCGTGCGGACGCTCTTCCTCACCGCCTACAACGTCGCGGCCTTCGGCGCGCCGCTCCTCATGGGCTCGCTCTTGAACGACACCGACGCCTACGCGCGCGTCTTCCTCGCCGCGAGCGTCGCGCTCGTGCCGCTTGTCATGATCTTCGCGGCGCGGCGCCTGCCTGCCGGCCGGCCGGCGACCCGCACGCTCCTGCGCGATGCCGTGCGCGGCGTGCTGCGCGACCGCGACCTCGCCGCCGTCGCGCTCGCGCACCTCCTGCTCTACGCGTTCTACATGTGGGCGCCGCTCTACGTGCCCGTCTACCTCCACACCCTGCTCCACATCCCCTGGAGCGAGCTCGGGTGGATGTTCGCGGTCATGCTGCTGCCCTTCTCGATCGTCGAGTATCCGGCTGGCTGGCTCGCCGACAACGTCCTCGGCGACAAGGAGCTCATGGTGCTCGGCTTCATCATCATGGGTAGCGCCTTCGCGCTCGTGCCGCTCATCGGCGCGACAACGAGCGTCTGGGTTATCCTCGCGATACTCGTCGCCACCCGCGTCGGCGCGGCGCTCGTCGAGGCGATGACCGAGGCACATTTCTTCCGTCGCGTGTCCGAGGTCGACGACGAGACCATCGCGGTCTACCGGATGCTCTGGCCGCTCGCCGACCTCATCGCCCCGCTTATCGGGAGCGCGCTCCTCGTCATCGGCGGCTTCTCGGGCCTCTTCGCGACGACCGGCGGGATCCTCGTGGTCGTGGGCGTTGCTGCGGCGCTCGCTATCCGCGACTTCCGCTGAGAGCACGTCCTGCTCTGGTTCATGCAGTTCCTAATACGTAGTGACGGCCCCTCTTCACGACAAGCCCTTCTTTCATGAGTGCCGCGAGGGCCTCGCGGAGCTGCAGCCGGCGATCGTCGCCCAAGAGCCCGAGGAGTCGCGCGCCGCTTCGCGGCGCGCGTGCGAGCTCGCGCAGGATCGCGCCGCGCGCCTGCCGGAGCGAGCCGGCGAACCGCTTCTGCGGCGCGTGATGCGCCGAGCGCGCGTTCACCCGCACGCCGGAGCGCTTCAGATGCGCGCCATAGTCCATGAGCGCCCAGTACCACTCGCGCGCGCGGCCCTTCGGCAGGACGCGCGCGAGCACCTCGGCGATCTCACTGTCATCTATGGACGTACGAGGTCCATAATGGGGAAAGAAGTGATGGATGACGGCGGTGCGGATGTTCGTCTCGATGCACACGACGTCCTGATCGAACGCGAACGCCGCGACCGCGCGAGCCGTGTAGGGCCCCACCCCGGGCAACGTCTCCAACTCCCGAGTGGGAATGTCTGACTTTCCCACTCGGGACAATGCGCGCGCCGCCTCACGCAACAACTTCGCGCGACGGTTGTAGCCGAGCCCCTGCCACGCGCGGAGCACGTCGGCGAGTGGCGCGGCGGCGAGCGCCTTCGCGGTCGGGAAACGCCTCGTAAACTCGGCATAGAACGCGCGGACGCGTTCCACCTGCGTCTGCTGCAGCATCACCTCGGAGACGAGGATCTTGTACGGATCGCGGGTCTTGCGCCACGGCAGATCATGGCGCCCGTGGGCGCGATAGTACGCCCACACCACACGTCGGAAGCGCGTCTCGGGTGTCATCTCGCCTTCGGCCCGCCTCCGCTTCGCTTCGACGAGGCGGGCCAGCGCTGCGCCGCGGGCGGCCAGAGCGTGGTGAGCGGGTGGTCGGCGCAATCGTGCGGCCGG
>CAYZWA010000023.1:0-8193 GCA_964482105.1 uncultured Candidatus Saccharibacteria bacterium
GGGGCGACGTGTGGGGCTCGAACCCACGACCGCTGGTACCACAAACCAGAGCTCTACCAACTGAGCTAACGCCGCCATGCGTGTATGCGCTTCCTGCGCGTGCAGTTTTTATAGCACGGAACGCGCGATTTCAGTAGCGCGGGTGGGCCTCGGCGACGCCGGCGAGGTGGTTCGCGAGGCGCGCGAGGGCGAAGAGGAGAGAGGAGAGGCGATTCAGGTAGGCGCGGGTGTCGGGCGCGAGGGTGCAGGCGCCCGCCTCGACCGCCGCGATCACCCGCCGCTCGGCGCGGCGCGCGAGCGTGCGCGCGACGTCGAGGAGCGCCGAGAGCTCGGTCCCGCCCGCGACCGAGAAGCCGGTGACGGGCGGGATCTCCTTCTCGATGGCGCCGATGAGCGCCTCGATCTTGGCGAGCGACTCCGCGCGCACGTGCTTGTCGGCACCGGCGGCCTCGGCCTGGGCGATGAAGAGATTCTCCTGCGCGCCGGCGAGCGCCGAGACGATGCGCTTCTCTCCGACCGCGCGCGCCTTCGCGTAGCCGATGAACGCGTTCGCCTCGTCGAGCGCGCCGAGCGCCTCGGGCAGCGCCGACGATTTCGAGATCCGCTGTTGGTTGCAGCCGAATGCCGTCGTCGTCCCGGAGTCCCCTTTGCCGGTGTAGAGCATATGATGCAGCCAGTATACCGCAAACAAAAAAGAGGCCCCGCATCTCGCGAGGTCTTTCTGTACAGCTTTTGCGGCACGCCTTCGTTTTTAGTGCGCGGCTACTACGCCGCTAACGTTTGGCCACTCACTTCCCAATTGCAGTCGTCGATAAGCCGCTCGACGTCTCGCGGGACTCGGAGCTGCTGCTCCGGCAGATAGGGCTCGCCATTCTCCCAGTGCTCGATAGCATCTTCCGCATCCAGCGGAAATCCCTGTCGGCACAAAGCCCAATACGCTTGCTCTGGATTGGTCATGACGTCCTCCTGGTGGCCCAAGATGAAGAAAACATGAAGTCAAAGAGCCACCTACTCACTGGTATACACCCGCCAGTTCTGGTGTCAACGGCCTGTGGAAACGTCAGTGGATAACCCGGGGATAGGGTGCGGATATGCGGTGCGCGGGAGAGGACTTGAACCTCCACGTCCATACGGACACTACCACCTCAAGGTAGCCTGTCTACCAATTTCAGCACCCGCGCAGGGTGTGCCACTACTATACCGACACCGCGCCCGTTTTACAAATCACTACGCCGCGACGGCCTCTTTCTCCTTCTCCTCCTGCACTGGCTCGGCCTCGGCCGGGGCTTCGATAACATCCGGTGCCTCCGCTTCGGCTGCCGGCTCCTTCTCTGTCTCCTCTGTCGGCAGAGCCTCGTCGCTCTTGACGTGCATCATGCGCGCGCCGCGGAGCTGGCGGCGGACCGCCTTGGACGCCTTCTCGCGGATGAAGTAGAGCTTCGCGCGGCGCACCGTGGAGCGCTTCACGATCTCGATCGAGTCGATCATCGGCGTGTAGAGGGGGAAGGTCTTCTCGACGCCGACACCCGAGAGGGTCGTGCGGACGGTGAAGGTCGCCCCCGGCTCGCTGCCGTGGCGCGTCGCGATGACGAGCCCTTCGAAGGCCTGCTTGCGCTGATTCTTGGTCGTCTTCTCCTTCTTGTCGGCTCCGCGGCCCTTCTTGAACTCGACGATGTTCTGGACGACGCGCACCGTGTCGCCCGGCCGGATACCGAGCGCGGCGCGCCCTGCGGCATTGACCGGCGTGATGACTGCCTGCATATGGGCACTACTCTAGCACGTGCGCTGGAGAGGCGCAAATGCAGTACTCTTTAGAGCCCCAACATAATGTAGGACGTTGCACGTCCTACATTATTATTCAAGCATCCCGTGAGAGAGATCGCCTGGAGCGCGATCTCGCATGAAAGAGCGGAGTTCCGCTTCATACTCTCCCGGGTATGTCTCGAAAAGCCGCTTGGTGAGGACCGACGGGAAATTCTTCTCGCCGCAATAATCCCGGATGCTACTCCATTTGTCGGCAAGCAGGTGGGCGAGCGCGGCGTTTGTGTCCTGTATCGTCCCCGCATCGCGTTCGCGCCAATTATGCGCTCCGGGAAAATCGTCGAGCCCGTTAAGGTGGATATAGTGCAGGACGTAGAGGAAGTGCGCCAATTGCTCGATGCGAACCTTCTTGGTTCGTTCAAAAAGCGTCCCGCGACGCTCATGCCGCTCGTTGAAATAGCGTCCGTAGCCGGACATTTTCCGCAGAAACAGAGACAGTCCGTTTTCCGTTCGTTCCGACAGGAGCAGATGGACGTGGTTCCCCATGAGCTTCCAACCGTGAAGATCGACGATCCGTTCCCTTTCTCGAATGTAGGACGTTGCACGTCCTACATTTTGGCGGGGCGCGCGACGGATACTTCGCTCGTGTACTTCTGCTGGAGCGGTGTCATTGAATTCAAAGAGGTCGTGCACAAAGCGGGCACGGTCTTGGTCGTCTGCGAAGATTGATCGTCCGTCAACACCCCGGTATATGACGTGCCACACTTCCGTGGATTCGGGAGAGTCCATACTGCCCATCCTAGCATGCATGTAGGACGTGCAACGTCCTACATGCATGCGTGAAGTCGGCCGGGAGCGGCGCCTCGATGCGGTGGCGCGCGCCCGAGGGAAGATTGATGCCAAGCGACGCGGCGTGGAGCGCCTGGCGGGAGAAGCCGAGGAGGCATGGGCGGCCCGTGGCGTAGAGCCGGTCGCAGACGACCGGGTGGTTGATAGACTTGAAATGGACGCGGATCTGGTGCGTGCGGCCGGTCTTAGGGCGCGCTTCGAGAAAGGCGGCCTTCTCGCCGGTCGCCGGGTCCTGCCCGCGCGCGAGCACGTGCCACACGGTCACCGCCACACGATGCTTCTTCTCTTCCCCGTCGCGACGCACGCCCCAGCGCGGCGGCGTCGAGCGGATGCGCACGATCTCGGCCTCGATGGTGCCGTGGTCGCGTGCGGGATGCCCGTACACAAATGCGCGATACGTCTTCTCGACCTCCCGCCCTTGGAACTGCGCTTTGAGCGCGGCGTACGCCTCCGGCGTCTTCGCGAGGACGAGCACGCCCGAGGTGTCGCGGTCGAGCCGGTGCACGATACCCGGCCGCGCGATCACCTCGCCCTGCGGGCTCGTCCACGGCTCGCCCACGCGTGCCATCGCCGGGTAGCGCGCGAGCGCCCACTCGGCCACCGATGGCTCCTCGGTCCGCCCATCGCTGTGCACGATGAGCCCGGCCGGCTTGTCGACCGCGACGATGTCGGCGTCTTCGTAGAGGATGGAGAGCTCCATGTGCGTCCTGAGGGACTCGAACCCCCGGCATCTTCGGTGTAAACGAAGCGCTCTACCAGCTGAGCTAAGGACGCGTGTACGCATCATATCGCTAGTTGGCGATTCAGGAAACTGCGCGTATCATGCGAGAGAAGCCGAAGTGGCGAAATTGGTAGACGCGCTACGTTCAGGTCGTAGTGGGGGCAACCCCATGAGGGTTCAAGTCCCTCCTTCGGCACCACCTTCTTTGTGCCCCCAGCAGGAATCGGACCTACATCAGCGGCTTAGAAGTCCGCGGCTCTATCCATTGAGCTATGGGGGCCCCTTCAGCCTACCAGACGATGCGCGTCAAAGCGAAGGGTCGGCGAACGGCGTCGTGCCAGAGGCATAGGCGGCGCGGGCGGCGGCGCGGGCGTCGAAGATAGCCTGCACGTCGATCGTCGAGGTGCTCGTCTGCGCGACGGGCGTGCGGACGGGCGTCCAGACGGTGCCGCCGTTCACGACCGCGTTGAAGGTCGCCCCCGACCACACCGCGAGGCCGATGAAGACCAGTGACACGAAAGCGAGCAGGACGAACCAGTCGCGATACGGACACAGCATGCTGCCGTTGCCGACGAGCCGTTTGACGCGCACGAGAGCCGAGGTGAGGACGTTGGTCATGATGAAGCGGTTGAGGTCGCGGCGGCGGGCAGCGCGCCGACGATGAGGTTCATGTTCGCGAGCCACGCGCCGCTCCCGGCGGCCTGCTTGCTCGCGCTGTCCGTCTTGCTGAGCGACAGGGACGTGACGGTGACGTCGCTCGGCGCGTTCTCCAGCACGCCTGCCGTGCGCATGACCGCGTCAAACTGGCCGGCCACGCTGAGCGTGATGAGGAGCGTCGGGCTGCTCGCGGTACCGCCCGTCGAGACGGCATTCACCGTCACGTCCGCGCCGCCGACGCCGGACGCCTCCATGCTGTCGATGAATGCGACCACCCCGTCGGACGACACGAAGTAGCTGTTCACCGCCGTCGCCTCCGCAGATACCTTCGACAGCGCGTTACGCAACGAGGTCGTACGGGTCACCGCGCTCGCCGTCGCCGAGCTCTGCGCGAGGAGCGTCGTCAGGTGCGCGCTCTCGTTGGTGATGGTGGCGTAGAGGGCGAACAGGGCGATGAGCGAGCCGAGGAAGAGCGCTATCGCAATGCCGAATCTGGTGAAGTCACGTTTCATGGCGATGGTGTGAGCGCGATAGTGATCGTGAACGGGATGTCCGTATCCTTAGCATACGCGGAGACGGGCACGGTCGCGTCGGCGATGTGCGGCGATTGCTGGAGCGCCTGCTGGTAGGCCTGGAGCGCCGCGCGGGTCGCCGCGGTGCCGGTGATGACGAGCGTGCCGACGCTCTTCCCCTTCGCCGCCGTGTAGGCGATGCCGGTCACCTGGTCGCCGACGTGCGGCAGCGCGAGCACGCCGGCGATCGTCTCTACCGCTGAGGGGCTCTTGGCGAGCGACGCGAGGAGCTGCTCTCGATCGGATAGCGTCGAGAGCTCTCCGGAGAGCGGGGTCTTGGTAAGCCCCGTCGCCGCAGCCGTGATGCTCTGCAGGTTCTTCTCCTGCGTCGCGACCCCGCCGGCAAGGTACTCGTATGTCGGCACGAACAGCACGGTCGTCGCGATGAGCGCAGCGGCGAAGAGGAGGAGCGCCACGGTGGCGAGACGGTAGCGATAGGCGCGCGCGACGCCTGCGCGGCGCCCTGCGGGCAAGAGGTTGGTACGGCCTTCAATCATAGCGGCAAGCGCGATCGCGCAGGGCGAGCCCGATCGCGGTCGCGTAGGTGAGCGACTCCGCGCGGTCGATCTGCGGCACCCACGAGTTGCGCGAGGCGAAGCGCGTGAATACGTCCCCGATCGTCACCGGGACGCGCAAACTGGTCTCGAGATACTCCGGCAAGCCGCGCAGCGACGCGTTACCGCCGACGAGGAGGACACGAGCGATGCGGTCTTCCTTCCCCGTGGCGGCGCGCTCCTGCCAATAGTCGAGCCGGTTCGCGACCTCATCGCGCAGACCGGAGAGGAGCGGCAGAAGCGACGCGAGATACTCGCGGTTCTCGGGCGAGGACACGATGCCGCGTTCGAGCTTCACGCGCTGCGCCTCTGCCTCAGAGACACCGAAGTGCTTCTGTGCCGCAATCGTGAACGCCTGGCCACCGATGTCGATCGTCGCCGAGAAGCGCGGCAGGAGCCGGTCGATGATGGCAATCTTCGTCGTCGTCTGCCCGATGTCGATGACGAGAACCGTGGTGTCATCGTCCTGCGGCAGGAGCGCGCGGGCTACCGCGAACGACTCTCCCTCGATCGCGAGCGGCTCTACGCCCGCGCTATCACACGCGGCGAGGATATCCGAGACGAGGCTTGAGGCGACACCGATGCCGACGATCGTCCGGCCGCCGCCGTCGTGCCCCTCGGCACCAGCGCTCACGAGGTCGAACGCTATCTGCGCGGGCGGCAGCGGCACGAACTCGTCGAGCCGCTGTTCGATGGCCGTGCGCCACCCTTCCCCTTCTGCGTCCGGCGCTACCGCTTCGAAGAGGTATGACTTCGCGTTCTGCAGGGAGATGTTCCCGCTTGAGACGCCGATGGCCCGCGCCGCCTCGGCGAGCGCCGTCGAGACCGCCGTCTTGTCGGCGATATCGCCGTCTATGAATGCACCCGACGGCAGGCGCTGTGTCGTCGCGATAGCGAGCGTGATGCCCCGGGCGCCTTCTGCGAGACGCACCGCCTTGACGCCGCTGTTCGATACGTCGAAGCCGGCAAACGGCAGCGAAAGGTACCGCGGTGGCGCGAAGACTGACCGGAGTCGTGTACGGAAGTGAACCGACATGCCTCTAGTATGCCACATCCTCACGCCGCGCGAGCAGCAATGCTGTTTATTAGTGTGCAGCCGTACCTGGCGGGACCAGCCGATCGGGCGTGACGAAGGCGAACGACTCTCCCTCCCCCACAGCGAAGAGCATGCCGTCAGACTCGAGCCCGCGGATAGTGCGCGGCTCGAGGTTCGTGACGAAGGCGAGCTGACGCCCGATAATCGCCTCAGCCTCGGTGTACGCGGCGATGCCCGAGACGATCTGGCGCAGGCGCGGAGCCCCGTCAGCCCCGACCTCGCCGAAGTCGACCTCGAGCCGGAGGAGCTTGTCGGTGTCAGGCACGCGTTCGGCAGCGCGGACCGTGCCGACCCGCACCTCTACTTTGCCGAACTCATCGATGGAAATGCGCGGTTTACTCATGTTCGCGAGAGAGATAACTGGTAAGGATGAGCGCGGCGGCAGAGGCGTCCACGGGCGCGCGCCGCTTCGCGGCGCGCGTCTTAGGTGCCTTCTCCGGCGCGCGACGCGCCTCAGCGCTCGT
The DNA here is from genome assembly GCA_964482105.1 of uncultured Candidatus Saccharibacteria bacterium. Lineage (GTDB taxonomy): Bacteria > Patescibacteriota > Minisyncoccia > Phycocordibacterales > Phycocordibacteraceae > C7867-001. Next base: position 6,675 of record CAYZWA010000023.1, read on the forward strand.
GAACGTCTCCGGCTCGAAGGCAATCGGCACGCCCGCGTGAGCAGCGAGCTGCTCGGCGAACGCGCGGGCGTCCTGCATGATCGGGTTGTCCTTGCCCGCGAAGTCGCGCGACTCGCCCATGACGACCGCGCCGACACCCTCGCGCGCGATGAGCGCCGCAAGCTCGGCCGCGAGCTGTGGCGTGTTCGACACGACCGCATGCGGGAAGCCCATCGTGCCGCCCTCGTCCGAGAGCGCGAGCCCGACCTTCTTGCTGCCGTAGTCGATGCCGAGATACCGCATGTCCCCAGTGTATGCCACCACACCGGCGTGCGCCACCCGGCGTGTGCGGACATACGGATAGCTGTCGGCGCGATGGTGTGCTAGCATGCACGCATATGCACTACTTCCCCATCCCAGCCGCACTCGCCGTGTTCCTGCCGCTCCTCATCGGCATCGCACTCGTCGAGATCGTCCTCAAGGGGTTCGCGCTCTGGCACGCCGCCCGGGGCAGCCAGAAGGCGTGGTTCATCATCATGCTCATCATCAACACCGCCGGCATCCTGCCCCTCATCTACCTCATCTGGTTCCGCCCCAAGGACACGCAAGACACGCCGGCCGCGCCTGCGTCCGAATCATCACCGCAGGCGTAGCGTCTCGGAGGAGTCGCATAGCGGTCTAGTGCAGCGGTCTTGAAAACCGCCGTGTCGAAAGGCACCGTGGGTTCGAATCCCACCTCCTCCGCAAAATAAGGAGCCGGATGCGATGAGCGTCCGGCGACTATATTTTGCGAGAGAGAGGGTGGGATTCGAAGGCGAGGCCCGGGGCCCCGTCAGCAGACGGGGATGGCCGAGCGTGGTCAGGCGGAGTGAGGAGCGACGGCGACGAACGAGCGCTTGACCGGATCCCACCTCCTCCGCCTGTTGAGCACCTACGCACCCTAGGCACGCTTCGTGGTCTGGTATACTGGATGACATGGCACGAGCGATCATCGCGGAATGGGAGGGGCAGGAATACGAGCACGACCCCAAGAGCGCCGACTGGTACTGGGCGCTCGGTATCGTCGCGATCGCGGCCGCCGTCGCCGCGTGGATTTTCAGTAACTACCTCCTCGCGCTGCTCGTCGTCATCGCCGCGATCGCCATCGCGCTCCACGCGGCGAAGCGGCCTCCCCTGCACCGCTTCCGCCTCGTCGAAGACGGGCTCCTGATCGGCGAAGACCTCCACCCCTTCGAGCGCATGACCTCCTTCTCCGTCCTTGAGGATGTCGAGGGCGATCTCCCGCCCCTGCTCTCGGTCAAGACCGATGTCTGGCACTCCGCGCACCTCGAGATCCCGCTCGCGGATGTCGACGCCGACCTCGTCTATGCCACCCTCCTCGCCAACGTCGACGAAGAAGAGCATCGGCCCGGTGCCGCCGAGGTAGTGGCGGCTTGGTTCGGTTTCTGATATACATAGGGAGTATCCGCTCTCGTCGTTCAACGGATAGGACGCATCCTTGCGGAGGATGTAATGCAGGTTCGATTCCTGCCGAGAGCAC
>CAYZWA010000024.1:0-8053 GCA_964482105.1 uncultured Candidatus Saccharibacteria bacterium
AGCGGCCCCTCGACGACTGCGAGCGGGAAGACGATCGCGTACCGGTAGGCGAGAATCGTAGAGGCGAACAGCATAAGACTCCAGTGAATGCTATCACATTACCACCGCACCTCACCCTGTTGTACAGAACGATACAACTCAAGGAAACGGTCGATAGTGTGGTCTATGTGGTGTACGCGGACGATGTCCGTGCTCTTTGCGCCCATCTGCTGGCGTAATGGTTCGTTCTCGAGCACGGCGATGGTTTTCTTGGCGATTGCGCGAGAGCGATGTGGCGGGAAGAGATAGCCGTTCTCGCCGTCATGAACGAGTTCTGGCAAGGCCATTGCGTCGGCCGCGATGATCGGGAGACCCGAGGCCATCGCCTCCATCGTCGCGATGCTCTGCAGTTCGGCGGTACCGGGCATCAAGAAGCAGGTGGCAAGCCGATAGAGGTGCGGAAGATCATCGTTCGGTACGAATCTCGTAAAGGTCACGTGCGGCCCGATGCTAAGACGAGCGACTTGCTTCCGTAGCGCGGATTCTCGGGCACCGCGCCCGACGACGACAAGGTGCACATCGGCGCGTTCCCGGATATAGGGAAGGGCGCGAAGCAGATCACACACATTCTTTTCCGGATCGAGCCGTCCGACATAGAGCAGGAGCGGCTTATCGGGGAGAAGATACTTTCTCCGCACGCCGGCCGCCGATACGCCGGGGTTGAAGTCACATAGGTTGACGCCGTTCGATATCGCGCGTACCGGCTTGGGAAAGCCGGATGCGCGAAGGTAGCGCGCGGCGGTCTCGGTTGGCGTCGTCACCGCATCAAGCTGGTCGAGGACCCGGTGCAGCTGCCGCCAGCCGGCGGTGACGAGCGCATGCTCGATGATACGCGGCATCGGCACATATTGGGTGAAGTTTTCTGGCATGACATGATTGGTCTCGATAACGGGTATGTCGAGCGAACGCGACTCTTTCAAGATCATCGACGCGAGGAAGAAATGTGAGTGCAGATGCACCACGTCGGGACGGAACGAACGAACCTCACGGTGGATGTCGGCCTTCGCGCCCCCGAAAGGCAAGACAATACGCAGACGTTGTTGTATCGGTGCCATCGATATCGAACCGACGCCATAAACGGGTACGCCCGCAGCGGTTTCGTAGGTTTCCGTTGCACGCGAGCGGCTCGGGCAGATGATACGTACCTCGTGCCCTCTCTTTGCAAGCGCTGCTGTCGTGCGTTCGATAAGCGAGGTTCCGCCGCATACGAACGTGAGCGAGGTGTCGGTTGCAAGGAGTATTTTCATGATATGTCGTAGAGCCTGATCACGCTTCGTCGTCGGCGTCGTCGCTTGTGCGGGTAAGGCGCTGTGCATACCGGAAAAAACCGTATGAGGCACCCCCCAAAAGCGCAGTGAGAAGTACGAGCACCGCGATTCTCGCGTTCTGGCTTACGCTGGTGTATGCGTTCCCGAAGAAGTAACCGATGGCGAACAGGGCGCCGGTCCAGATGAATCCGCCGACTAGGTTGAAGAACGCGTATGAGCGCACGGGCATCTTTGCCGCGCCGGCAGCAGTGAGCGTCGCGGGCGGGAATCCGAACCCCATGGTCAGTTTCGAAATCAGTATGAATCTAGTGCCGTGCTGGAGAAAGAAGCGCTCCATGCGTTCGACGTGGTTCATGTTGATGTGTATGAAGCGACCATACCGGGCCAAGAAAGATCGTGCGCCGTAGCGACCGACATAGTACCAGACCATGTCTGCGAAAAAGTCCGCGAAGACGAGCAGGAGATAGATGGCAAGCCCATTGAAAATACCGAGACGGACCAGGAAACCGCACGCGACCGTGACGAGCGGGCCGTTGAGAATGACCAGAGGAATCGCCACCACGTAGCCATAAGTCGTGAGCCACGTGAGAACGGTCGCCGTTGTCATGTGTCTATGATTTTAGCGCATCGTGAGCCAGAGGTAGAGGTCTTCGACTGCCTTCACGCCGTCGCCCGCGGCGATGTTGTTCTGGTGGTACAGCTCGTCGGTACAGTCGCCCGCAGCCCAGACACCCTCGATCGACGCACGCTGAGTGCGCGGGTCCACGAGGACGCGCTTCACCGGGTCGAGGGCGATGAGCTCTTCCGCGAAGGCGGTGTTCGGGATGACGCCCGCCTCGACGAAGACGCCGGTGACGGGGAGCTCGTGCGTCTCTCCCGTCGCCTTGTCGCGATAGACGAGAGCCGCGACGAGCTGCTCGCCCTTCACCTCGACCGGCTCAGTATCGGGCAGGACGTGCATATTCGGATGTGCGGAGACCTTCTCGACGGTGACCGGGTCGGCTTTGAAGGTCGCGTGCCGGTGGAGAAGCGTGACCGACTTCGCATAGGCGAGGAGCTGCGCAGCGGTCTCGAAGCCGGCGTTGCCGCCGCCCACCACCGCCACGTCCGCGCCGGCGAAGAGCGGGCCGTCGCAGGAGGCGCAGTAGGTGACGCCCTTGTTCTCGAAGACGGCCGCGCCGGGCACGTCGAGCTTGCGCCGGCCGGCGCCGGAGGCGATGAGGACCGCACGGCCGGAGAAGGTCGCGCCGCCCTTGGTGGTAGCAGTGAAGCCGTCGGCAGTCTTCTCGAGCGCGGCGACGGTCTCGCCGAGCGCGAGGGTCACCTGCTCGCCCTTGACCGCGTCGAGATGCGCGTGGAGCGCTTTCGCGAGGTCGGCGCCGGCGATCTTCGGCGTGCCGATCCAGTTCTCGATGCCCTCCGAGACGATCGACTGGCCGCCGATCTCGGTCGCGATGAGAACGGTCTTGAGCTGCTTGCGGGCGGCATAGACGCCCGCTGCGACGCCTGCCGGGCCGCCGCCGATGATGATGAGGTCATGCATATGGGGGTAGTATAGCAGAAATGAACCCCCCGCGGCGCCGGAGGCGCCGCGGGGGCTCGTATCTGTATTTACTTCTTATGACGGCGCAAGAAGCTCGGAATCGCGCCCCAGGCATCGTCGTCGTCGGGCGCGGGCGGCGTCACCTCCTCGCGCTTCTGCGGCTGCGCCGTGACGATCGGCTCCTCCTTCTCGGCAGGCGGCTGTGCCGGCAGGCTCGCGTTGCTTGCGGGGGGTGCGTCGGCGTCGGCCGGCCGCGCCGGCTCTTCCTTCTTGTGCAGCGGCTCGCGGTGCAGGATCTCGTGGTAGATGCGGCCGCGCTCTTCCTCCTGTCGCTCGGGCGCGAGCGAGAAGAGCGGCCGCTCCGCTGCCGTTTCCGTGGGAATCGCGCGCTCCGGGAAGCCGGTCGCGATGACGATGATGCGGAGCTGGCCCTTCTTGAGCTTCTCATCCTTCATCATGCCGAAGATGATCTTCGCGTCCGGGTCGACGGATTCGTTGATGACCTTCGCGGCTTCCTGCACCTCCATGATACCGAGGTCGTCCGAGCTTGCGACGACGAAGAGGACACCCTTCGCGCCGCTGATCGATACGTCGAGCATGGGCGAGTTGACCGCCTGCTTGGCTGCCGCGGTCGCACGCTCGTCGCCGTCGGCGACCCCGATGCCCATGAGCGCCGGGCCCGCGCCCTCCATGATCGCCTTGATGTCGTTGAAGTCGGTGTTGATTTCGCCCGGTGTCGTGATGATATCTGAGACGCCCTCGACCGCCTGGCGCAAGACCTCGTCGCACATGGCGAAGGCGTTCTTCGCCGACGTGTTCATGTCGACGACGGCGAGAAGCTTGTCGTTCGGGATGATGATGAACGCGTCGACCTCCTTCTTGAGGTCGGCGAGGCCATGATCGGCGATCTCCTTGCGGTGGGCGCCCTCGAACGAGAACGGCTTGGTGACGACCGCGATGACGAGCGCGCCGACCTCTTTGGCGATCTTCGCGACGATGGCCGCCGCGCCCGTGCCGGTGCCGCCGCCCATGCCGCCGGTGATGAAGACCATGTCGCTCCCAGAGAGCGCCTCCTGGATCTCCTGACGCGTCTCTTCGGCCGCTCGCTTGCCGAGGTCCGGATTCATGCCGGCACCGAGGCCGCGAGTGAGGTTCTTGCCGATGTGGATCTTACGCTTCGCGAGGCTGCGGTGCAGGTCCTGTGCGTCGGTGTTGATCGCGATGAACTCGACCCCACGCACCTTGGAGTTGACCATGTGGTTGATCGCGTTGCTGCCGGAGCCGCCGACGCCGATGACACGGATGCGGGCGAAGGTCTCGATTTCTGGTTCAACGCGTTTGGACATAATGATTCTATGAGCGGATGTGTCTCATCATAGCAAAAACGCGCAGTATGCAAATATTGACAATGCGGGCAAGTGAGGCTTCAGAAAGCAGGCGGGATCCGTTCTATGGCAGGAACTGGCGGAAGAACTTAAGCACCGCCGCTCTAGCCGGCTTCGACGGCGTCTCGGTGTCGCCGGTGAGCCCCCAGAAGGCGAGGCCATAAGCGACGGCCCAGGTCGCGTCGCGCGCCTTCGTGTCGGCAGAGAGATGCAGCTCGGCGATGCGCGCCGGGAGCTTGAGTGCGCCGCGCGCGATATCGACGATCGTGCTCGTCCCCGCGCCGCCGCCGGAGAGGATGATGCCTGCCGGCAGCGGCCCGCGCCGACCGAGCGTCTTCAGGTGCTTCTCGATAGTCGAGAAGAGCGACGCGAGACGTGTCGAGACGTACTCGTCCACCTTCTTGCGCGGGTACATGGCGCCCGAGAGCCGGCCGATCTTCACGCGCTCGGCTTCTTCGAGCGCAATGCGGAATCCGAGCGCGATGTCGTCGGTGACGTGGCTCGACCCGACCGGGAAGACCTTGATCGACACCGGGATGCCCTCGTCGTAGACGACGATCGAGGTCGTCTCCGCGCCGATGTTCGCGAGGACGCAGCCTTTCATCTTCTGGTCGCCGGCGAGGAGCACGTACGAGCCGGCCAAGGGCGACGCCATCTGGTCGACGACCTCGACGCCGGCGTCCTCGACCGCCTTGACGAGGAGCTCCGCGTGCTGAGCGAGGCAGGTGATGAAGAGGTAGTCTGTCTCGAGCCGGACACCCTTCATCCCGACGGGGTCGCCGAGGGCGCGCGCGCCGTCGATACGGTATTCGAGCGGGATGCTGTGGAGGACGCGCTGGTTCACGAAGCCGGGCGCAGCCGCCTCCCGCGCGGCCTTGGCCGCCTTCTCGAGGTCGAGCGCGGTGATCTCCTGGTCGGCACGGGAGATGACCGTGCTTCCGGACGCGCGTGCCTCGTCGAGCGAGATACCGCCGACTGCGACGAAGGCGGCGCGTACCGGCACGCGCGCAGCCGCCTCAGCGCGCTTCTTGGCCGCTGCGATGCTCGCGGCTGCCTCCTTGCCGTCGACGACGTAGCCGTGTCGCAGGCCCTTCGCCTCGGCGAGGCCGGTGCCGATGATTCGCAAGCCGTCCGCACCGCGCTTCCCGGGCACTTCCTCAATGACGACGACCCGCACGTGGGAGGTGCCGACGTCGATGCCCGTCGCGATGCGTCGCTGCTTGCTCATGGTCGCAAGACGCCTCGCGCACAGTGCATTGTGCGAGAATGTTTTTTTCCCATCGTTCCATCATAGCACCATGCGAAAAGCCTTTGAGGTGCAAGAGGGCGTGGATAAATAGATACAAGACGAACGGGCGGTAAGGGAGGCCGTGTGCGGGTGCCTGCTTTTCAGCCTCGGCGAGGCAGATGATGATCTCGCCATGCGCGTCGCCGAGCGTGTAGGAGAGGACGTTCGGGATGTACTCTTTGCCGCGCAGGCGCTCATTCAGGTCGCGCGCAGCGGCGGGGCCGACGAACGCGAGCGAGAGCTCCCAGCCGGGGAGCACCGCGTCTGCTGCGCGGGCAAACGGCAAACGCGGCGTCGGGCGCCGCGTATCGTTTCGTATCGAGAGGTTTTGGGACATGCTCTAGCGGCGGCGCTTGCGGCGGGCGGTCGGGTCGATCTTGCCGAGCTTCACGAGCTCGTTGTAGCGTGCGCGTCGGCCAAGCGAGATGAGCGCGCGCTTGCGCCAGACGTTCTTCGACTTGGTACGCTCCCAGTAGCGCCGTCCGCGCACTTCGCGAACGATGCCGAGCCCTTGCGCGCGGCGGGTGAAGCGGCGGATAAGCGCGGCAGAGCTCTCGTTCTTGCTACGGCGTACCTCGACGCGGGTACCTGCGATCGGTGTCATGATGTTGCGTATCCTAGCACATGACCGGGTCTGCTGTCCACTCTCCTGCTACGCGAGCGTGCGCAGCCGGTCGACGAGCCCTTCGAGCGGGACGATGGTATCGAGCTCGGTCGCGCGGTGGCGGAGGATGGCCGACCCGTCGAGCGCCTCCTTGCGCCCGATGAGGACGAGATAGGGCGTCTGGACGTGCTCGGCGAGGCGGATCTGCTCGGTGAGCGATTCGATGCCGACGTGCTGCGTGAGCGGCAAGCGCGCGCGGCGGAACTCTTCAGCGAGCCGGATAGAGAGGTGCTTCGCCTCGTCGCCGATGTGCACGAGGGCGAAGCGCAAACGCGGCGGCGCTGGCGCCTTCACGGCCGCCCCGTCGCTCGCGAAGCGTATGACCGCGCCGAAGGCGTGCGGCGCAGCAGGGAAGACGCGCCGCGCGAGCTCGGTGTAGTGCGAGCCCCAGGCGAAGCGCGTCGTATCTACGGCGATCTCGAAGCAGGCATCATTCCACGCGTTGCCGCGGGAGACGAGGTGGCGGGAGAGCTCGTAGGGCGTCTCGATCATCTCGAGGTATTCGAGCAGGTCTTCGAAGCGCTTGCGGCTCGCGTCGGAGAGGTGTTCGATCGGCGAGGGCAGGTCGTCCGTGCACGCTTGCTCGATCGCGAGCTCGGCCGCGCCGAAGGCGTCTGCCTGGGCCCGTGCGGCGCACTCGCTCGGGAAGTCGTCGCCGCGCTTGCGGAACACGTTGCCGAGCTCGCGCACGTAGCGCGCACGCGTCTCCTTGTCGCCCATCGAGTTCAGGTAGACGACCGGCTCGCGCCGCGTGAGGTCGCGCACGAGCGCCATGGCAACGCGGATGACGACCGCTGCGGCGATCGGGCGGTCGGTGCCGAGCGCGTGGAACTGGACGACGGCCTTCTTCTGGCCGGAACGCCCGGGCGCGAGATTCGTATGCGAGACGAAGAGCGGCTGGCGGGCGGACGGTACATGCGAGACGCGCTCAAGCCGCTTCAGGAAGGTGGTGACCTGGAGCGCGACGGGGTCGAGTGAAGCCGCCTCTGGCAGCGTCGCTGCGGATGCCGTGTTCGTGCGCGGCAGGAGGGCGAGCGGCGTAAAGCCGTAATACTGGCTGATCGCGCGAGTGCGCGAGGCGATCTCGTCGGCGGGGAACGTGTCGCGTATCATGGTGTCGACGTGGCAGTGGTCGAGGTGGCGATGGCGGAGGTCGAGGTAGCAGCGGGGAGCGGCGTACCGTAGTGCGCGGCACCCGGGAAGAGGCCGATGGTCGCGACGGGCAGGAGGCGCAGGTCGACGCGGCCGACGATATCCTTGCGCGGCACCGAGCCCCACACGCGGCTGTCGGAGCTGTTGGGGCGGTTGTCGCCCATGACGAAGTAGTCGTTCGGCCCGAGTGTGAAGGTGTTGGTATAGGTCGCGTCCTCGTTCACGATATACGGCTCAGAGAGAGTCAGTGTCTTGTCTGCGGCGGTCGTGATGGTGACAATGCCGTGATTGATGGCGACCGTCTCGCCCGGGAGGCCGATGATGCGCTTGATATAGTAGACCGCCGTGTCCTTCGGGTACCGGAAGACGATCACATCGCCGCGCGCGGGCGCGGAGAAGTCGTAGACGAGCTCGTCGACGATGAGATAGTCGGCGTTCTTGAAGGTGGGGTACATCGATTCGCCGTCGACGACGAAGGGCGACGCGACGAAGAACCGGATCGGGATGACGACAACGACAATCAGGAATGCGAGCGTGAAAAGATCCTTCAGCAAACCTTTTCCCGTATCGTGCATGCCATGCATTGTACCGGCCGTGCACACCGCGTGCAAGCCCTCACCCCAAATTTCATATCGCGCGCATGACTTTTATCGCGCGCGTCGTCCGGTATGCGAATAAGATTCGGTGTGAGGGCAAGTTTTTCGCGTGCACGCG
>CAYZWA010000025.1:0-4845 GCA_964482105.1 uncultured Candidatus Saccharibacteria bacterium
AGAACCCAAGCGGACACAAATGGCGGTGGACCGACATTCTTGTCGGAGTAATGATTCTCGTTCCGGTCAGTCTCGAGTTCTTCCTCGACAATAGCACTCAAAAGAAGTGTTGATACGCATTCGGGCATCTCAGGAATGAGGTGCCTTCACTTTTGCCTGTGCACAAACGCGGGCGGGTGGGTGGCGGTACGCGTTATGATGGAAAGATGGAAGGACTTAGCTCGTCCGAGGCGGCTGCACGTCTCGCCAGGAACGGCCCGAACGAGATCACCGAGAAGCACGTGAGCGGTTTCATGAAGCTCGTGCACACGCTCGTCTCGCCGGCGTCAATCATGCTCATGGTGGCGTCGGGGCTCTCGTTCTCTATCAACCGCGCGTTCGACGGCTGGTTCATCCTCTCGCTCCTCATTCTGAACGTCGGCATGATGCTCTGGCACGGGCGCAAGGCCGACCGCGCGCTCGAGGAGCTGCGCTCCGAGCTCTCGGTGGCGGCACGGGTCAAGCGCGACGGGCAGTGGCGCGACGTGCCCTCGCGCGAGCTCGTCGTGGGCGACGTCATCGAGTGCGACGTCGGCGCGCTCATCCCGGCCGATGCACATATCGATACGGCGAAGAATCTCGAGATCAACGAGGCGGTGCTCACCGGCGAGTCGATGCCGAAGGCGAAGAAGGAGGGCGACGACGCCTACTCCGGCTCGGTGGTGATGACCGGCCGCTTCACGGCGACGGTCACGGCGACCGGCGACCATGCCTTCTTCGGCAAGATCGCCAAGTCGGCTCAGGGCACGAAGCGCGCCTCGGTGATGGAGCGCGACATCCTCGCCATCTCGCGCTATCTCATCGTCGCGAGCGTCATCGCGATTGCGATCTTAACGCTCGTGTTCGTCCTCCAGGGGCAGCAGTTCGCCGATATCGCCATCCTCGACCTCTCGCTCCTCATCGCCGGCCTGCCGGTCTCGCTCCCGACGGTGATGACGCTCATCATCTCGATCGGCGCGCTCTCGGTCGCCGCCAAGAAGGCCCTCGTGCGCCGGCTCTCCTCGCTCGAAGACTTCGCGAACGTCACCCTGCTCTTGACCGACAAGACCGGCACGCTCACCGAGAACAAGATGTCGATCGAGCGCATCCACGTCTACGAGCCGTTCACCGAAGAGGAGGTGCGGCGCTACACCGCTGCCGCTGCCGTGCCGAACGCGGAGAGCCTCATCGACAAGATCCTCTCGCAAGGCGCGCCGGCCGACGACATCGCGCTCTACCGCTCGCTCGACGCGGTGCCGGCCGACTCGATCCGGAAGCGTACGACGACCCTTCTCGAGCGCGACGGCACGCGCTACCTCGTCTCGCTCGGGACGCCGCCGGTATTGAAGACGCTCTGCGGCACGCTCGGCGATCTCGCGGGCCGGATTGATGCGGATACCGAAGACGCGGCCAAGGACGGCTCGCGTGCCATCGGCGTCGCGATCAAGGAGAACCCCGCCGGCATCGACGACGAGAAGGACATGCGCTTCGCGGGCATCATCATCCTCACCGACCCGCTGCGCGCCGACGCGCCCGAGACGCTGCGCTTCCTCGCGAGCGAGGGCGTGCACGCGATCATGGTGACCGGAGACACCGCCGCGACGGCGGCGCATGTGGCGAAGACGCTCGAGCTCCCCGGCACGGTCGTGCGGCCGAAGGAGATCGACATCCAGAACCTCAGTGCCAAGGATTTCGCCCGCATCTCGGCCTTCGCCGAGGTGATGCCGGAGGACAAGCTCGCGATCGTGACGCGCGCGCAGACGCTCTACACCGTCGCGTCGACCGGCGACGGGGTGAACGACCTGCCGGCGGTGCACAAGGCAGACGTGGGCATCGCGGTGGCCAACGCGGTCGATGCGCTGAAGGGCACGGCCGATATCGTGCTCCTCGCTTCCGGCATCTCAGTCCTTGAGACCGCGCTCACCGAGGCGCGGAAGATCTTCTTCCGCCTCTACAACTATTCGGTCTACCGCATCTCCGAGAGCTTCCGGCTCGTGGTGACGGCGCTCGTGCTCGGGCTCATCATCGGCGGGTTCCCGCTCACGCCGGTCGAGATCATCCTGCTCGCGTTCCTGAACGACATCCCCATCATCACGCTCGCCTTCGACCGCGTGAAGCAGAAGGACCGTCCGGCCGACCTCGATCCGAAGGAGCGCTTCGCGCTCGGCACCGCCTTCGGGCTCGTGGGTGTCGTCGAGAGCCTCACGCTCTACTTCTTCCTCGCGAACGTCATCCACCTGCCGCTCGGCCCCCTGCAGACCGCCTTCTTCCTGAAGCTTACCGTCTCCGGTCACATGCTCATCTACGTCGCACATACCAAGGACCGCTGGTGGCGCTTCCTGCCGGACAAGAGCATCATCGCCGCGACGACGATCACGCAGTTCCGCGCGACGGTACTCGCGGTGAGCGGCGTCTTCGTGACGGCCATCTCGCTCCCGCTCGCGCTCTTCGTCTGGGCTTGGACCTTCTTCTGGATGCAGATCGCCGAGGTGATGAAGGACCTCGTCCGAGGCGTGCTCTTCCGCTTCTTCAAGCGGCACGAGGTGCTGCGCGCGGCGGCACCCGCCGGGGCGTGACGCCTCGTGGCCGGCCAGGGAACAAGACCTGGTTCGCGCGCGTATGGTAGTATGATACTTACTTATACGTAATCTATTCTCGCTTATGATGTGGGGAAACGGCTATGGATACGGGTACCCGATGATGGGGTACGGCGGGTTCTGGTTCGGTGAGGTGCTCTGGTCGGTCTTCTGGACCGTTGTCATCGTCTTCGCGATCACCGGGCTCATCCGCCTCATGCACGGCAAGCGCGTGTGGCGGCGTGGCGCGCTTTGGGGCGATGGCTCGGCGCTCGCGATCCTGCGCGAGCGCTACGCGAAGGGCGAGATCAGCACCGAAGAGTACGAGGAGCGCAAGAAGGTGCTCCTCGGGGAGGGGAAGTAAATCAGACACCCGATGCAGCAATGCCAACGCGGCGCCTCCCGGCGCCGCGTTGGCATTGACACCCATGACGCTTGGACGTGCTCTAAAATCCAGGGAAGTAGTCGGTCTTGATATTGGCGCGGTGGACGCCGAGGTCGCCGAGGATACTGCGGAAGGCCTCGACCATGCCATGGGGCCCTGAGATATAGAAGAGCCGCTCGCGGTAGTCGGGGATCTCGCGCGCGATGAGCTCGGCATCGATGCGGCCCGAGACGGCGCCCGGGACGGGCTTCTCTTCGTCGGTGAGCACATAGACGGTCTGCATGCCGATCGCGCGGCGCGCCGCTTCGAACACGTCGGCGTAGGCGACGTCGGCAGCGGTCCGATTCGCGTAGAGCAGTGTCACCGGCCGCGCGTCGCGCGTGTCGACGAGATGTTGCACCATGCTGCGGAAGGGCGTGATACCGATGCCGCCGGCGATGAAGGCGAGCTTGCGTCTCGGGTTCTTCGGCAGGGTGAAGTCGCCGGCGAGATGTGACGCGGTGAGCGTGTCGCCTTCCCGCATCGCGCCGAGCGCGCGCTTGAATGAGCTCGCCGGCGTGCCGAAGCGCACGCCGAGCCGGAGCGCCTCTTCGGCCGGCGCCGAGGCGATGGTGAAGTAGCGGCGGTTGCCGCGGCTGTCTGCGCCCGCGTGGCCGAGCGTCCACTCGAGGTACTGCCCGGGGCGGAAGGCGAGCGGCCGGTCGCTCGTGAAGGCAAATTCGTACGTATGATCGGCGAGTGCGCGCTTCTCGCGCAGCGTGAGCGCGAGGCGGCCCTTCGGCGAGACGAGCGCGACGAAGAGGTTACCCGCGAGGAGTGCCAACTCCGGCGTGAAGTAGAACGAGCCGAGGTGGACCTGCGGCGCGAAGAGGAGGCCGACCAGGGCGCCGTAGGCGATGCGCATCCCGCGCGAGGGCGGCATGGTCAGCGGCTCGGTGAGCATCACGAGCGCGAGGAAAGGGAAGGCCGACTTCGTGAGCGTCATCTGGAGCGCGAAGAACGGGTCGCCGGTCGACGTGAGCGCGATCGTGGCGAGAGAGACGACCGTGAAGGCAATCACGAGGTCGAAGCGGCGGATCTTGCGTACGATGAGGAGGCCGCCGCCGACGACGAAGGGGAGCATCAGCACCGTGCCGCTCACCCACCAGGTCGCCGCGTGGCCGATGACGAGCGCCGAGAGCGCGACGCCGAACGCCGCCGGATTGAAGACGTGGCGGTTCTTGTACGCGAGGATATACTTCGATGCCATCGCCCATGCCGACGCGAAGAGGACGAAGCCGATGCCGATGAGGTCGTTCGGAGCAGGCGGCGTGATGATGAGCGCGAGGATGAGCGCCGTGATGTACACCGACTCGACGTTCGGCTGTGCGCGGAACACCTTCGCGAAGACGACGTTAGCGATCCACCCGCCGGCGAGCGCGAGGAGCGTCGAGAAGGCGAGGTTGATCGGGCTCTGGCTGATGACGCCCGCCGCGCCGAATCCGAGCGCGACGACGACGAGCGTGATGAGGTAGTACAGCACAAGGCGGTACATCGTCACCCTATTGAGGAGCGCATCGATGAACGACATGGGCTATGGCGCCGCCTGGGCGAGCGCCGAGGCGAGCGACTGCTTGAACGCCTCGCTCGTGAAAGTGGCGCCGGAGACGCCGTCGACCTGTGCGCTCTGCGCCGCGAGCGCCTCCTTCGTGAGGAGCGGCATCGCTTGGTCGTTGATGAAGACCGAGTTCGCGTGCGTGTACGGATGCTGGAGGAATTGCACGTCGGCGAGCTTGCCGCCCGAGACGACCGCCTGCACCTGGACCGTGCCGTAGTACGCGTTCTCGGCCGCGCCGGTGTATGTGCCGTCGGCATACTGCCCCTGCG
>CAYZWA010000025.1:4945-7725 GCA_964482105.1 uncultured Candidatus Saccharibacteria bacterium
CTGCGGCGCGCCCGCCGTTGTCGCGGCGGACGTGTGTGCCGACGAGGCGGCGGGTGCTGGCGCCGGCGGTGCGACCGGCTGCGGCGCACTCGCGGTCGGCGTCGCGGCCGCGATGGGCACGTCGTCCTTGTCCGGCTGCTGCAGGATCGCGTACGCGATCGACGCAAGGATGAATCCCGCGGACAAGAACACCTTGCCCGCGTTCGATGGTGATTTCGGTGTCATTACCCCTTACTACCCGCCTCGTGGCGGCGCTGTTTCAGCGGCGTGGTCGCTACGCGTCGACGACGTTCTGCGGCTCGCCTTTGCCGAAGTCCCGTATATTCTCGATGGTCGTGTCGAGGATGCGGGTCACCGCCTCGATGGTGTTGAAGGCGAGGTGCGGGGTCACGATGACACGCGGGTGGTCGATGAGGTAGTGGTTCTCGAGCGTGATGCGCATCGCGTCGGCGTTCGGGTGCGCGTCGGCGAGGAGCTGCACCTCGTCGGAGAGATCGCCCTCTTCTTCGAGCACGTCGAGGCCGGCGCCCGCGAGCGTGCCGTCCTCGAGCGCGGCAACGAGTGCCGCGGTCTCGACGACCGCGCCGCGCGCGGTGTTCACCAGGTACGCGCCCTTCTTGATCTGCCCGATATTCTCCTTGTTGATGAGGTGGTGCGTGTGCGGGTTGTACGGGACGTGGATCGAGATGATGTCCGACTGCGCGAAGAGGTCGGGGAGCGAGGCATAGGCGAAGTGGTTATCTCGCGCGATCTCGTCGCTCGGGTGTACGTCGAAGCCGAGCACGTTCATCCCGAAGCCGTTCGCCATCTTGATGAGGTGCATGCCGATGTGGCCGCAGCCGACGACGCCGATGGTCTTGCCCGCGAGGTCGAAGCCGCGCAGGCCAGACGGCGAGAAGCCGCCGGCCTTGACGAGCGCCTCGGCCTCGCTCACGCGGCGCGAGAGGGAGAGGATAAGCGCGAACGCGAACTCGGCGACGGTGTTCTCGCCGTAGAAGGGGACGGTCGTGACGGTGATGCCGCGCTTCTTCGTCTCAGCGAGGTCGATGTGGTCGAAGCCGGTAGAGCGGGTGGCGATGAGCTTCAGCGCGGGGAAGCGGTCGAGCTCCGCGCTGCCGATCTTCGAGTCGATGAAGATGCACAGCGCCTCGGCGCTCTCGTCCTTCAGGTCCGGGAAGGCAGAGACCGGCCCCTCGTGAAAGGTAATCTCTTCGTTCGATAACTTCTCTCGCACGTACTGCTCTTCCCATTCTTCGCTCGCGAAATAGTGTAGTCTCATATGCTTCGTATATTACCTTACCGCTTCCTTCTCGATGTCCACAAGGCGCTCGTACTTCTCGCGGCGCTCCTTCTGCCCGAGACCGCCGGCCTTGATGCCGTGGGCGCCGACGCCATAGGCGAAGTCGGCGATGAAGGTGTCGTCGGTCTCGCCCGAGCGGTGTGAGCAGACGGCTGCCCAGCCGTTGTCGCGGGTCATCTGCACCGCCGCGATGGCCTCCTTGACCGAGCCGATCTGATTCGGCTTGATGAGCACGGCGTTCATAGACTTGACCTCGGCAGCGTGCGCGATGCGCTTCGGGTTCGTCACGGTGATGTCGTCGCCGACGATGATGGTCTTGCCGCCGATCGATGCGGTGATGCGCACGAACCCCTCCTCGTCATCTTCGGCAAACGGGTCCTCGATGGAGTGGAAGGGGTAACGTGCCACGAGGTCCTCATAGGTCGCGAGGAGCTCGTCGCGCGTGTAGTCCTTGCCCTTGAGCGTGTAGCCGCCCGTGCCGTTCTGAAGCGCGTTCGCGGCGGCGTCGATCGCGATGCTCGTATGCTCGTGTGCATCGACGAGCTCCTTAAGGAGGTCGAACGGCTTGTCGAGCCGGTCAAACTCCGGCGAGTAGCCGCCCTCATCGCCCATCGGTACGTCGCCGAGCCGCTCCCCAAGCTCCTTGAAGGCGGCCTGTGCGGTCGCGTAGGCCTCGCTCGGTGCGCCGGCACATACGAGGATGTGCTCCTGGAGCGGCAGGCGGAAGTCCGCATGTTCGCCGCCGTTCATGAAGTTGAGGTAGAAGCGCGGTGCGCCCGGGGTGAAGCCGCCGCGCGCCGCAATCGCCTTCCAGAGCGGCACGCCCGCTTCCTCGGCGAAAAGGCGCTGCACGGCGATCGAGACGCCGAGAATCGCGTTCGCGCCGAGGCGCGACTTGTCCGGCGTGCCGTCGAGCGCGATGAGCGCCTCGTCTATCTCGTCGGGCGACCCCCACGCGCGGCTTGTGAGGAGCGTCGCAATCTCGCCCTCGACATTGCCGACCGCCGTCGCGACGCTGCCGTCCGGATCGCGCAGCTCCTTGGCCTCGTGCTTGCCGGTCGACTTGCCGCTCGGCACTGACGCGTGTGCGGTAAGGTTGCCCGCGCCGAGCGTGACCGCTACGGTCGGCTTCTCGCGCGAGTCTGCTATCTGCTGTGCTGAAACGGAGGTGATGTGCATATGGTTTTCAGTATACACCTCCCGCCAAAACTCCGCAGAACATATGTCAGAATGGAGAGTGGACAGGGTTCTTTCGAGGTGCGTAATGAAGATATCGTGGTTGAGACGCGTGAGCAACGGATGTGCGGCCATACCGTTCTTGGCTTTCATAACCTATCTGTGCGCGGACGTGCGTTTGGACGAACTCGAAGCAATCGGTATCGGGAGCGCGATATTCGTGCTCGGGATGACGATCGGGTTCGTGGCAGAGAGCAAGAGCCGCGATCGAGAGTAGCAAGAACCCTGCGCCAATCGCGCAGGG
>CAYZWA010000026.1:0-2900 GCA_964482105.1 uncultured Candidatus Saccharibacteria bacterium
CGGAGGGAGCGTTCGATGAGACCGAGGCGGAGCAGATAGGGCTCGTAGATGGTCTCGAGGGTGTCCGGGTCTTCGTGGAGCGCGGCCGCGAGTGCGCGGACGCCCGCAGGCCCGCCCTTGAAGCTCTCCTGGAGCGTCGTGAGGTAGCGGCGGTCGTCCTTGGTAAGGCCGCGCGCGTCGATACCGAAGAGCGCATAGGCCTCGTCGCAGAGCGCGGAGGAGAGCGGCGCTTCGCGCACGAGGGCGAAGTCGCGCACGCGCTTCAGGAGCGCGTTCGCCGTGCGCGGGGTGGCCCGGCTGCGCGTCGCGACGCTCTCGATGACCTCGCGCGGCGCGTCGAGCTCAAGGCGCGCGGCCGAGCGGCGGATGATCGCGCGCAGGTCGTCGTCGGTGTAGAAGTCGAGCTGGTAGGTACCGCCGCCGAAGCGCGAGCGCAAGGGGCCCGAGAGCGCCGAGACGCGCGTCGTCGCGCCCACGAGGGTGAAGGGCGGCAGCGCGAGCTCGACGGTGCGCGCCGAGGGGCCCTTGCCGAGGATGATGTCGAGGTGGCCCGACTCGAGCGCGGGGTAGAGGAGCTCCTCGATCTTGTGCGAGAGGCGGTGGATCTCGTCGATGAAGAGGACGGTGTTCGGGTCGAGGTTCGTGAGGATGGCGGCGAGGTCGCCGGCGCGCTCGATGGCGACGCCCGAGGTCGTCTTCAAGGGTGCGCCGAGCGTCGTGGCAACGAGGTGGGCGAGGGTCGTCTTGCCGACGCCCGGAGGGCCGTAGAAGAGGAAGTGCTCGGGCATGCTACCGCGCTTCTTCGCGGCCTCGAGCGCGATGCGCACGGCCGCTTTGATCTGCTCTTGCCCCACATACTCATCCCACGCGCCCGGCCGGAGCGCAGCATCGAGCGTGGCTCCTGTCGAGGTTGACGATTCGGGAGGGGTTGACATAAAAATGGGTTGGTGCTAGTATTCTAACACAGACCTTTGATCCCGCCCATACTCCTCTAGGCAAGGCTTGACGGCTTCAGGCGTTTCCCCAAGGACTTTCTGGTTTCGCGCTCCGGCGTGTTGCTGGGCATATCCTCAGGTGTCTCGTCTCACCCGCATCTCGCATGTGGGTTTGCCTGGAGGATTATGGGCGGGATGTTGTATTTTTTATACTCGCGGCAGATCGACCGTTGCGCGGACCTCGTCGAGGGAGGTGACGCCCTGGAGCGCCTTCAGGATGCCGTCCTGCGCCATGGTGAGGTAGCCCTGCGGCTCGGCGAGGCGTGCGACCTCGTGGGCGGGCGGGTTGTCGCGCAAGGCGTCGGCGAGCGCGTCGTCCATGAAGATCGCCTCGTAGAGGCCGATGCGTCCCTTATAGCCGGTCTCGCTCTTGTCGCTCGGGACCGCGTCCCAGACCGTCTCGATCTTCTCCGGGATGAGGCTCTTGTCCGCGAGCGGTTCGAAGACTTTATCTATCATCCGCTTCTCCTCGTCGGTGAGCGGGCGCTCCTGTTTCGTCTCCGGGTGCAGGGTGCGCAGGAGGCGCTGCGCCATCGCGACGCTAATCGCCGATCCGAACGAATTCGGGTCGGCGCCGAGGTCGACGAGGCGCTGGAAGGTGCCGGCGGCGTCGTTGGTGTGCAGCGTCGAGAAGACGAAGTGGCCGGTGAGCGCGGCTTGGATCGCGATATCCGCCGTGTCGCTGTCGCGGATCTCGCCGATCATGATGATGTCCGGGTCCTGGCGGACGATAGAACGCATACCTTCGGCGAAGGTGTACTTCTTAGGCTCTACCTGGGTTTGTACGATGCCGGGCAGGTGGTACTCGATCGGGTCTTCGATCGTGATGATCTTCACCTCCGGCGCGTATACCTCGCGGAGGAAGGCGTAGAGCGTCGTCGTCTTACCGCTCCCGGTCGGGCCGGTGTTGAGCAACATGCCGTTCTGTCTGTGGATCTCGGTATTAAGGCGCGCGAGGAGCTTCGGGTGGATGCCGAGCTCCTTGAACGGGAGCTGGGTCTCTCTCGGGTCGAGGATGCGCATGACGATCGACTCGCCGAAGTTGCCGGGGATGAACGAGGTACGCATCTCGATCTCGCCGTCTGCGCGCGCGATGGTGAAGCGGCCGTCCTGGGCGCGGTCGCTGACGTTCATCTTCGCGCCGGAGAGGAGCTTGATGCGCGCGTTCAAGCGCCGGGATACGTCGGGGTCGAAGGCGTACGCGTCGGTGAGGAGGCCGTCGATGCGCAGGCGGAGCAGCGTCGACTCTTCGCGCGGCTCGAGGTGGATGTCGGATGCCTTGAGCGCGAGCGCGCCGGCCAGAAGCGTCTCGAAGAGCCGCGAGACGTAGTTCGGCGACCGGTCGGCAGTGACGAGGTCGAGTTCCTTGCGCAGCATCTGCTTCGTCGCGTGGGGCCCGTATAGCTTCGAGACGGTCTCATCGATATTCGAGAAGGATAAGACCCCCGCCTGCGATTCGGTCGAGAAGGAGAGCTCCTTATAGAAGTCGAGGGCGCGCGCGAGGCTCTTGCTCGAGACGAGATAGGGGACGGTCTCGTATCCGCGATTGGCGATGGTGTGCTCGATGCGCGCGAGATCCGGGTTGCTCGGGTTGTGTACCGCGAGCGACACCTTGCGTCCGGCCTTGGCGAAGGCGGCGGTCTCGGCCGCGCGGGCGTCCTCCTCGGGAATGAGCCGGAGCGCATCGCTATCGATCTCGGTGATTGAGAGATCGGCGTACGGCATCCCGTACTTGTCGGAGAGGATCCGCGCGACATCCTCTTCTTCGCGCGCGCGCGTCTCCTCGAGCGTCGTGTCAGTCTTCTCTGTGTCGAACGGCAGGTCCATATATCCGTATCATACCCGACCCGCGCCGTACTGCTGAGGGGTATTGACTTTACATCACATATATGATAGTATTTTACA
>CAYZWA010000026.1:3000-7442 GCA_964482105.1 uncultured Candidatus Saccharibacteria bacterium
ATGTCGCTAAGTCTCGTGCGCCCGATCTCGGAGGAGGTCGGGCGCGTTTCGTTTGCGCGCGGTACAATGCGCGAGATGGAGAAACGTGAAGTTATCGTCAAGACCATAGCCGACCTTGAGTCTGAGGCGGTGCGGGCGGTCGGCGCGCTCGCGCCCCAGGAGAAAGGGGGGTTAGGGTCGCCGCAAAGCGGTGCGACGCTCGTCACGCTCTCGGGCGAGCTCGGGGCGGGGAAGACCGCCTTTACCAAGGCGGTGGCCAAGGCACTCGGCATCACCGATACCGTGAACAGCCCCACGTTCGTTCTCGAGAAGATCTACAAACTTGGACATCCGATGTCCAAGTTTAAGAATCTCGTCCACATCGACGCGTACCGGCTTGAAAGCGGTGCCGACCTCGCCGCGCTCGCCTTCGCCGACCTCATGCGCGATCCCGGCAACCTCATCCTTCTCGAGTGGCCCGAGATGGTGCAAGACGGCCTCCCGCAGCCGGCGGCGCACATCTCGTTTGTCGCGCGCGATGACGGATCCCGCGTCATGTCGTACGGGTAGGGAAGAGAGCGCGCGCCGCGAAGCGGCGCGCGGGTTTTGGTATGATTGACCCATGCTGAAGCGAAGCGACCGGCGGCGGGTGGTGCTCCTCGATACGCACGCGATCATCCACCGCGCCTACCACGCGCTGCCCGAGTTCACTGGCCCCTCGGGTGAGCCGACGGGCGCCCTCTACGGTCTCGTCGCGATGCTCCTGAAGATTGTCGCCGAGCTCCGCCCAGACTATCTCATCGCCTGCTACGACCTCCCGAAGCCGACCATCCGTCACGAGGCGTACGAAGACTACAAAGGCACCCGTGCGGCGCTCGACGATGCGCTCACCGAGCAGCTCACGAAGTCGCGCGACATCTTCGACGCGTTTGCCATACCGATATATGAGAAAGAGGGATTCGAGGCCGATGATCTCCTCGGCACCATCGCGCATGCGCTCGCGGGCGAAGCAGACACTGAGGTCATCATCGCCTCGGGCGACATGGACACCCTCCAGCTTATCGACGACGCGCGCGTACGGGTCTACACCCTGAAAAAGGGGCTGAACGACACCATCCTCTACGACGAGAGGGCGGTCAAAGAGCGCTACGGTTTCGGCCCTGCGCATATTCCCGACTACAAGGGCTTGCGCGGCGACCCCTCTGACAACATCAAAGGCGTGCCCGGCATCGGCGAGAAGACGGCGACCGAGCTCATCGCCGCCTTCGGCTCGGTCGAAGCGATCTACGACATGCTCGCCAAGAAGGGGGGCGACGCAGCATTCGCGAAGAAGGGCGTGAAGCCCCGCGTCGTGAAGCTGTTGCGCGAGCACGAAGAGGACGCGCGGCTCTCGAAGGCGCTCGCGACCATCCGTCTCGACGCGCCGATCGCCTTCGCGCTTCCGGGAAAGCCGTGGCGCGATACGATCGACCTTGCACAGGTCGCGGCGATGTGCGATACGTTCGGCTTCCGCACGCTCAAGAATCGCGCCGTATCAGCGCTCGGCGGCACGATGCCCGCCGCCGCGCACGTGCCCGGCGACGCATCGGAGGAGCCGGAGGAGGAAATCGACGAGACCCGGTTCCGCGAGGCGGCGGTGATGCTCTGGCTCATCTCCTCCGAGTTCACGAACCCCTCGCTCGACGACCTGCTCGCGTTTACGAAGACGCGGGACTTCGCGAGCGCGTACGCGGCGTTGGAGAAAGAGATCGCTACGTTCGGGCGTGTCGAGGACGTGTACGCGCGCATCGAGAAGCCCTTGGTGCCGGTCGTCGAGCGGATGGAGGCGCGCGGCGTCCTCGTCGACCCGAAGGTGCTCGACACGCTCGCGCGGGAGTACCGCGCCGAGCTCGAGGCGATCGAGCGGCACATCTACCAGGCGGCCGGGCACGAGTTCAACGTGAGCTCGCCGAAACAGCTTGGCGAGGTGCTCTTCGACGAGCTCGGCCTCACGCCCGAGCGGCAGAAGCGCACGCAGGGCGGCGCCCGATCGACGCGCGAGAGCGAGCTCGAGAAGATCCGTACCGCCCACCCGATCGTCGGCGACATCCTCGAGTACCGCGAGCTGCGCAAACTCCTTTCGACCTACATCGAGAACTTGCCGCCTTTGCTCGATGCCGCACATCGCCTCCACGCCGAATTCATCCAGACCGGCACGACGACCGGCCGCATGGCCTCGCAGAATCCGAATCTCCAGAACATCCCGGTGCACTCGGTGCGCGGCCGCGCGATCCGCCGCGCATTCGTCGCGCCGGAAGGCTTCACGCTCGTCGCGCTCGACTACTCCCAGATCGAGCTCCGGATCGCGGCGATCCTCTCGGGCGACGAGCGGCTCTGCGACATCTTCAGGAGCGGGCGCGACGTGCACCGCGAGGTAGCGGCGCAGGTGTTCCACGTCGCGCCTGACGCGGTCGACCAGGAGATGCGCCGACGAGCGAAGGTCATCAACTTCGGCATCCTCTACGGCATGGGCGTCAACGCATTGCGGCAGCAGCTCGGCACCACGACCGCCGAGACGCACGCGTTTTATGAACACTATTTCGGACGCTTCACCGCGCTTGGCGAATACCTCGAGTCGACCAAAGGCTTCGCGCGCACTCACGGCTACACCGAGACCCTCTTCGGCCGCCGCCGACAGTTCCCCGAGATGCAGTCGCCGCTGCCGTACGTGCGGGCGCAGGCAGAGCGCATGGCGATCAATGCGCCGATCCAGGGGACGCAGGCCGATATCATCAAGCTCGCGATGGTGCGCGTCGACGAGATGCTCGCGCAGGAGGATGCGACCGATGACGCGCACCTGCTTCTCCAGGTGCACGACGAGCTCGTATACGAGCTCCGCGACACGCGCGCCGGCGCCCTCGCCGAGAAGATACGGGACCTCATGGAGTCGGTGCTGCCGGACGAGATGGCGCATAGCGTACCGATCATCGCGACGCTGAAAACGGGGAAAGATTGGGGCAGCATGACCGACGCATGATCTACCTCTTCACCGGCACGGACGCCGCGAAAGCGCGGGCGAAGGCGTTTGAGTGGGTCGCGAAGGCGCGGGAGAAAGAGCCGAACCTCGCCTACGCCCGCCTTGCGCGCGAGGAGCTCACGGGAAGCGCGCTCGAAGACGCCGAGAGTTCGGGCGGGCTCTTCGCACGCCGGCTCCTCGTCCTTATCGACGACCCGTATCCGGTGACACGCGCGGCGAGCGCCGATGACCTGTCGGACGTTGCACGTCCTTCATCAGATGTAGGACGTGCAACGTCCTGCAATATAGACGACCATCTTGAGGCGCTCGCGGCGTCGGAGAATGCGATCCTCATCCTCGCTCCCGCACTCACCGCAGCAAAGCAGAAAAAGCTCGAATCAATCGCGAAGAGGACGTATGCGTTCGATGCGCCTGTCCTGAGGCAGGCGAAGGGCGGGTTCAATGCAGGTCTCGTGAACGCTCTCGCCGCTCGCGCGCGCGAGCGGCTCTGGCTCGAGCTCATGCGTGCGTTCGCTGCGGGCGACGCGCCTGAGATGCTCCACGGGCTTCTCCACTGGAAGGCGCGTGACCTCATGGAGAAGGGAAGTACCACATGGTCGCCGAAGGAGTCACGCCAGCTCTCCCTCGACCTCATCGCCCTCCTGCAAGACTCCCGCCGCTCTGGTCTCCCGCTCCCCGTGGCCCTTGAGCGCTTTGCACTCACGCTCTGATGCGCCTATACTTGAGGCATGCCTATCGATCTGAACAAGGTGCCGAAGCAGTTTTGCGAGAATATCCAAGTAGGCTTCTCGCAGGAGTTTTTCGCCATGGGGATGCTGAACGGCGAGACCGCGGCGTTCTTCGCCCTCACCCCGCAGCACGCCAAGCGTCTCGCGCAGTACCTCGCCGCGCAGGTTGCCGACTACGAGCGGCAGTTCGGTGCCATAAACGCCGAGTGGAAGCCGGGCATCGAGAGCCCCATCCAGACGAAAGACCTCGGTGGAGACAAGGGGAAATAGCGCGTCAACGGTCCCGCTCTGCTTCGTGCTCGCGCACCTCGTGTTCGTCCATGCCGAAGTGGTGGGCGAACTCGTGCCAGATGGTCTCGGCGACGACTCGCGCGACCGGGAGGCCGTCTTCGGCAGCGGTCTCCTCGATGGGGAGCCGGTAGAGGGTGATGGTGTCGGGGAGCGTCATACTCGCGTCGTAGCTGCGGTGGGTGAGCGGGACGCCCTGGTAGAGGCCCAGCAGGGTCTCGTCGGGGCCGAGCTGCTCCATCTCGCGCACTTCCTCGGACGGCTCGTCTTCGACGAGGATGGCGACGTTCGCGATCTTCTCGCGTACCCACGCGGGCAGCTGGTCATACCCCTCGCCGACGAGCGTCTCGAAATCGGCACGTTGCATGCATAAGATGATACCGCACAAAACGGAAGCCGCGGATCCCTCCGCGGCGTACGGCTACCTTACC
>CAYZWA010000027.1:0-7423 GCA_964482105.1 uncultured Candidatus Saccharibacteria bacterium
CACCGCCGCAGAGACCTTGTCGAGGCGCGCGCGGAAGGCGTCGCGGGCAGCGGGGACGTTCTCGGCTTTGCCCTTCCAGACGGCGAGCGCCTCTTGCTGGAGCGCGCGGGCGTAGGAGAACGTGAGCGGCCAGGGCGCGCTGAGCTCCCGGGCTTTTTTCGTAATCGCGGCGAGGTTTTCCGTCGCCTGATCCGGGGTCTGCCCGCCGGAAAGGAAGACGATCCCCGCGACCTGGCGCGGCACGCTCTCCATGAGCGCCGCGAGCGTGTCCTCGGCGACCTCCTCGGGCGTGTCCATCTTGCCGCTGCCCTTCCCCGAGAGCGCCATGGCGGTCTTCACGATGACGCTCGCCTTGTCGACCGCGTGCTCGGCGAGCGCGGAGAAGAGCACGCTCATCGTCTCCGTGATGACCGCGCGGGCGCGGGCGCGGCTGTGGTTGCCGTCGTAGAGGACCTCTGGCTCGAGGATCGGCACCATGCCGGCCGTTTGCACGTCTTTCGCATACTCGGCGAGGCGGAGCGCATTCTCGCGAAGCGCCTGCGCGCTCGGGAGCCGGTTGCCGTCGATACGGATGACCGCGCGCCACTTGGTGAACACCGGCGCGTGCGCCTTATACGTCTCCAGACGCTCGGGGAGGTCGAGGAGCCCTCTGGTCACGAGCTCTTCCTCGCTCTGCGGCAGAGGCTCGGTGCCGAGGTCGACCTTGATGCCGGGCGCGATGCCACGCGCGGCAAGCGACTCCGGGAAGGGCGTCCCGTCGTCACTCTTCTGGTCGAGCGTCTCGGAAAAGAGGATGACGCCCGAGAGGTACTGCTCGAGCCCTTCCATGCCGAAGAAGAGCTCGCGGTACTGCCGGCGCATCTCGGCGCTCGTCGCGATGCCCTCGGCGGCAAGACGCGCGGTCGCGGTGTGCACGCTCTCATCGGCGGCGAGAATCCCCCTGCCGGGGGCGAACAACGAACGGGCGGTGGCTACGAGGTCGGTCATATGCGTTCATGGTAGCATGCCCGCCGGACGCGCAGGCTTATCCCCACCTGCGCGCATGATACACTGGCACCATATGCACAAAGACTTCATCGCGATCGGCGACTGCACCGTCGACGAATTTATCAAGCTGCACGAGGCGCACGTCGAGCGCATCGTGAACAGCGACGCGCAGAATATCTGCATGTCCTGGGGCGACAAGATCCCGTATGAGCAGTCGGTGCTCCTGCCCGGCGTCGGGAACGCCGCGAACGCGGCCGTCGCCGCCGCGCGCCTCGGCCTCGCGACCGGCTTCATCTCGAATGTCGGCGGCGACCGCTACGGCGAGGAGATTCTCAAGGTCTTCGAGCAGGAACGGGTCGACACGCGCTATGTGCGCACGAACGCCGACCTCCCCACCAACCACGATTACGTGCTCTGGTACCACGCCGAGCGCACCATCCTCGTGAAGCACGAGGACTACCCCTACGCGATGCCCGACGATTTCGAGGCGCCGACGTGGCTCTACCTCTCGTCCGCCGGCCGCTCAGAGCACTTCCACGCCGAGGTCGCCGCGTGGGTCGCCGCGCATCCCGAGACCCGGCTCGCCTTCCAGCCGAGCACGTTCGAGATGTCGATGGGCACCGAGAAGCTCGCCGCGCTCTACCGCGCGACAGCGCTCGTCGCGTGCAATAAGGAGGAGGCCGAGCGCATCCTCGACCTCGGGCCTACCGATATCCGCGAGCTGCTCGAGCGGATGCACGCACTCGGCCCCAAGACGGTACTCATCACCGACGGGCCGAACGGTGCCTACGCCTCCGACGGCACGACCGTCTTCCAGGTGCCGATGTATCCCGACCAGAAGGCGCCGGTCGACCGCACCGGCGCGGGCGACGCGACCACCTCGACCGTCGTCGCGGCACTCGCGCTCGGGCTGCCGCTCGAGAAGGCGCTCCAGTGGGGCCCGGTCAACTCGATGGCCGTCGTGCAGGAGGTCGGCGCGCAAGCAGGGCTCCTCTCGCGCGAGAAGCTCGAATCCTATCTCGCGGAGGCGCCGGCAGAGTACCGCGTATCAGCACTCACCTAAGCGCCTCCGGTCACGGAGCCTTCTGCAACGCCGCGCGCAGCGCGGCGTTCGCCGGTGAGACATGCAGCACGGCCGCCGGGTCCGCATTCGCGACGCGGATGATAAGCAGTGTAGCGCCCGCCCCGACGACGGTGATGATAAGCAGCGAGAGGTACGTGTTGACCTTGAAGGTGAGCAGGTTGCCGCCCATACGCGTGACTCAGGCCCGGTCGCGCTCGATGAGCGCGCGGGCGGCAGCGGCAATCGCGCGCGCGTCGAGCCCGTAGTGCGCGATGAGCTCGTCCGGGTCGCCCGACTGGCCGAACTGATCGCGGATACCGACGCGCGTGAGCGGCGTGGGGAGCTGCTCCGCGAGGAGCTCTGCGACCGCGCTGCCGAAGCCGGCGGCGGCCTGGTGCTCTTCGACGGTCACCACGCGGCGCGCTTCGCGCGCCGCGCCGATAATCGCCTCCTCGTCGAGCGGCTTCACCGTCGGCACGTGGAGCACGATGCTCCCGACGCCCTCCGCCTCGAGCGACTGCGCGGCCTTGAGGGCTTCGTATGAGAGCGCGCCGGTCGAGACGAGCGCGACCTGCGGCGCGTCGCTGCGCGCGAGCGCGAGCGCCTTCCCGATAGCAAAGGGCGTGTCAGCGGTCGTGAAGACCGGCGTCGCCGAGCGACCGAAGCGCAGGTATACCGGCCCCTCGTGCTGCGCCGCCGCTACCGTCGCCTTCTTCGCCTCTTCAGCGTCGCCCGGCGCGATGACGATCATGTTCGGGAGCATGCGCATGAGGCCGATATCCTCGAGCATCTGGTGCGTCGCGCCGTCGGGGCCCACCGAGACGCCCGCGTGCATGCCGCAGACCTTCACGTTCGCCTCGTTCAAGGCGATGGTCGTGCGGATGTGCTCGTAGTTCCTCCCCGGATTGAACGCCGCGTAGCTCGCGATGAAGGGCACCTTGCCGGCGGCGGCCATGCCGCTCCCGAGCGCAGCCATGTTCTGCTCGCCGATGCCGACCTCGATGAAGCGCTCGGGAAACTCCTTCTCGAACCACTCGGCGCGCGTACTCTCGGCGAGGTCGGCACAGAGCACGACGACGCGCGCATCCGCCTTCCCCGCCTCGACCGTGCCCGTGCCGAAGCCGTCGCGCGTCGGCGCGCGCTCGATAGCGTCGGCGAGCGTCTTGTCGGAGAGCTTAGCATCGGGATTCAGCATAGCCGGTTCATTATGCGTATTCATGCGGCACCTTGCCCGCCATCGTGCGGAGCTCTTTCAGAAAACGCTTCCCTTCCTCCTTCGAGGGCGGCTTGCCGTGCCAGTGGTAGTCGAACTCGATCTCGGGCACCCCCTTGCCGGGGATGGTGTGCGCGATAATGACGACCGGCTTCTCGACGATCGCGCGCGCCTCCTCGACCGCCGCGACGAAGGCGCGGATGTCGTGCCCGTTCACCTCGAGCACATGCCAGTTGAATGCCTCATACTTCGCGCGGAGCGACTCGAGCGGCAGCACGTCTTCGGTAAGGCCATCGATCTGGATGTTGTTGCGGTCGATGACCGCGGTCAGATTGCCGAGGCGCTCCTTCCCCGCCCACATCGCTGCCTCCCACACGCTGCCCTCGTCCTGCTCGCCGTCGCCCATGAGGCAGTACACCGCGTTTTTCTTGCCATCCATGCGGAGGGCGTAGGCCATGCCCGCCGCCTGCGAGAGCCCTTCGCCCAAGGGGCCGGAGGTCGTCTCGAGACCGGGCAGGCGCGTACGTTCGGGATGCCCCTGGAGCCGGCTGCCGAACTGCCGGAGCGTGGCGCACTCCTCGACCGGGAAGTAGCCGGCGTGCGCCATCGCGGCATAGCGCACGGGGACGATGTGGCCGTTCGAGAGGATGAGCCGATCGCGCTCCTCCCAGTCGGGATGCTGCGGGTCGTGCTGCAGGATATGGAAATAGAACGCCGCGAAGATGTCGGCCATCCCCAAGGGGCCTGCGGTGTGCCCGCTCCCCGCCGCGACAAGCATCGTAATGATCGTCTCGCGGATCGCCTCGGCCTTGCTCTCGAGCATGCGGAGCGTATCGTCGGTGAGCGTCATATCTTCTCTATACTAGCATGCGACACGCCATAGGGATCCTCCGTAGCCTCAAGCCGGGCAAAGACCGCGCGCGGGTCGGCTGCGCGCAGGATCGCAGAGCCGACGACGACATTCGAGACGCCCGCCGCCACGAGCGCCGGGGCGGTCTCGGCTGACACGCCGCCGTCGACCTGCACCGGCAGATCCGGATACTGCGCGTGGAAGCGCCGCACCCGCTCGACGACGCGCGGGTCGAAGGGCTGCCCCTGCCGTCCGATACGCGCGATACCCATGAACTGCACGAACTCGACACGGTCGAGGTAGGGCTCGATGAGCGCGAGGTCGCTCTCGACATTGAGCGCGATGCCGAAGGCAGCGAGCGCGCACGAACGGACGCCGCCGGCATACCGCTTCTGCATGGCGGCGAGGAACGCGCCGACCTGCGGCACGCTCTCGGCGTGGAAGACGAGCCGAGACGCGCCGAGCGTGAGCCAGGCGCCCGCGGCCTCTGCCGCGTCGAGGCACATGAGGTCGATCTCGTACTCGATACGATGCAGCATCGGCAGCATCGCGCCTGCGGCACGCATGCCAGCGAGCTCGTGCGGCGCGGTGTACGGCCATGTCGCCGGCGACGCGAAGCGGCCGTCGACGACATCGATTTGGATCCGCGCGACTTCCGGCAGGTCGGCGACGAGCGCGAGCGCCTCGCCGAGCTCTTTCCGAGAAGGAGACAGCAGCGCGGGGACGACGAGGCTCATGTCTCCAGTATATACCCCGCTAAAATTTCGCAAGGCGGCGCACATGCCGCGGCGCGGCGGAGAACGGCGTCTCGAGGAAGCGGCGTACGGCGTCGAGCGCGTCGTCGACGGAGAGGAAGCGCGCGCCGAGCGAGAGGATGTTCGCGTCGTTGTGGGCACGCACGGAGGCGATCAGATCGAGCGTCTCGCCGCTCGCGTCTGTCTGCGACCCGGCCGCGCCGTAGTAGACGGCGGCGCGGATACCCGGGAGCCGGTTGGCCGCCATCGCCTCGCCCTCGCCCGAAGCGCCGATGACGATGCCGAATACGCCCGCGGCGGCTCCGCCGCCGCGGGCGCTCTTCTCCTGCTCCTCCGCGACGCGCGTGGCGCACGGCGTCACGAAATCAGGGTAGTCGTCGCCCTCGTCGAGGGTGTGCGCGCCCATATCCTCGACCGCGATCCCGCGCGCGCGCAGATCGTCGACGAGCGCGCTCTTGAGCGCGAAGCCGGCGTGGTCGCTCGCGATGTACACCCGCGCGTCCATGCGAGCCGTATTACGCCTTCACGGCGGCGAGGACGTGCCGCACGAGGGCCTCGGTGTAGCCGGTCTCGTTGTCGTACCAGGCGAGCACCTTCACGAGCGTGCCGTCGACGACGCGCGTCATCGAGAGGTCGGCGATCGAGGCGTGCGGCTGCCCGAGGATATCGCTCGAGACGAGCGCTTCGTCGGTGGTGGCGAAGGTCGCGCGCCACCGGTCGCTCTCGGCTGCCTTGCGCAGGATGTCGTTCACCTCCTCGGCGCTCGTCTCGCGCTTCGCGATGAAGGTCACGTCGGCGATCGAGCCGGCCGGCACGGGGACGCGCAAGCTGATGCCGTCGAACTTGCCCGCGAGCGCCGGGTACGCCTTGGTCACCGCGATGGCCGCGCCGGTCGAGGTGGGGACGATGTTCTGCGCGGCGGCGCGGCCTTCGCGCATGTCCTTCTTCGCCGGGCCGTCGACGATCGACTGGCTCGCGGTGTAGGCGTGGGTGGTCGAGAGCACCGCCTTCTCGATGCCGATGGCTTCGTCGAGGATGGCGATGACCGGCGAGGAGGCGTTCGTCGTGCAGGAGGCGTTGCTCGTCACCTGGTGGTCGGCGAGCCGGTCTTCGTTCAAGCCGAGGAGCACGGTCGCGCCGATCGACTCGTCGCCCTTGCCCGGCGCGCTGATGACGACGCGCTTCGCGCCCGCCTGGATGTGCTTCTGCGCGTCCTCATAATGCGTAAAGAAGCCGGTCGACTCGATGACGACGTCGACATCGAGCTCGCCCCACGGGAGGTTCGCCGGGTCCTTCTCCTGCACGAAGCGCGCCTCCTTACCGTCTATGACGAGGTTCCCGTCGCGGATCTCGACGCCAAACGGCGCGCGGCGCGAGACCGTGTCATATTTGAGAAGGTACGCGAGATTCTCGAGCGACCCGAGGTCGTTGATCGCCACGATCTCGATATCGCGGTCGCCGTCATATGCCCGCCGCACGAACGCCCTGCCGATCCGCCCGAACCCGTTTACTGCGACACGAATAGCCATACGAAAGAATGATTAGCGTTGAGCAATGCCTTTTAGTATACCACCCCCTCATCCGTGCATGTGCGCGTGGGTGAGCGCATGCCCCTTCCCGCGCGCGAGGAGGTAGCGGTTGACCGGATACGCGGCGACAAACGCGGCCGAGAGCGAGACAGCGCGGCTCAGCCAGTACATCGGGTTCGCCAGGTTCTTGTTCAGCCCGCCGGGCAGGAAGAAGATGAGCGCGTTGTCGACGATGGTCATGGTGAGGATCGATACGGTGTCGGCGGCCAAGACGAGCCGCAGCGCCTGCCGGAACCGCATCCCCGTCTTCACGAGAGGCCACGTCGAGACGCTATACCCCGAGACGAAGGAGAGCGCGCCCGCGAGGAGGATGGTCTCGTGCGGCGCGAAGGCGGCTGCGGTGCCGATGGTGACACCCGTGAGCTCGCCGATCGCGCAGCCCGCGAGGCAGTGCAGCGTCGCGCTCGCCGCCATCCGGTTGAGCGACTGCCCTGCCATGTGCTCATGATGCTCATGCATAGGTTCATGCACGTGCTCGTGCTCCCCCGCCGCCCCGGCGGCCGCTTCATGGTCGTGCTGCATCTCGTGGTCGTGCATACCTTTAACCCGACTTCTGTATGATGGCATCTATCTGCTGACGGGCATTCTCTCTCTTCAGGGAATTACGCCTGCTCGATATGGATGAGATTGCCCTCGGGGTCTTTAAAGTTGAACCACTTGGTGCCTGATCCCGGGCCGTGGAGATCGTCTCCGATATCGGAGACCGCAACGCCTTTATCACCAAGCTCTTTATGCGCCGCAGAAATATCCGAAGTCGCAAACCACAGGGTCATCCCGCCCAGCTTCGCGTTCTCGCCTGTGAACGTACTGAGCGTGATACTAATGCCGCCCGGCACCGCGAGCGACACCCACCAGTGATCGTCGTCTTGGCGATAGTCCGACGCGACCGGTAATCCAAGTTTGTCCGCATAAAATTCTTTTGCTTTCGGCATGTCACTCACCGTGACCGCGAGCATCATGAGCTTG
>CAYZWA010000028.1:0-7348 GCA_964482105.1 uncultured Candidatus Saccharibacteria bacterium
GCGTGGTAGAATGACCGGACATGCGCCGGTTTGTCTTTTTGCTATGTCTCGTGTGCGGGTGTGCGCTCGTCGGCGCGCCGTTTAGAGCACTCGCCCAGGACGCCACGCAGTCGGTCGCCGACCGGCAACAGCAGCTCCAGAGCACGCTCGACTCGATCGAGAGCCAGATTGCCGCGCAACAGCAGCTTCTCGACAAGGCGCAGAGCCAGCACCAGACGCTCCAGACGCAAGTAGACGCCTATGATGCCGAGATCAAGAAGACGCAGCTCCAGATCCGGGCGATCAATCTCACCATCACCCAGCTGAGCAGCGACATCGGCACGCGCGACCAGACGCTCTCCGACCTCTCGGCACAGCTCGCTGCCGAGAGGGAGTCGCTCGCGCAGATCCTCCGCCAGACGCAGCTCCTCGACGGCTACTCGGCGGTCTCGGTCGCGCTCGGGTCCGAGGATGTGAGCTCATTCTTCAGCGACCTCGACGCGTTCACCTCGATCAAGAGCGCGCTCCAGGATTCGTTCGCCCAGATCCAGCAGACGAGCTCCTCGACCGAGAGCGAGAAGGAGGCGCTCCAGAGCCGGCTCGCCGAGCAGGAGCAGTTGCGCACCGTCGCGCAGCTCGCCAAGCAGTCGGTGCAGTCGCAGGAGAACGCGAAGCAGAAGCTTCTCGATGAGACCAAGGGTGTCGAGGCGAACTATCAGAAGCTCATCGCGACCAACCAGAAGACCGCCGCCGAGATCCGCGCCGAGCTCTTCGCGCTGCGCGACTCGGCGGCGATCCCCTTCGGTACCGCGCTCGCGTATGCCGAGCAGGCTGAGAAGGCGACCGGTGTCCGCCCCGCGGTGGTCCTCGGCGTCCTCAAGCAGGAGACGAACCTCGGCGAGAATCTCGGTACCGGCACCTGGACGGTCGACATGAGCCCGAATCGCGACCGGCCGGTCTTCGTCTATATCACCAAGGAGCTCGGCCTCGACCCGGACAAGATGCCGGTCTCGAAGAAGCCGTGGTACGGCTGGGGCGGCGCGATGGGGCCGGGGCAGTTCATCCCCTCGACCTGGGTCTGCTACGGCGGCTTCGTGAACACGACGACCGGCACCTGTACGCCCCCCAGGGGCGCCGGGCTCGCCTTCTGGAAAGGGCCGTGGAAGTATGTCGCGAGCAAGGACCGCGTCCGCACGCTCCTCGGCGCGTCGACGCCGAGCAACCCGTGGAACGCGCGGGATGCCATCATGGCCACGGCGATGCTCATGGCCGACAACGGTGCGGCCGCGCAGACGCCTGCGGCCGAGCGGCTCGCCGCCCTGCGCTACTTCGCCGGCTGGGCGGGCGCCTCTAATCCGGCGTACTCCTTCTACGGCGACGGGGTGATGGAATTCGCGTCCGAATTCCAGCAGATGATCAACCAGTTGAACGCGTCGTAGGGGCCTCGGCACCACGCCAACCACGAGGCAGCCTTGTAGTTGGCGTGGCGGTGTGGTAGCATTTCCCGCATGAAGAAAGACATCCATCCGGCGTACCGGCCGGTCATATTCGAGGATATCGCGTCGGGGGCGCGGTTCCTCATCGGTTCGACCGTCCACACCGCCGAGACGGCGCTCTGGGACGATAAGCAGGAGTACCCGAAGCTCACCATCGAGATCTCCTCGCAGTCGCACCCTTTCTACACCGGCGAGGCGCGTACGCTCGACAAGGCCGGTCGCGTGGAGCGCTTCAAGCAGCGCGCAGCGAAGAAAGCCGCAAAATAAGCTGGGAGAGAAACGCGAAAACCGCCGCAGGCGGTTTTCGCGTTTCTCTGCTATCCTCTCACTATGGACTACTCGCCCGAATTCAAGAAGAACTTCGCCACCGCCTACCTCGCGGAGGAGTACGAGCGCCTCGCGGGCGAGGCGGCAGAGGCGCGCACAGCGGCAGGGAGCGACGCCGAGCTCCTCGCGATCGCCGACGAGGACGAGGCGCGCGTCCGCGCCCGGCAAGCGGATATCCTGAAGGAGATCGAGCAGATTATGAAAAAAGAAGAGGAAGAGGCGGCCGCGCCGACCTCGGTGGTGATGGAGTTCCGCGCCGGAGCGGGCGGCGACGAGGCGGCGCTCTTCGCGGGAGAGCTCCGCGACATGTACCGCAAGTATGCCGAGGGGCAGGGGTGGCGGGTGCGCGACGTCGACGACCTCACGCTCGAGATCACCGACGCGGCCGCCTATGACGCGCTCCGGTACGAGACCGGCGTGCATCGGGTGCAGCGCGTGCCGGTCACCGAGAAGGCGGGGCGCATCCACACCTCGACCGCGTCGGTCGCGGTCCTGCCGATCCGCGCGAAGACGAGCGTCGAGATCAACCCGACTGATATCGAGATGGAATTCTCGCGCTCGGGCGGCGCCGGCGGCCAGAACGTGAACAAGGTCGAGACGGCCGTGCGTCTCATCCACACGCCGACCGGCATCGACGTGCGCTCGTCGAGCGAGCGCAGCCAGCTCGCGAACCGCGAGAAGGCGATGCAGATCCTCGCGGCCAAGCTCGAGCAGCTCCACGAGGAGGAGCAGGCCCGGAAGCACGCGGCAGAGCGCAAGGAGCAGATCGGCACCGGCGACCGCTCGGAGAAGATCCGCACCTACAACTTCCTCCAGGACCGCGTCACCGACCACCGGCTCAAGGAGTCGTGGCACAACCTGCCCAAGATCATGGCCGGCGGCTTGGACGACATCGTCGCGGCTCTCCGCGCCGCTTCAGACTAAATTAAACTTGGACATCCGATGTCCAAGTTTGCCAAGTTTAAGACCACTCGATGGATTCTGATTGGCCTGCGAGTATCGGGTCGGAAATGATTTCTGCAATCGTCTTCTCGTATTCCATGTGTGATCCGAGCAGCTCTTGCAACTCGTTGCGATAGCTGATTGACGGGAAGTTTCTGCTGCCAAGATAGTCAAGATGACTGCTCCAGCGATACTCGGCGAGGTGCTTGAGTGCTTCTTGCACATTCTGCACACCGCCTTCGCGCCATTCGGGCATGACGTAGTCGAGCGGATTCAGGTGAATGTAGAACGGGATGTAGAGGAAGTGCGCGTCACGCGCGATCGGTACTTTGCGATACTTCCCTTGCCAGAGCGCACCGGAACGCGCGTATCGCTCATTGAAGTATTTCGAATATCCCATATTCAACTTCTTCATGAAAAGTGAGACACCATGCTCCACCACTTCGGACACGAGCAGATGGTAATGGTTTCGCATCAGGCAGAAGACGTGTATGCGCACGAGGGGCGAGCGTTTCGGTAGCTCCTCTCTTCGAGCGGGCAGGCCGTAGTTTTGAGACGGATTCTCGTCGTTAAAGGCGTAGAGGTCGTGCAGGAAACGCAGGCGGTCGGAGTCATCGAGCACGATATCGCGCTTCTCGACCCCGCGTCCCATCAGATGAAAGAACCCTGTCTCCATACCACCACTCTATCATACAAACTTGGACATCCGATGTCCAAGTTGCTTGCGTTATGGAGGGGAATCGGGTACAGTAGCGGAGTAATGACGACCACGGCTGATACGGCAGAGGTGAAGCGCCTGTTCGATGCAGGCGCGCATTTCGCGCAGGTGAAGGCGCGCCGCCACGCGTCGATGAAGCCGTTCGTCGTCGGCGCGTCCGGGCGGCAGGAGATTATCGACCTCACGCAGACCGCCGGGCAGCTCGAAGCGGCGAAGGCGGCGCTGACGACCATGGCGCGAGAGGGCAAGACGATCCTCTTCGTCGGCGGGAAGGTCGAGATCGCCGCGCTCGTGCGGCAGGCGGCGCAGGAGATCGGCATGCCGTATGTCGCGACCCGTTGGCTCGGCGGCACCATCAGCAACTGGGACGAGATCAAGAAGCGCATCAACCGCCTCACCGAGCTCGCCGATCCGGCGTCGCCGACGATGACGAAGGGGCACACCAAACTCGAGCTCATCCGCATGGACCGTGAGAAGAAGCGCCTCGAGACGCGGCTCGACGGGCTCACGACGCTCACCAAGCGGCCGGACGCGCTTCTCATCGTCGATACGAAGCACGAGAAGCACGCGGCCAAGGAGGCGCGCGAGGCGGGTATCCCGGTCGTCGCGCTCATGAGTTCGGACTGCGACCTTGCCGACGCCGCGTACCCGATCGTGGCGAACGATGCTTCGCGCGAGACGGTGAAGCTCATCCTCGCTGCGCTCGTCGACGCGTTCAAGAAGGGGCGCTCGGCGTAGCGCGCGCGTCGCGCGGGCGTGGTATCATCTTTCTCATATGGACATCACGACAGACAGCATCAAGACTCTGCGCGACAAGACGGGCGTCTCGGTCATGCAGTGCAAGAAGGCGCTCGAAGAGGCGAACGGCGATCCGGCCCAGGCCGAGGTCATCCTGAAGAAGCGCTCGGCAGTCTCGGCCGAGAAGAAGGCCGACCGCGAGCTCGGCGCAGGCGCGATCGGCAGCTACGTGCACGAGGGCGCCATCGGCGCGATGGTCGCGCTCGCCTGCGAGACCGACTTCGTCGCGAAGAATCCGGACTTCGTCGCGCTCGCGCGCGACGTCGCGATGCAGGTCGCCGCGACCGACCCGCGCTACGCCTCGACCGAGGCAATCCCCGAGGAGGCGCAGGCGGCGGCCGTCGCCGTCTTCGAGAAGGAGGTGGCCGGGAAGCCCTCAGACATGCAGGCGAAGATCCTCGAGGGCAAGCTCGCGAGCTACTTCCGCGACCAGGTGCTCCTCGAGCAGCCGTTCATCAAGGACGAGTCGAAGACGATCCGGCAGCTCCTCAATGAGGCGACCCAGAAGTTCGGCGAGCGCGTCGAGGTGAGCGGCTTCGCGCGTCTCTCGACGCGCTAGCCGTGGCGTACCTCGCGGCACTCCTGGGGTCGATCGCGCTCTTCTGCGGGTTCGTGGCGCTCACGCGCTTCGAGCTTGCCCGCGGCACGCGCGTCTTCGCTGCGGCACGCGCGCGCTTTGACGCGCGCGCCGAGCGGGTCGCGTTCCTCGCGACACACATAGACTTCGAGGCGCTCGTGCGCGACGAAGGCGCGCGCGCCCTCGTGCGCGCGGGGCACGCGGTAGCGCATCGGGTCTGGCGGGTGGTGCGCGCCGCCGAGCGGCAGCTCGCGCAGGCCGTACAGGCGCTCCGTAAGAAGAACCCCGACCTCGTCGCGCGCGATCCCGAACACGCGCGCACCTACGTGAAGACCCTCTCCAGCTTCAAGGAGAATCTCCCTGCGCAGCCGCAGGACGATAGCGAGACATCTACAAGGTAAAGTGCGCCGCCTTAGCTCAGTCGGTCAGAGCAACACTTTTGTAAAGTGAAGGTCCTCGGTTCGAATCCGAGAGGCGGCTCAGTAAAAAGAACGAGCGCGGCGGCCTCTTGCCGCCGCGCTCGTTCTCGTGTACGCTACTTCGCCGTGCTCGTCGCGCTCGTCGTCGCGAGGGCACCAGGCGGGAAGCGGGACTCGAGGTCGGCGAGGGTGGTGAAGCCGCTTGAGGGGACGCCGTTTATGACGAAGGATGGCAGGGTGCTCGACGCCTTGGTGAGCGAGATGAGCGTCTGCAGGGCGCCGAGGTCGAGGTGGTAGTCGAAGGAGTACACGCGCAGGGCGGGGAAGGTGTTATGCAGGTACGAGAGCGCGTTGCCGGCCTGGTCGCACGCGGCACAGGTGCCGGTGTTGCTGTAGAAGTAGAGCACCGTGACGGTCTTGGTGTGGCAGGCGGTAGCAATCTTCTTCGTGAGCAGGTAGTCGCGAATCTCGAGCAGGGAGTACTGCCGCTCGAGCTGCTGCACCTGCGGGTTGTCCGCGCCGAGCTGGTCTTGCGTGTAGGAGAGCTTGCGCCCGAGGTCGTCCATGCTTGAGGTGAAGCTCGTGATGGTCGGGTTCGTGCTGTCGACGGTCTCGTCACAGGGCGCAGACTCGAGGAGCGAGAACTGCGTCTCGAGCGAGAGCGCCTCCACCGAGAGCTGCGCCTGCATCTGATCGAGCGTGTCGATGCGCGTGCGGTTCAGGTAGTTGACGCTGTAGGCGATGGTCCCGACGGTCACCACGGTGATGCCGAGCGCGAGGAGGACGTTCCGGGTGACGTCGGACATGGGTCAGCGGGGAGGCGCGTGGCGCCAGCCGCGCCGGGTGCCGGTCGAGACATCGATGATAGAGCGCGCGAACCACAGCGGCGCGACGAGGCCGTAGAGGAGCGTATACGAGAAGACGCCGAACGCGACGCGCTCGCGCGTGCCGGAGATGCGCTTGCCGATGAACGCGGTGAGCGCGGCGAGCGCGATCACGACGACCGTGAGGATAAGCAGCGTGCTGGCCGGAGCGTAGAACCAGCTCAGGTAGTGCGGCGTGCTTGAGAACACCCAGGCGAGCGGTACGGCGTCGCGCGCGATGAAGAACTGTGCGACCCCGGTACCGAGCAGGTAGAGGGAGAGCACCGTGGTCATGATGATGAGGAACGGCGCGAGGAAGCTCATAGGCAGGACGAAGAGACCGAGGAAGCCGTACCGCGCGCCAAGCAGGTCGCGGTAGTCGAACCAGATATTGCGGAAGTAGCCGCTCGCCCAGCGCATGCGCTGGCGGATGAGCTTGCCGAGCGTGTCTTGCGCGCGGGTGGTGACGAGCGCGCCGGGCGCGTTCTCGATGACGTATCCGTGCTTCAGGAGGCGCATCGCCATCTCCATGTCCTCGGTCTGCTGGCCGAAGCGGAAGCCGCCCACCTCGGCGAGCACCGCGCGGCGGTACAGGGAGAAGGGGCCGGGGGTCACGAAGAAGGCGTTGATGGAGGTGAGCGCGTGCCGGAAGTAGGAGCCCATCAGGTACTCGGCGCCCTGCATGTGCTCGAGCATGCCGCGCGGCGAGCCGATGGCGATAGAGGAGAACGCGGCGGCGACCTTCGGCCGGGCGAAGCAGGCTATGGTGCGCGCGAGGGCGTCGGGCGAGAGGTGAGAATCCGCGTCGACGCAGCCGACGAACTCGGCGTCTCCGGCGGCGGCAATGCCGGCATTGAGCGCGGTATGCTTGCCGCCGTTCTCCTGGTGGATGATCGTGACGCGCGGATTCGCGCGGAAGGTCTCGAGTACCGCGCGCGTGCCGTCGGTCGACCCGTCGTTCACCAGGACGAGCCGGAGCTTCTCGGGCGGGTAGTCGAGGCCGAGGATGGACCGCGCCGTCTGCGCGGCCGTGCGCTCTTCGTTGTAGCAGGGGACGATGAGCGCGACGCTCGGCGAGCCGGTGCCGCAGGCGCGCGCACGCGCGTGGCGCGCGGGCCGCGATATGAAGGTGAGCAGCAGGAATATCTCGAAAAAGAGCGCGACGGAGAGAATCGCGTAGAAGAGAGAAGTGATGACGCCGCCACCCATAGTTGACGCCAGTGTAGCAT
>CAYZWA010000029.1:0-6977 GCA_964482105.1 uncultured Candidatus Saccharibacteria bacterium
TCGTACTACCCAGGCGGCTCGCTTACCGCGTTAGCTTAGCCTCACAGAGGGTCGATACTCCGTAAAGCGAGCGAGCAACGTTGAGGGCCAGGACTACTGGGGTATCTAATCCCATTCGCTCCCCTGGCTTTCGTGTGTAAGCGTCAGGAACGCGCCAGTGCACTGCCTTCGCCTTCGGTGTTCCCCATGATATCAACGGATTTCACTCCTCCACCATGAGTTCCGTGCACCTCTCGCGCCCTCGAGCCGTACCGTTTCCCTTGCGAGCCGTAGGTTGGGCCCACGGATTTAACAAGAGACTAATACGGCCGCCGTGACACCCTTTACGCC
Source organism: uncultured Candidatus Saccharibacteria bacterium (assembly GCA_964482105.1). Lineage (GTDB taxonomy): Bacteria > Patescibacteriota > Minisyncoccia > Phycocordibacterales > Phycocordibacteraceae > C7867-001. Next base: position 331 of record CAYZWA010000029.1, read on the forward strand.
CAGTGATTCCGGGTAATGCTTGGGGCCTCTGTATTACCGCTCCTGCTGGCACAGAGTTAGGAGCCCCTTATTCATCGGGTACCGTCAATGACTTCTTCCCCGATAAAAGCTGTTTACATGCCAAAACACGTCATCCAGCACGCGGCGTCGCTCCGTCAGGCTTTCGCCCATTGCGGAATATTCTCGTCTGCAGCCTCCCGTAGGAGTATGGGCCGTGTCGCAGTCCCATCGGTGGGGGTCAGGCTCTCACCTCCCCTAAGCGTCGTCGCCTTGGTAGGCCGTTACCCTACCAACAAGCTGATACTGTCGCAGGCGACTCCCGGAGCGAAAAACCTTTACCCTGCAACCTTGCGGCCTCAGGGACTATCGGGAATTACCCAACCTTTCGGCTGGCTATGCCCGACTCCGGGGGATCTACCTACGTGTTACTACCTCGTTTGCCGGTTGTACTTCGATTGCTCTCAGTACCCCCTTGACTTGCATGACTTATCCACGCCGCCAGCATTCACCCTGAGCTAGGATCAAACTCTCATTCAAGAATAGGCGGAACAAAAGAATTCACACTTTGGTGCCCGCGCCGCGAAGCGGCGCGGGTCTCTGTATTGGGTTATGTCAACGTACAGAAACCCTGCTCCGCCCACGCGGAGCCGTATCGCCATAGTATATGAGCCGGGGTAAGAAGTCAACAAACCCGACGGGAGAACGCGCGCCGCCCCCGAAGGGGGCGGCGCGCAGCGCACGACGAAGCACCGAGGCCTATTGTTCGTGGTGAACCTCGTGCTCGAAGCGCTCAAGGTAGCGCTCCGCGACCTTCTGGCCGCCAAGCCCGAAGGAGAGCCCGAGCGCGAGCGAGACCGCGATGACGATGCCCGTGAAGAGCGTCTGGACGAACGCGGTCGCCACATCGAGTTGCGCGAGCGCCACGAGGATCGCGAATACCCAGATCGCATACTGCGCGACCCGGCCGAGGAAGCCGGCCGAGCGGAGCTGCGCCGCCTTCGCCGACCCGGTGATGACGCGCTTAGCCGCATCAGCGACGATCGCCGCGATGAACAGGATCAGCACCGCGACGATGACCTGCGGGAGGTAGCTCAGTACGACGTTACTGATGAAGGCGTTCACCGTCGTGAGGTGGAGCAGGTCGAGCGATGCGACCAGGAAGACGATGATGAAGAACCACTTCACCAGGAAGCCGAGGAACTTGCCCGCAGAGAGCTCGAAGCCGGCGCGGGAGAGTACCCGCTCAAAGCCGGCGGCCTTGAGCGCCTGATCGACACGCAACGCGTTCACGAACTGCTCAACAATCCTGCCCAGGCCGACGCCGATCAGCCAACCGACGATGAAGAGGATAATCGCGATGACCAGGTTAGGAATGAACGCCACCAGACCATAGAAGAGGTTCTGGAAGGACTGGTTCAGCACATCTGCCCAAGTGGTAAGAACCATAGTGATAATGACGGGATTATGAGTAATACGCGCGCTCGGCACGGCGAGCGTCTATGTTGAGTATAGAACACATTCAGAGCCCGAATTTGTCGATAAGGACGCGGTGTGGATAATCAAACACGTCCCGCAGGAGGCGGTCGTACACGCCAAGGCGGTAGCGGAAGTCGGGCGTCGCGAAAGAGGCGTAGCGTATCTCCCGCCCGAGCTCGGCCTCGAGCGAGCGGACCCCGGTCGCGAGCGCGCGCTCGTCGAGATGGTCGCCGACGATGAGCAGATCGACCGGCGTCTCTGCCACGCTCACGAAGAAGCCGGAGAGTACGGCGAGCCGCGGTGCACCGGCGCGGCGCAGCGTCGCGAGAATGTCCTGCGACCGTACGTTCGTCGTATCCCGTACGAACGTGCCGAGCGCCGCGAGGTGCGGGAAGCGGCCATTGACCTGGAATCGCGCCTCGGCACGTACGCCGCGCTTCCTGAGGAGCCCGGCGGCGACGAGCGTCGAGAGCTCGCGGCGCGCAGCCACGCCCGAGAGCTTGGCGCGCTCGGCGACCTCATCCGCCGTGAAGCGCTCGTCCTGGTTGAAAAGGAAGAGCCGGAGCGTTTTCAGACGTGCCGGCGAGCCGAATATCTTCGCGAGAGGTTCCATGATGTGGCCAGTGTACCACCGCAGCGACTTTTGAGAACTTGCGGGACGGCCGCTAACGTGGTGACGTAGACGGTAGCGCGGAGACATGCGCAGCGCGCGGCGGCCTCCGGCCGCCGCGCGCGTTTGCACCTCTGGGTGTCTCGTAACCTCCTATTTGAGGTTTACTTTGGCACCCGCGTCTTCGAGCTTCTTCTTGAGCTCTTCGGCGTCCTCCTTCTTCATCCCCTCCTTGAGGACGTTCGGGGCACCGTCGACGAGGTCTTTGGCCTCCTTGAGACCGAGGGCGAGCGCCTCCTTGACCACCTTGATGACGGCGATCTTGGACGCACCCGCGTCGGCGAGCTCGACGTCGAAGGTCGACTTGCTCTCCTCTTCGCCGCCCGCCGCGCCGCCCGCAGCCGGCCCCTGGACGGCGACCGCCGCTGCGGAGACGCCGAACTTCTTCTCGAGCACCTTCACGAGCTCCGAGAGGTCGAGGACGGTCATGCCCTCGATCTCTTCGACGAGCTTCGCGAACTTGGCCGGCACCTCCACCTCCTCCGTCTCCTCTGCGGCAGGGGCCGTCTCGGGAGCAGCAGGAGCTTCTGCGACCTCGGCCGGGGCAGCCTCCGCAGCCGCTTCAGGCGTTGCCTCGGCCGGAGCCTCGGTCACCGTCTCTTCTTTCTTTACTTCATCAGCCATATACGATCGGTATCTAGTCGGATAAGTTACGCACCTGCTTTCGTCTCGCGGATCTTGTCGAGCGCGATGACGAGGCCCTGGATCGGGCTATTGATGACGTTCACGAACATGCCGCGCAAGACCGGCGTCGGCGGGATCGTCGCGATCGCCGTCGTCTGTGCGGCGTCGATGAACGCGTCCTCGAATACGCCGCCTAGGAGCGTGAGCACGTTCTTGAGCTTCTGCCCGAAGGCGTAGACGCCGCGCGCGGGCGCAGTCACGTCGTCAGCCGCCGTCCAGGCGACCGCGACCTCGCCGGGGAGGTCGGGGAGCGTGCCCGCATAGCCCCGCGTCTCGAGCGCCTTCTTGATGAGCGTCTTCTTCGCGACGAAGAAGCGTACGCCAGCATCTCTGAGCTCCGTGCGGAGCTTCGAGGCGTGCTCGACCGTGAGGCCGGAGAAGCCGACGAACGCTACCGACGACGCCTCGCCGAACGCATCGGTGAGCCGCGCGACGATCGCGCGTTTCTTGTCTTTGGTTATTGCCATACGATTGAATCGTACGAACGAAATGAAGGAGAGTTCGACCGTCCCGTATCGGGATGTCTCGCCTCGGCAGGCTTTACGCCGGTCCCTCGCTTCGCTCGGGATCTGCGACCCGCTGTCTTCGGTTCGTACTCCCCCACCCTACCAGAATCACCGGAAAAGGGGAAGCCCTACGACCCGCCGGCCGCGATGGCACTCATGGCGAGGAGGGCGATGACGACGATGAGCGCGAATGCCGCCGTAAACTTCGCGAACTCGATGAAGAACGGGAGCGCGCGCCGCGTTGGCGGGGGCGGGACGTTACGGGTGCGCTTGTTCATATGCCTCTATAGTAGCAAGGTCGTTCGCGGCGGCGGTATTCCCCGGGTCCATCCGCACGACCTCCTTAAGGAAGAAGGCTGCGTCGGGCAGGTCGCGCGCGGTCTCGTAGTAGACGGCCGCGCGGCTGGCAGTCTCGAGGTTGCCCGCGTAGTACTGCTTCCCCCTCGCCGCCGCCGCCGCCGCGCCGGCCGTGTCGCCGGTCGCGTAGTCGAGCTGCGCGAGGACGAAGTACGGCTCGGCGAGACGCGGTACGAGCGCGCTGTAGCGGCCGAGGAGGTCCTTGGCGGCGGCGTAGCCTCGCGTGCGCGCCGCAGAGCCCTTCGGCTGCGCGTTCGCCGCGCTGATCGACAGATTCGCGAGGATATACCACGCCTGGGAGCGCTTGGGCGAGAGCGCGAGCACCTTGTCGAGCGCTGCGGAGAGGAGCGCGTGATCCGGCACGGTGCCGCTCGGATCGATCGTGAGCAGGTGCGCGAGGTCGAGCGCGATGCGCGCATCATACGGGTAGCGCGCGAAGTCTGCCTCGAGGACGGCGAGCGCTGCGCGGTACGCCGTCACGCGGTCAGCGCCGGTGAGCGCGTACTGACCGGTCGTCTGCGCGCCGGTGTACATCTCGTAGGCCGTGTAGCCGTAGTCGGGCGCGCCGACACTGCTCAACGCGAACCCCTGCGCGAGGAGGTCCGCAGAGCGCGCGACGTCCGTCACCTGATAGCTATAGGCATGCGCGAGGTCGTAGGCTGCCATACACGGCCGTACCGCCACCGGGTAGAGGAGCGCCACGAGCACGAACGTGAAGGCATACGACGCCGGTTGCATCCATGCGGGGAGCGGCACCGCCTGCGCTTCGCGCGCGTCGAGCGACCCGGCCGTGAGGAGGGCGAGGAGCGCGAGGAAGAGCCAGAAGGACGAGATCGTATCGAACACGAAGAAGTTCTGCACCGCGTAGACGAGTCCGGCAAGCGCGGCGAGGAGCGCGAGCCGGCGGTCGCCGCGCGCCGCGTAGCGGCGCGCGGCGGTGAAGAAGCCCGCGATGAGCGCGAGGTAGAGGAGGAGGCCGCCGATACCGTACTGCGCGGCATAGTCGAGGAAGGCGTTGTGCGAGCGATCGAACCATTGCTCGGTGATCTGCGTCGGGTCGTAGAAATGGTTGAAGAGCACGTCGATGTGCTCCGCGCCCACGCCGAGCCACAGGTGCTGCTTGATCTGCCCGAGCATGTTCTGCCAGATGAAGAGGCGGCTCGCGACGTCGGGATCGGCGGTCGAGATCGACGCGACGCGCGCGATCGGCTGGAACGGCACCTGCGCGAGCTCGGAACGGAAGGCGACAAAGAGCCCGCCGAGCACCACGATTACCGCCAAGATTACCCGCGCGCGCGCAGGAGTCAGGCCGAAGCCGGCGGATGTTTCAGCGGGTGTAAGACTTGGCCGAGCGGCCCGGAGCGCACCCGCTGAGGCATCCGCCGGCGCAGGCCTGCCCAAAGCTTGGTATATAAGCCATACGACGCCCGCCACGCCAAGCGCGAGCATCGTGCCGCGTGTCGCCGAGAGAGCGATGGCGACCACCTCGGCGCCTGCGCCAATGTACGCGGCGCGGCGCCACCCGCGCGAGAGCATCGGCGCGGCCATGAGGGTCGCGAAGAGCGCGAGGCCGAGGTAGCCGGCAAAGAAGGCGGCATTCCCCAGAAGCCCGCCGATGCGGCCGCCGCCCGAGACGAGCCACTCGCCGATGCCGTAGACCGCGACGAAGCTCCCCACCGTCGCCACGACGCGGACGAAGCGCGTGAAGAACGCCCCGTCGACCGCGAGCAGGATGAGGTAGTAGCTCGCGACCGCGCCGGTAAGCATGAGGAGCCCGTCGCCGCGCGCGAAGATGCTCCAGAAGCTGCGAGAGAAGCCGACGCCGAACACGCTCGCCACGTAGGCGAGCACGAGGAGCGCGGCCGGCACCCACGTCTCCCACTTCTTCACGCGCGCCCAATAGAAGGCGCGCCCGTGCGTCGCGAGCATCGCGAACGCGCCGATGGCAAGGATGCTCAGCGCGTAGAAGAGCAGCGTCTTCGGGACGAGGTACGGATAGATGAGCCCGCCCCAGATGACGACCGGCAGGATCGCGGGAGCGACGAGCAGCCAGGGGTAGACGCGCTCGAGATACTTCATTTGAGCTTCGCCTGGTCGCGCGCGATCGCCGCGTCGATGGCAGAGGTGTCCTGTCCTGGCATGAGCTTCTTGGCCGCCTGCCAGGCCTTAATCGCATCAGCGTAGCGCCCCTGCCCTTCGAGCCACCTGGCCTCGATCGTGAGCACCGGCGCGGTATCGCCGAACTGGTCAGACGCGTCCTTGAGCGCCGCCTGGATGCGCGCCGTGTCATTCGGGAGCGTCGTGGTGAGGAACATGAGTCGCGCGGTCTGATACGCGAGCACGCTCGGCTCGACGTGCACGGCCTTCGCATAGGCATCAGCGGCCGTATACGGCGCGCCCATGAGCGCCATCAGGTGGCCGAGGTTCATATACGCGAGCCCCTTTGTGGGATATATCGCGATAGCGCGGTTATAGTTCGTATAGGCGGCCTGGCCGTTACCGAGATTCGCGTAGTCGTTCGCGAGACCGTCGTAGAGATCGTAATCGTCGTACTTCCCTGTCCCGAGGAGGCCGGTCAGCTTCTCGATGTCCGCCGTGGCTTGGGACACGAGGGTCGCGTCACCGGCGTAGGGGCCGGTAAACGTCCACGAGATCGGCCGGTCTGCAGGATTGATCGGGAACGGCCCGACCGCCACCGGAGTCGACGAGGCGGTCGGCGGCATGTGCGTCGTCGAGGTCGACGACGCAGCCGTCGGCGTTGATGAGGCGGCCGGAGGCGTGCTGGTCGCCGTCGGACTCGGGATCGGCGTGCGCTGCGCCGTGCCGAGCCAGATCAAGAGTATGCCGGCGAGAACGACCCCGCCCGCGATCCAGTACTGCCGTGTCCTGTTCATGACCCGATGATACCACGGCGCGCGCAAACGAAAAACCACCCGGGAGGGTGGTTTTTCGTT
>CAYZWA010000030.1:0-2511 GCA_964482105.1 uncultured Candidatus Saccharibacteria bacterium
TCCCAGCTGAACTGTTCGGCCTTCCGGCGGCAGGCGTCGCGAGAGAGATTGAGGCATTTGAGCGCTGCGTCCCCGAGGTCGTCCGAGAGATGCCCGTCGACACCGTGCGTCACGATGTCGCGCGGCCCCATGACGTCGTGCGCGGCGACCGGGATGCCACATGCGAGCGCCTCGAGCGAGACGAGACCGAAGGTCTCGGTCTTCGATGGGAAGACGAACACATCCGCACGCGAGAGCCAGTCGACGAGCGCCTGCCCCTCCTGGTAGCCGACGAAGCGATGCGTCGCGCCATACCGCTTCTCGAGCTCGGCGCGCGAGGGGCCGTCGCCGATGACGAGCTTGGTGCCGGGGAGGTCGAGCCGCATGAACGCCTCCGGGCTCTTCTCGGGCGCGAGCCGGCTGAAGTAGGCAAAGACCGGCCCGGGCAGGGGCGGCACTGCGGGCGCTACGTTGCGCTTGAATAGGTCGGTATCGACGCCGAGCGGCACGACCGCGAGATTGCGGTACCCGATTGCCTCAAGCTCGCGCTTGAGCGTATCGGTCGAAACGATTGTCTGCGCCGCTGCCGCGTGGAAGCGCCGCACGACTGCGAGCACCGGTGAGAGAAGCCCTCGCAGGCGCATATCGAGATAGAGCTGGAAGTGGCTGTGATACCAGGTGGTGAAGAAGATGCCGCGCCGTTTACATTCCGCACGCGCCGCCCAGCCGAGCGGGCCCTCTGTCGCGATATGCACGGCGTCCGGCCGCGCCTCGTCGAGGAGCCGCTTGAGGCGGCGGCGCGGGAAGAGCGCGAGCCGGATCTCGGGATAGAACGGCACCGCCACGGTCCTGAATTGCCCGGGCTCGACGAGCGTCGCCGCGATACCGCGCCGCTCGAGCCGCGGGATGAACGCCTCGAGTACGCGCACGACCCCGTTCACCTGCGGCCGCCATGAGTCCGTGACGATGAGCAACCGCCGCGTCATACCGGCTCGTCTTCGATCTCCTTGTCCTCCTTCAGGAAGGAGCTGCGCATCTTCCAGCTTATGAGGTAGTATGCCACCAGGACGACCGAGGCCCCGGCGATGAGGTACTGGATGCTGCTGATGAGGCGTGCCGCGCTCCCGCCGAAGGACGCGCCGAGGAAGTAGCCGGCGAAGAGGAGCGAGCCGTACTCGAGCACCACGACGAGCGCGCCGTAGCCGAAGAAGAGGGTGAGCGGCATCCGCACCATTCCCGCGACGACGATGAAGGTCGAGGCGATGCCGTACGAGAGCTTGCCGATGAGCATCGTCCAGCCGGGCCGCCGCACCCAGAGCGCGCGTACCCGGCCGAGGTGGTCGGCGGTGATACCGAGGCGCGCGAGCATCTTCTGCGCGAAGCGCGTCTTGCCGCCGAAGTGGCCGAGCGCGTAGTAGCCCGCGTCGAGAGCGATGTCGCGGATGAAGAAGAAAACGGCGAGGAATGTGATGTCGAAGAAGCCGACCGAGGCGAGCGTCCCTGCAATGAAGGCTACCACCGGCCCTTCGACGAGCGAGAGCGGGACGAGAATCCAGTACCGATAGTGCAGAATAAGCTGCGTTATCGCTTCGGGCGACATGATGCAGGCAGTATACCATTTTGATACGTTGGCGTGGTGGCGGCGTGTGACATACTAGGGGCATGCATACCCGGCCATCAGTGGGCGTCGCGCTCGGGGGCGGTGCTGCGCTCGGCATCGCCCACATCGGTGTCCTGCGCGCCCTGCGCGAGCACCGTATCCCGGTACAGAGCATCGCCGGCACGAGCGCGGGCGCGGTCGTGGCCGCCTGCCACGCCTTCGGCATCGACGAGGCGATCCTCCTCGAGAAGCTGCACGCGCTCTCGTGGCGCACGATCTCGCATCTCTCCTTCGCCGCGCTCGGCCCCCTCTCGAACAGCCGTCTCGGCGACCTCCTCACCGACGTGCTCGGCGACCCGCGGATCGAGGACGCGCACATCCCGCTCGCCATCGTCGCGGCGGACATCACGACCGGCGAGAAGGTCGTCTTCCGCGAGGGCGACGTCGTCGACGCCGTGCTCGCGAGCACGGCGATCCCGGGCGTCTTCGCCCCGGTCACGATCGACGGCCGGATGCTCGTCGACGGCGGCATCGTCGAGAACCTGCCCGTGGCCGAGCTCGACGCGCTCGGTGCGGACGTGAAGATCGGCGTCAACGTCATAGAGCGCGCGGCGCTCGGGCGCCCGAAGCACCTCTTCGGCGTCCTCGGCAACGCGCTCGAGATCCTCTACCTGCAACAGTACGCGCCGCCTGCGGCAGACGAGGTGCGCATCGAGCCGGACCTGAGGCGCTTCACGCTCTCCGACTTCGCGAAGGCGCCCGAGCTCATCGCCGCGGGCTACGACGCAGCGATACAGGCGACCGGCGATATCTACCGTCTCATCGACGCGAAGCAGGGCCCGCTGCGCCGCCTCCTCAACCGATGGAAGCGTCTGTAGTGACCTCACGGGGAATCGGTCACGACTCTCGCCTCGCCAGCTCGGCGAGGTTGC
>CAYZWA010000030.1:2611-6810 GCA_964482105.1 uncultured Candidatus Saccharibacteria bacterium
GTGACCTCACGGGGAATCGGTCACGACTCTCGCCTCGCCAGCTCGGCGAGGTTGCGACCCCGCCTCGCGGTTCGGCCTGCTGGCCGAACAGCGCTGCGGCTTTCGCTTCCCCGACGTGAGACGCGCAGGCGTCTCACTTGAGGCCACAGCGCATTCGCTGCGCTCATGTCGCTGTGACCTCACGGGGAATCGAACCCCGATTTGCGCCGTGAAAGGGCGCCGTCCTAGCCGTTAGACGATGAGGCCGTGTGCCCTAGTTGTAACACGGCGCGGGGCGCGGCGCTACGCGCGTGCGCTCGCTCGACGCAGGCCGGCGGCAAGCCAGCCCGCGACGAAGGTGAGCGCGGCCGCGCCGGCGGCGGCGGGCATCGGGACGCCGCTGCTGCTCGACGCCGGCGCGACGGCAGCCGCGAGCGGCGGCGTCTCGACGGATGCGGCGGGCGGTGCGGTGGCGGCAATCGTGGCAGTCGCGACCGGCGCCGCGACGGCGAAGGCGACGGTGTGCACGACAGGCGGCGCGGCGCGAAGCGCCGCGCCTCCTGTCTGGGCCGCGCCCATCGGCACTGCCGGCGTCGCCGTATCCGGAACGGCGACGGTCGCGGCCGTCGTACGCGTTGCGGCCACAGTCGCGCGCGCGGTCGACGTCGCGGCACGCGGGAAGGTCGCGAGCAGGTCGTCCCACGTCTTGCCCGCGAGCGCGGGAATCGCCTCCTCGGTCGCCCATACCTGGCTATCGATACCGTCGGTCGATGTGGCGAAGGCGCCGTCTGGCTGCTGGAGCGATTCGAGACAGCTCTCGGGCGCGCCGCCAGACGGCGTCTCCCACGCGCGCGGCAGCTCGCCGAGCGCGACGATCGCTTGCGTGGCCCAGCTCGTCGCATAGACGTTGCCGAAGCAGCCGTCACTCCCCTCCTGCGAGACGAGATACCGGCGCGCCGCGCTGAGCGCCGACGCGACGCCCGGCGCGCCAGAGAGCGGCGCGAGCGCCTGGACGGCCGCGGCGGTGAGGTCGGTGCTCGACGCCCACGAGCCGTCCGCGCCTTGGCTGCGCATGACCGACGCCGCGATGCCCTCGATGAGCGGGTCATCGGCCTGGTAGCCGGCGTGGAGGAGCGGCAAGAGGGCGAAGAGGTCGTCGTTCACGAGCGACGGGTCGCCGACCTGCGTGCCGTCGAACACGCCGGCGATGTGCGCGATGAGGTTCGCGCCGCCGACATCCTGCGGATCGACGCCGAGCGCCTCGAGCGCCATCGCGCGGCGCTCGTAGTCGGTCACGCTTCCGAGGTCGCTCGTCGTCGCGAGCTGAGCGGCGAGCGCCGCGTCGCGCACGCCTGCGGCGGCGAACGCGACCGCCGCCCAGTCGTCGAGCAGGGCGCTGCCGAAGGAGCCGGCGGGCGACTCGTGCGCCTGCAAGAAGGCGACTGCCGGCGTGACGCCGCCGGTGAAGAGCGGCTTCGGCGGCACACCAGCGCCGGCGCCGGCACCCTCGACTGCGGCGACGACGGGCGACGAGGGCGCGACATTCTCGACGAGGAGCGTCTCGCCATCGGTGAGGACGTGATTGTCGAGCGACGTCTGGCCCGACTGCATCCCGCTGCCCGTGTCGAACGACCAGAGCCAGTAGCCGGTCGAGATGCCGCCGAGCGCATCGAGGAAGAAGGAGCTGTAGGCCGGGTACCAGCTCCAGGTCGGCGAGAGACCGGACTGCTCAAGCGCGCAGTAGCCGCTCGCCTCGGACGGCTCGCTCGAGGTCGCGACACAGGGCGCGACGGTGAGCGCGCCGTCGAAGAGCGTGCGCGACGCGGCTTCGACGTCGAGCGTGATGGTGGGGTTGGCGGCGTGTGCGAGAGACGGGAGCGCGTACAGGGTGGCGAGCGAGAACGCGAGTACGGACAAAAGCGCACGGGAAGAATGGGTCATGGGCGAAGCCCTGCTCGGGGCGGTTATCAAATAAGCGTCATCGGTACTCGGGCTCGCCCCCTCGCTCTCTCGAGCTCGGGAACACACCGTAGCGGCACTGCGGGGGATTCACACCCCACTTCCCCGATAACTGCCCTTAGCATACGCGCGCGCGGCAACTTGCGCAAACTCACTTCTCGTATCGCCACTCGATCGCGTCGCCGGGCGCGACACGAGCTTGCGCGGCGCCATTCTGCGCGTAGACGCCGTTTATATAGAGCGCCCAGGAGCTGCCGCCGGCTGCCGCACGGCCGTCGATCGACTCGACGAAGAAGCCGAGCGAGGGGTAGCTGCGGCCGGTGAAAGAGAACTGCCCGCGCGCCTCGGCCGCGCGCATGACGGCGAGCACGCTCGTCTCGCTCGTCGTCGCGATCGCGACGGTCGTCGAGCCGACGGCGAGCGTGATGGCCGATGCGGTAGCGGAGGTAGAAGAAGAAAATGCGGGAGCCCGCGCCGGCTGCGCCGGCCCGCCAGACGCCGCACCGAGTGCGAGGACGAGTGCCGCGAGCGCGAGCAGGCTCGCGATGACCAGAACCCTAGCCCGCATACGCGCGCCGCTTCGCGGCGCGCGCCGCTACTCCCATCCTGGCCGCCACCGAGGCCAACGCCCCCACGAGCACGCCGGTGTAGACGAGGTCGCCGACGAGCATGTTGCGCAAGAACGGCAGCCCCGCGGCATAGCTCGCCATGAGCCCCGCAAGGGTGTGCGCGTAGAGCGGCGAGAAGGCCCACACGGCAGCGTTCGTGGTGAGGAAGAAGAAGAGCGACGTCCCCACGACCACGGCGCCCTTCTTCCACACCCCTCTGCTCCGCGCGAAGAGGGGCCCCGCGAGGCCGATGAGCGCGAAGGAGCCATAGACGACGAGCATCGTGTGCCAGTCGTAGAAGCCGATGAGCGCGTCGGAGGCGAGCATCGTGACGAGCGCGAGCGGGAGCGACCACCGCGTACCGAGGTAGAGCGAGCCGGCGAGGATGATTGCCGTGATCGGCGTCATGTCGGGCCAGTGCGGCAGGAGGCGCGCCGCGATGCCGAAGGCGACGAGCGCCCCCGCCATCACCGCCACCTTCCCCGCCGACAGCTGCTTCGTCATAGTCCCTCTTTTATATCACATCCCTGAGCGTGCTCAAAAAGCTTCAGCGGCAACGAGCGAGGCCCGTAACGAGGCAGAGGGAGGTTTGGGGACATGCTCTAGTCGAAGAGAGAAATCAGATAGGTGTCGATGGTGCGCTGGCTGAGGTCGTAGAAGTGCTGGTTGGTGTCGTGGAGCATCGTGGCAAGCTTCACCCCGACGAAGCGCCAGTGCCACGGCTCGTAGATGTAGTAGGCGTTGCCCTTCGGGTAGGAGAGCTCGAAGCCATACTTGTAGGCGTTATTGACGAGCCACTGGTAGGCGGCGGTCTGGTCGAAGGCCTGGGTGAGCTGCCCGTTCATGCCGGTAGTGATGAGGTCGACCGCCGTGCCGAGCTGATGCTCCGAGTAGCCCTGGTCGGCCGAGAAGGCGTTCGCCGTGCCGGCGCCGTAGGTGACCGTATATTCGCTCTTCAGGTTGGCCTGGGTGCCGAAGGAGCGGTACGCGCTCACGACATAGAGCGCGACGTGGTCGTTCTGCGCCTGGGTGAGCATATTCGCGAGGAAGGGGTACGCCTGCGTGAGGAACTGCAGCTGCTTGCTGTCGTTGTACTTGTACTGGTCGGGGATGTCGGTGAGCGAGGCAGGCACGTAATTCTCGCTCAGGAAGTAGACCTTGGAGTACTTCTCGAGGAGCTGCGGGTCGATCTCTGTGAGCTTCTGGAGCGTGTTCACCGTGCCGCCGATGGTGCCGACCTGGTTCTGCACGCCGCCGAGCTGTTCCTGCACGTTCGCGACGCTGCGGCTCTGCGCCGCGAGCGCGTCCGAGAGGCTCGAGGTCGCGTTGCCGAGCGCCGCGTTGATCGCGACGGTCGTCGACGCGATCGAGACGATCTCGCTCTGGAGCCCGGCCACCTGCGCCGAGAGCGTCTCGACGCGCGTGTAGCCGTACCACGCTGCGCCGCCGAGCGTGGCCGCGACGATGACGAGCCCGATACCGAGCGCGAGCTCGGTCAGCCTCTCCGATGGCGCGCGAGTCATGCTGCGCAGTATAGCACGGCCGATCGCCCCGCCACCCGCACCCGCGCACCAGTCGCCATCCTGCGGCAGATGCGGTATAGTGGGCAAGTATTGTCCACGTTAGTGAACAATGGGAGAGGTGGCTGAGTGG
>CAYZWA010000031.1:0-6729 GCA_964482105.1 uncultured Candidatus Saccharibacteria bacterium
GCCGCGAGCGCGACGAGCAGCGCAGGATCCGAGACCGCGCCTTCCGGCGGCAACTCGAACTCGTCAGCGCCCATCTCGTCGAGCCAGGCTCGCACCTCGTCGCGATCCACGACCGTGTACGCCAAACGGCGGACAGAAATATCATCAAACGACGTTGCCATGACAACCTCCTGTGAGGTGTTGGGTGGTGAGAACAATATCCTCCCCCACCCTACCCGCTCAGCAAGCGAAACGCAAACCGGCGCGGCCGAAGGCCGCGCCGGAATCTGATCTGGGGGTCTGGTAGACTATTCGACTTCCACCCCCATGCTCCTAGCGGTGCCGGCGATGATGCGCTCGGCGGCGGCGGGATCATTCGCGTTCAGGTCCGGCATCTTCTCGGCCGCGACGGCAGAGAGCTGCGCCTTGGTGAGCGTGCCGGCCTTGCGCTCCTTCTTGGGCTTCTGCGAGCCCTTCTCGATACCGAGCGCCTTCAGGATGAGCCGGGACGCCGGCGGCTGCTTCAGGGTGAAGGTGAAGGTGCGGTCATCGTAGACGAGGAGCTCGACCGGGATAATCGTCCCCGGCGTCTCTTTCGTCGCGTCGTTGAATTGCTGGACGAACTGGCCGATGTTCACGCCGGTGGGCCCAAGCGCGGTACCGACCGGCGGCGCAGCGGTCGCCTTCCCGCCCGGAATCTGCAATTTTATTTTCTTTACTACGGTAGCCATGTTGCGACGAGTTTACACTACTGATTCATAATTTACAATTCCCGCTTCCTCCGCCGCAATTTGCAAAGCCTCAAAGCGGCATCCTGAAAGTGGTAAGTCGCTTCGCTCCTACAACTTTCGGACCTGCAAGAAGTCGAGCTCGACCGGCGTCTCGCGGCCGAACATGGAGACGAGAACCTTCACCTTGCCGCGGCTCTCGTCGATATCGCCGACCTTGCCCTCGAGATCCTTGAACGGCCCGTCGGCGATGACAACCGCATCGTCCTTCATGAGGTCGATGTGATGCTTCGGCACGTCGGCATCCATGCGCTTCATCAAGGCGTCGACTTCGGCCTGCGCCATCGGTACCGGCGTGTTGCCTGCACCGACGAAACCGGTCACGCGGGGGGTGTTGCGCACGACGAACCACGAGTCATCGTCGACGATCATGCGCACGAGGATGTAGCCCGGGTAGATCTTCTCCAGCTCGACGACGCGCTTGCCGCCTTTCACGCGGATCTTCTTCTCGGTCGGTACGACGACGTCGAATATCTTGTCCTCCATGCCCAAGGACTCGATACGCTGCCGGAGATTCCGCTCGACGGCTTTCTCATAGCCGGCGTAGGTGTGGATGGTATACCAGCGCGCGTCGCTCTCGTTCTGCGGGGGTGCGTCCATATGCGTGAGGGTTAGCCGCCGATGAGGTGGTTCACGCCCGTCCCGAACACGTAGTCGAGTACGCCGACGAGGAGCGCGATCACGGCCGCGATGAAGACGATGACGAGCGCGTGCGCGACCGCCGTCCGGTTGCTCGGCCAGACGATGTGCGCGAACTCCGCGCGAACCTGCTTCAGATAGGTGGCTGGTGAAATCATGGCGACGGATGATTCGGTAAATAAAAAAGCCCTCCGGGCTTTCAACAGTTCCAGTATACGGCACGACCTCCGGAGAGTCAACCAGGGTGTACACTAATATCTATGGACCGGCCATGATAGCGAAAGCGCGCATCGGTATCATACTCATCTTCCTCGCTTCCGTCCCGGTCGCGATGGCGGTGTACGTGGCGCTCTCCTGGCAACTCATCTCGGGCGCGCAGGCGCTCGCGCTCTTCACGCTCGCCACGATCGCGGGCGCCATCGGCGTCTCGCTCGTCATCGAGTTCACCATCACCGAGCCGCTCCGGGGCTTCACGCGCGAGGTGCGCCTGCACTGGCATGACAAGAAGGCTCTGCCCGACCCGGCACAGCTGCCCCGGGAGCTGCGCGGCATGGTAGCGAACTTCAACGACGTGCTCGCCGACTCGGCGCGCAAGCTCGCGGCGCTCGGCGACCTCCAACGGTTCGACGAGGAGAAGTACGAGTTCATTTCCATAGCGAACCACCAGCTTCGCACGCCGCTCACCGAGATCCGCTGGGGCGCGGACGAGCTCGCGCGCACGCTCGAGAAGAACGGCGGCGCGCACGAACGCGAGCTCATGGACGCTATCCGCGATGCGGTCGGCCGTATCGTGGAGGTCACCGACCAGTTCCTCGCCGTCGCCGAGTTCTCGACGACGACCGCCGACCGGCGTGCGACCGTCGACGTCGGCACGCTCGTGCACACCAAGATCGAAAAGCTCGCCGGCGCCGCGAAGAAGAAGCAGATGGCCGTCTCCGTGTCGACGAGCAAATCGTTCATCCCGACCGTGACCGGCGATCCGCTCCTGCTCGGCTTCGCGTTCGAGACCCTGCTCGCGAACGCGATCTCCTACGGCAACGCCGGCACGCCGATACACGTACGTCTCGGCCTCGTGAACGAGGGCGCGATGAATCTCGTGTCGGTCGAGGACACCGGCATCCCGCTCTCGAGCGCCGACCAGTCGTTCCTATTCGAGAAGTTCCACCGCGGCGACGCCGCCCGGCGCGCGCGGCCGAACGGCTCCGGCCTCGCGCTCTACCTGACCAAGCGCATCGTCGAGCGCCACGGCGGGACGATCGGCGTCCAGACGACCGCCGCGGGCACGACCGTGTTCTCTATTACCCTGCCGATAAGCTCGGAAGGTAACATGCAACAGTTTGTCGGCGCTTATTGATACCTGCCTATGTCATTCCTCAGCGGATACCTCTTCATCGTCCTCATCCTGAACGCGCTCCTGCTCGGCCTCTACACCGTGCGCCGCTCACGCGACTTCTGGTCGGACACGACAAACCGTGTCGGGTTCCACTTCGTCGCCGGCACAGGCACGACATGCCTCGCGGTCGTCTGCCTCGCCCTCCCCGGTGTGTTCCCGCATAACGCCGATACCGCGGCACTCCTGACGTCGGCCGGTATCGTCCTCGACCTGCTCGGCTTCACCTACTTCCTCCGCATACCGCTCGGCGCGGTGCTCCGCCCGCGCGCCTACGAGATCACGTCGCACCTCGCAGCGCTCGCGGTCGTCGGCACGGCCGCAGCGCTTATCGTCATACCGCCGACCCCGCGCGCTATGATCGGGTCGACGCCGCTCTACGGCGCCGTGACGCCCATCGCCTTCTTCGTCGTCTTCGTGATGAGCATCGCGTTCGTCCTCAATATCGCCCTCTTCTATCGGATCATGCGGCGTAACGGACGTGGCTGGGTGATGAAATCCGCCGCACTTATCGCGACCCTGGCGTTTACCGGCATCGGCAGCGGGTATCTCTTTGTCGGGCGTAATCCGATCCTGCTCGCCAGCGCGGCCACGCTCGTCTGCGCGGGCCTCTTCGCGTTCGTCATCGGCTCGTTCAGCCGGTCGCCGCTGATGCGCCCGACGGACGTCCCAACACCCGATTGACCTCCTCGACAATGAGCGTCGGCGTCGTGAGCGCCTTCACGAGGAAGGAGGTCGCGCCGAGCGTCGTCGCCCGGTCGTTCGCCTCTTGCGCGCTCACGTTCGAGAGCACGATGATCGGCATCCGCTCGAACGTCTTGTCGGCACGTATCGTCTGCAACACCTCGTACCCGTCCATGCCCGGCATCATGAGGTCGAGCAAGACGGCGCTGTAATCGCGCTCCTGCTGTAAGATCGCGAGACCCTGCTCGCCGTCTGCGGCGACGGACACCGCGTAGCCGGCGTCGGTGAGCCGCTGCGCGAGCATCTGGGTGAAGAAGCGGTCGTCCTCTACGTAGAGCACCTTCGGTTTCGCCTCGGTCATAGGGCGGGCGTTATCGGATCTCGTAGGTGAGCGAGACCGTAGCGGTGTACGTGTTCTCGCCGGCAGGGATCGCCGGCGAGGGCGCGACCGCACCGCCTGCACCCAAGGCCATATCGCTCTTCGTCGCGCTGTATATCGGATACGGGCTGTTCTCATTGAAGGAGACGAGACGGCCGAGGTGCACGCCGAGCTGGCCGGCGAGGAGCGCCGCCTGGCTCTTCGCATTCGCGATCGCGTCGGCACGCGCGGCGTCGGGCCCCGCATTCGTGTCAGCGAGCGCGAAAGAGGGCCCGGACACGTTCTGTACGCCGAGCGTCCCGAGCGCGGCAAGGAGGTCCCCGACCTTCGTGAGGTCGCGGAGCGTCACCTGGATCGTCTGCGATACCTGGTAGCCGCTGACCGTCGAGGTGCGCGGGCAGATGACGTTCGCGGGGCACGAGGTGTAGGTGTACTGCGGCGTGATGTTGTAGGACGTCGTCTTGACGTCTTTGGCCGCGACGCCGACCTGCTCGACCGCCGCGAGCGCCGCATTACCCTGCTTGGTCGTCGCCGCCTGCGCGTCGGCGACCGCCTTCGCCGTGTGCTGTACCGTGAAGGACACCCGCGCGATGTCCGGCGCGAGCGTCGCCTCGCCGCTCCCCTGCACCGTAATCGTGTCGGCCGGCGGCGTCGTCGAGCGGCCGAGGCTCTGGGCGACCGAGGCGGTCTCGGCGAGCAGGAAGAGCGCGAGGATGGTCGCGACACCGATGACGGTGATACGCATACTGGTGTCCATGAGGGAATTCTTGAGTTCAGGCATAAGCCGGGTGGTTACGTGCTGCTATGCACCTATTGTAACACCTGCAGGTGCGCAAGGAGCGCGATGAGCGCCGCGTGTGCCGGCAGGCGGTCGACCGCGAGCTGCGCATCCGTCCAGCCGGCGACGCCTGCGTCGACCGCATCGAAGCGCAGGACGTCGCTCCCGCGGACCAGGTAGTACGCCGTGTCGACGTTGCCCTCGAAGCGCTCGATTGCCGCGACCGTGTATTGCCGGCCGCCGATATCTGCGGACGAGAGCGCCGTGACCGGCACGGGGAGGCCGGAGGCGCCGCCGACCGCCGTCTGCCGGATGACCGTCTCCGGCGTCGACGAGGCGCTGATCGGGTACTGTCGGATGAGGATCCACCCGTTCGTCGTGGGAGTCGAAGACGCGGCGGTCGTCGTCGCGACCGTGGCGGTCGTGGTTGCCGCGTACTGATAGCTCGCGACGACCGTCGGGTCCCCTGCGGTGAACGGCACGAACCCGGCCGGCACCGCGTACGCGATATGCACGCCCGCGAGCGAGACGTTCGGCGGCGGACACGCGGGGAAGGTGCAGGACGCGCCGGTGCGCGCGAGCGTGGTGCCGTCTGGGCAGACCTTCGCGTCGAGCGGGCACGCGATCGGCTGATTCGGGTGCTCGGCCGCGTTCCGATACACCAGGCCGCCCACGCCGACGAGAATGATGAACAGGATGCCCCAGAGGAGACCTTTCATATCCCGCCATCATAGCACGCTTCCGGCAGCTTGCGGATATCCGCCATTTCGTGCTACTGTCAATGTACTTTCCAGTGGCTACCGAACGCATCCGCATCAATACCGAGATACGCGCGCCCGAGCTGCGCGTCATCGGCGCTGACGGCGGGAATCTGGGCGTGCTCCCGATCGACGAGGCGCTCGCTGCCGCCAAGCGTGCCGGCGTCGACCTCATCGAGATATCGCCCAAAGCGGTCCCGCCTGTTGCGAAGATAGCGGATTATGGTAAGTTTGAGTACGAGCGGAGCAAGAAGGAGAAGGCCGCCAAGGCTCGGGTGAAGGTCTCGGAGACGAAGGAGGTCCAGATCAAGGTGGGCACCGGCGAGAATGACATGCGGCTCAAGGCCAAGAAGGCGGCCGATTGGCTCGCCGAAGGCCACCGGGTCCGCGCCGAGCTCTTCCTCAAGGGGCGCTACAAGGGCATGAGCGAGGAGTTCCTGAAGAGCCGTCTCGAGGCCTTCCTCACGCGCATTCCGTACGCGTACAAGATTGCCGAGCCGATTGCCAGGGTACCGAAGGGCTTCGCCGGCATCATCGAGCGCGACCAGGCCGCCCAGGCGAAGCGCGAGAAGGAACAGACGCCGAATCAGCCGAAAGCGCCTGCGGCACCGCAACCAAAACCATGAAAACCAACAAATCGTACACCAAGAGGATCCGCGTCACCCGCACCGGGGCGCTCGTCGCGCGCAAGCCGGGGCAGAACCACTTCAACGCGAAGCAGAGCGGCGCGAGCCGCACCGCGAAGCGCCGCGCGACCACAGTCGCGCTCACCGCGCGCGTCAGGCGGCGCTTCCTCCCGGGCGCATAACGTTACCCATCATCCGTTAGCATCATTTTCGTATGACCAGAGTCAAAGGCGGTGTCATGGCAGCCAAGAAGCGGCGCAACGTGCTCGAGCGCGCGAAGGGCTACCGCGGCCTGCGCTCCAAGAAGAAACGCTACGCGCACGAGGCCCTCATGCGCGCCGGGCGCTACGCCTTCGCCCACAGGAAGGACAAGAAGACGGCCTTCCGGCAGCTCTGGATTGTCCGCCTCAATGCCGCCGTGCGCGAGCAGGGCTTCCGCTCCTACAGTGCCTTCATCGACCTCCTCAAGAAGAAGGATATCGCCCTCGATCGCAAGGTCCTCGCCGAGTTCGCCGCCGAGCGCCCTGCCCTCTTCGCCCGCGTGGCGAAGAAGGTGGCATAAGCACGGACACGCGTTTATAGTTTGTATTCCTTGCACACTGCGTGCAGACGAACCCCGCGGCGCCGCAGGCGCCGCGGGGTATGAGGTGTTCCTTCTTCATACGCGCGTTACCGCATCTTTTGAAATTTCCCACGTGACGCCCGGGT
>CAYZWA010000032.1:0-1300 GCA_964482105.1 uncultured Candidatus Saccharibacteria bacterium
CGCCGCGAGCGTATACACGGCGGTGCGGCGCTCCGTGAACCGGTCAAGGGTGTGCAATGCCATATGGCGGCATGTATAGCATTGCCCGAGAACCGTGTCAAGCATTCCTTGACAGGCCGCGGCAGCTGGTGTATTTCTAGACAAGACGAGTATGAACGGCATCGTGGCAGCAGCCGCGCGGCTCGTGCTGGCCGGCAGGCGGATCCGGGAGAAGAAGGCAGCCTTCTTCGTCTTGGCCGTGGCCATATTCCTCGCCTCCGTCTCGCTTCTCGCCCGGCTCGACCTCCTGCCGGAGGCGTCGCAGACTGCGACGGCCGACACGGGAAGCCCGGCCGTCACGCTCGCGACGAGCACGCCTGAGACGCCGACGGCCGAGGAGCCGGTCACGGTCAGCATCCCGGCGATCAGCCTCTCGGCTGCGGTCGCGAACCCGACGACCACGGATGCGACCGCGCTCGACGCGCTCCTCCTCAAGGGCGCGGTGCGCTACCCGACGTCGGCCAAGCTCGGCGAGAACGGCAACGTGGTCCTCTTCGGGCACTCGAGCTATCTGCCGGTCGTTTATAATCAGGCGTATAAGACCTTTGACGGCATCCAGAAGCTCGCCGCAGGCGATACGATTACGGTCTCGTCGGCCACGACCGTCTACACGTACCGCGTCCGGAGCATGGAGAGGGAGAGCGCCGCGAGCGACGCGGGCATCGACCTCGCCGTTTCCGGGAAGGTGCTCACCCTCGTGACCTGCAACTCGTTCGCTACCAAGAGCGACCGGTTCGTCGTCACGGCGGACTTTGTCGAGAGTCACCCGATCGCTAACGCGAGTTAGCGGCCGGATGACCCTTGAGAAAGGGGTTGCCATATGACACACGTACCCACGCACGTATTTTCCGCGAAGCGACCGATCGTCGCGAGCGTGTTCACGCTGCTCGCGGTCATCGCGCTCGGCGCAGGCATCGCGTTCGCGACGGGCGCTGCGACGCCGGCGCAGGTCTTCGCGCACGACAGCGCCGGCGGCGTGGTCGCGACGAGCGGCGCGTCGAGCTCGTCTTCCTCTTCTTCCGGCTCTTCGTCCGGCGGCTCCTCGGCCGCCGCCGCCGCGTCGTGCGCGCTCGCCGCGAGCGCGACGAGCATCAACGGCGGAGCTGCGGTGGTCATCTCCTGGGCGACGGCGGGCGCCTCGGCCTTCTCTATCGATAACGGCATCGGCGCCGTCTCGCCCGTCGCTGCCGGCTCGGTGACCGTCTCGCCCGGCAAGACGACGACGTACACGGGTACGGCGTCGAGCGCGAGCGCGACGGCG
>CAYZWA010000032.1:1400-6430 GCA_964482105.1 uncultured Candidatus Saccharibacteria bacterium
GCCCGGCAAGACGACGACGTACACGGGTACGGCGTCGAGCGCGAGCGCGACGGCGCACTGCGCGATCACGATCGTCGTGAAAGCGCCCCCGCCGCCCCCGCCGTCTACGCCGTGCTCATGCACGCTTTCCGTGAGTCCGGCGTCCATCACGAAGGGCGGCTCTACCACGCTCTCGTGGTCGGCGCGGGGCGCCTCGTCTTTCACCATCGACCACGGCATCGGCGGCGTCTCGCCGGCAACCGGCGGCTCGACGAGCGTCTCGCCGGCGCAGACGACCACCTATACCGGCACGGCCACGGGCCCGGGCGGCAAGACCGTCCACTGCGCGGCGACCGTACAGGTCACCACGCCGCCTCCGCCGCCCGCGACCGCCTGCACGCTCTCTGCCGCTCCGGCCTCGATCGCGCACGGCGGCACCACGACCCTCACCTGGACCTCGCAGAACGCGGACACCTTTTCCATCGACCACGGCATCGGCGGCGTCACGCCCCCGGCGAGCGGCTCCGTGAGCGTCTCGCCGGCGCAGACGACCACCTACACCGCCACCGCGACCGGCTCTGACGCGAGCGCGCAGTGCTCGGTGACCGTGACCGTGGCGCCCCCGTCGCCCGTCTACGGCTGCACCGACCCGGATGCGACCAACTACGATCCGTCGGCGACGAAGGATGACGGTTCGTGCACGTACCCGAGCGCGCCGACGTGCACGCTCTCTGCCGATCCCGCCTCGATCTCCCAGGGCGGCACCGCGACGCTCTCGTGGACGACCACCGGTGCCGACGCGCTCAGCCTCGACCAGGGCATCGGCGCGGTGACGCCGGTGGGAAGCGGTTCGACGAGCGTCTCGCCGACCGCGACGACCACCTATACCGGGACGGTTACCGGCCCGGGCGGCACGGCCACCTGCCACACGACCGTCAAGGTGGTGGTACCGCCACCGGTGCCGACGACCGGCTGCATCGAGATCCGCAAGGAGACCTTCGACCCGACCGGGGCGGTGCTGACGCCGGTGGCGCAGTTCACCTTCGTGCTCGACGGGACGCGTACGACGCAGAACGACGCGAACGGCGATGCGATCTTCACCAACGTGCCGCTCGGGACGCACCAGGTCACCGAGAAGCCGGCCGGGGACACCTGGAAGCTCCTCTCGGTCACGCCGCAGGGCGGCACGATCAAGGTGACCGCCGGCGCCTGCGTCGCGGCCGTGTTCAAGAACCAGCAGGTCATCCCGCCGTCGCCCGCGGCCCCCACCTGTACGCTCACCGCGGATCCGACGCACGTGACGCATGGCGGCTCGTCGGTACTCTCGTGGGCGACCACGGGTGCGGCCGCCTTTTCCATCGACCAAGGCATCGGCGCCGTCGCGCCGATTGACGCCGGCTCGACCACGACGCCGGCGCTCACGGCCGACACGGCCTACACCGGGACAGTCACCGGCCCAGGGGGCACCGCGCATTGCACGGCGACCGTACAGGTCATCCCGCCGTCGCCCGCGGCCCCCACCTGTACGCTCACCGCGGATCCGGAGAGCATCGTCTCTGGCGGCACCGCGACGCTCTCGTGGACGACCACCGGTGCCGACGCGCTCAGCCTCGACCAGGGCATCGGCGCGGTGACGCCGGTGGGAAGCGGTTCGACGAGCGTCTCGCCGACCGCGACGACCACCTATACCGGGACGGTTACCGGCCCGGGCGGTACCGCGCACTGCACGGCGCGTGTCGCCACGCTGCCGCCGTCGCCCGAGACGCCCACCTGTACGCTCTCGGCCGCATCGACACAGGTGACGGCGGGCAATCACACGACGCTCACGTGGCAGACGACGAGCGCGGACACCTTTTCCATCGACCAGGGCATCGGCGCGGTGACGCCGGCGGTCGGCGGGTCGGTCGCGTCGAAGGCGATCACTGCTGACACGACCTTTACCGGCACCGTGACGAGCCCGACCGGACACGTCGTCACCTGCTCGGTGACGGTGACCGTCGGTAGCAACGGCGGCGGCGGAGGCGGCCCGGCGTGTACGCTCTCGGCAAGTCCGTCGTCCGTCTCGTCGGGCAGCCACGCGACGCTCTCGTGGACGACCTCGAGTGCCGTATCCTTTTCGATCAATCAGGGCATCGGCGCGGTGACTGCCGTATCGGGCGGCTCGACCACGACGCCGGCGCTTACGGCCGGCACGACCTACACCGGCACGGCGACGGACGCGTCCGGCGCGACGGTGTCGTGCCAGACGACCGTGACCGTCCCGACCGGCGGCGGGGCCGGCGGAGGTGGTGGCGGCGGCGGGGGAGGCGGATCGATACCGGACGTCGTACTCGCGTCGCTCGCGCATCCGAGTTCGCAGCCGCTCACGTACCTGTACCTCTCGCAGATCCCGTACACCGGGCTCGACCTCGGGCCGGTCGGCACGGCGACCTACTGGGCCGTGCTCCTCGGGCTCTCGCTCGTGCTCTCCTACCTCGTCCTCTTCGTCATCATTCCGTACGGCACGCGCGCGACGCGTACGTTCGGTACGCAGGTGTCGGCCTTCCTGAATGCGCCGGAACCGGAAGTCGCGTCCGAGCCGGTGCGTGTCGCGCCGGTCGCCGCGCGCGCCGATGAGAGGCATGACGTCGCCGCCGAGCCGGCACGCGGCTACTCCGCGTACGAAGGCTTCAAGTCGCTCGCGCACGAGGAGGCGCTCACGATCGAAGATATCGTGCATGGCCTCTCGCGCAACCACGCGGTCGCGCATTCGACCGAGACGGTCGCTTCGACGCCCGCGCCCGCGAGCGCGGCGGCGCCTGCGCCGGTGTGGACGACGCCGGAGCAGGATCCTGAGCCGCCGCGCACGCCGGCCGCCGACTCGCCGGTAATCGCGGACGTGCGCGGCTTCGTCATCGCGCTCGCGCAGGGCGACCGCGCGGCGGTCTTCGCCGGCTTGCGGCAGCACGCGCGCGGCGGCGGCGCGCCCGAGGCGCTGCTCTCGGCGGCGGCCTGCCTGCTCGACGACGCGTACCGCGCACGCATCGAGGGCGCGGCCTCCGACCCGACGGTCGCCCGTGTCGTCGCGCGTCTCGATACGCCCAAGCTCGAGCAGGTCATCGCGGCGCTCGCGACCGCGATCGACGCGAGCTACACGAACGGCGTCACGGGAGCGAAGCTCGCGCTCACACGCGCGTTGAGCGAGATCGGCGCATAACGGATTCACATACGGAAACGCACCCTGTAGGACGTTGCACGTCCTACAGGGTCTACCTCCGCTCTTTGATCTCCTCCGCAATCTGCGCGGCGAACTCATCGAGCTTCACCGCGCCCATTTTCCCTTCATCGCGGCTCTCGACCGAGACGGTCTTCGCGCCCGCTTCGGCGTCGCCGACCACGAGCAGGTAGGGAACCTTCTCCTGCTTGCCGGCGCGGATCTTCTTACCCAAGGACTCGTCGGAGGTATCGACCTCGACCCGGATCGCGGCCGCGCGAAGCGCGGCCGCGACCTCTGCCGCGTACCCGTTGTGCTTCTCCGACACCGGCAACACCTTCGTCTGCACCGGCGAGAGCCAGAGCGGGAACGCGCCGGCCGTGTGTTCTATGTAGACGCCGAGGAAACGGTCGATGGTGCCGAGCAACGCCTTGTGAATCATGACCGGCGTCCTCTTCGTGCCGTCTTCCGCCGTGTATGCGAGCCCGAAGCGGCTCGGCTGCACGAAGTCGAGCTGCTCGGTGGCGCACTGCCACTCCCGGCCCAGAGCATCGATGACCATGATGTCTATCTTCGGGCCGTAGAAGGCGGCCTCACCCGGCACGACGACGTAGTCGAGGGCGAGCTTCTTCGCCACGGCCTCGAGCGTCGCCTCTGCGCGGTCCCAGTCGGCGCGGTCGCCGAGATACTCCGCCGGTGTCGCCGGGTCGGAGAATGAGAGGCGTGCCTTGAAAGCCATGCCGAGGGCACCGTATAAGGCCTGTATCATGCCCATGATATTCTCGAACTCCTGTTCGACCTGGTCCATGGTGCAGAAGACATGCGCATCATCCTGGGTGAGCGAGCGCACGCGAGTGAGGCCGGAGAGCTCGCCGGTCTTCTCATCGCGGTAGCAGGTGGTGGTTTCCATGAGGCGCACCGGCAGGTCGCGGTAGCTGCGTGGTTGCGAGGCGTAGATCTGCGTATGGTGCGGGCAGTTCATCGGCTTCAGCGCGAACTCGTCGGACGACTCCTGGCTTTTGACGAGGAAAAGCTCCTCGCCGAATTTATCCCAGTGGCCGGAGGTCTTGTAGAGATCGATCTTCGTGATGTGCGGTATCCAGACCTTCTGGAAGCCTTTTGCTCTCTGGAGCTCTTCGGAGAAGCGCGCGAGCTCGTCGCGCAGGACCGTGCCCTTGGGGGTATAGAGCGGGAGGCCCGCGCCGACGAGATCCGAGAAGGTGAAGAGGTCGAGCTCTTTGCCGATCTTCCGGTGGTCGCGCTTCTTCGCCTCCTCGCGCTGCGTGCGGTACGCGTCGAGCTCGTCCTTCGTATCGAAGGCGAGGCCGTAGATACGCGTCAGCATCGGCTTCGTCTCGTCGCCGCGCCAGTACGCGCCCGCGACGCGGTCGAGAGCGAAGGAGTCGGCTTTAATGTCGCGCGCCGGATTCTCAGAGTGGCCGCCACGGCAGAGATCGGTAAAGTCGCCGGCGGTGTAGAGCGTGGTCGTCTCTCCTCGGCTGGAAATCTCGTCGATAAGTTCACGCTTGAACGGGTTGTCGGCGAAGCGCGCGCGTGCCGCCTCGGCCGTGACTTCTTCGTGTGAAAAGGAGGTCCAAGAGGGGAGGAGCTTGCGCATCGTCTTCTCGACCTTCGGCAGGTCGGCGTCCGAAAGTTTCGTCGCACCGAAGTCGATATCGTAGTAGAAGCCGTTGTCGACGGCGGGCCCCAAGGTGAGCTTCGCGTCCGGATACTGCTCGAGCACGGCGGCTGCGAGCAGGTGGGCGAGGGTGTGGCGCTTGTTTTCGAGGGAGGCCATAAGAATGACAGGATTAATTACAGGACTAATGCAAGGACTAATGCAAGGATTCAAAAACGA
>CAYZWA010000033.1:0-6415 GCA_964482105.1 uncultured Candidatus Saccharibacteria bacterium
CATATGGCACTGGTGATCGTGGGGCTCGGGAATCCGGGCAAGGAGTACGAGAAGACGCGGCACAACGCCGGGCGGATGGCGGTCGAGCTCCTCGCGCGGGACGAGGAGGTCGAGGCGTTCGCCTTCAACAAGACGGCGCACGCGCTTGTCGCGAAGGGCGCGGTCGACGGCGAGAAGGCGGTGCTGGTCCTGCCCGAGACGTTCGTCAACCTCTCGGGCAAGGCGGTCGCGGCGTTCGTGAAGACGCCCGCAGCGGCCAAGGATCTGCTCGTGATCCACGACGACCTCGACCTGCCCATCGGGTCGCTCAAGATGGTCTTCGGTCGCGGCAGCGGCGGGCACAAGGGCGTCGAGAGCGTCATGCGGAGCTTGAAGACCAAGGAGTTCGCGCGCCTCCGCATCGGCGTCGCGCCGGTAGGGAAGAAGAACCAGGCCAAGAAGCTCAAAGACGAGGAGAAGGTCATCAAGCACGTCATCGGCACGTTCTCGCCGAGCGAGGCGCTCGCGCTCAAGAAGGTGCTCAAGAAGACGGTCGCTGCCGCGCGCCTCTTCGCCTCAGACGGCTACGATGCCGCGACGTTGCTCGCGAATACGCGTTAGAGGCTCCTGATATCCGCGACAAGCTCGGGGAAGGTGTCCTGGTTGAAGTGTTGCCGGTCGGTGAAGACGCGCGTCGTCGCGTGCGGGAGCGCCGCCTGATATTTCGCGAGCTCGGCAAACGGGACCACAGGGTCGTCCTGGCTGTGGTAGAGGAATATCCTGCCGCCCTGCTCGGCGAGAAGGGCGAGCGACGCGGGTGCGGCGAACTCCTCGGTCATCTCTGCATTGTCAGCGCTATACACGCCTGCCACGAGGAGCGTCGCGGCAATGCGCACCGGGAAGGGGTTTTCGGCAAGATACCGCGTGAGAAAACATGCGCCGAGCGAGTGGCCGACGAGAATCACGTCGTCATGTAAAAATGGCACGAGCTTCTCGAACCAGATCTGCCACTCGTCGTAGCGTGCGTTCGAGGCGTTCGGCATGGTCGGCGTGAGGACGTCGTAGTCGCTCCCGAGTGCGCCGGGCAGGCTTGCTTTCCAGCTCGCGTGCGGGCGCAGGCGGTCGAGGTCGATTATCTTGTCCTTGAGGCTCGAGATATACGCCTCATACGTCGGGAACGAGTCGCCGCCGTGGATTACGATGACTTGCTTCATAGGACGAGTATACCAAAAACCCGCGGCGCCTCCGGCGCCGCGGTGGGTTGGTCTGCATGTGGGAATGTTAAACATTCCCAAACGGTGAAGCTACTTCTTCGCGAGGGTGAGGGTCATGCGCTGCTCCTTGGGCTCGAAGAGGGTGATGGTGAAGGGGTAGGTCTTTCCGAGCTCGAGCTGTTCGCGCAGCTCGCTCGGCGAGGCGAAGTCGCTCACGTGCACGAGGCCGGCGACACCCTCTTCGATCGAGGCGAGCGCGCCGTGCTTGTTGTACTTGATGACAACGCCCGGCACCTCCATGCCCTTCTTGTAGCGCTCGGTGGCGGCGTGCCACGGGTTCTCCTTCAGCGCCTTGATCGAGAGCGAAACCTTGCCATCCTTGATGTCGATGATCTTCACGCGGACGCGCTCGCCGACCGAGACGAGCTGGTGCGGGTCCTCGACGAGGCCCCAGTCGAGCTCGCTGATGTGCACGAGCCCCTCGAGGCCCTGCTCAAGCTTGACGAAGACGCCGAAGTCGACGATGCCGGTCACCTCGCCCTCGGTCACGTCGCCGATCTGGTACTTGTCGATGAGCGAGGCCTTCTCATCCTTCGCGTCGCTCGTGCGCTCCGAGAAGATGAGCTTGCCCTCCTTGGCGTCGGCGGTGATGATACGCACCGAGAGCGGCTTGCCGATGAGCAGCATGAGCTCGGAGAGGATCTTGTCCTTGTCGCCCTCGGGCACTCTAGGGTAGTGCTCGCTCGCGAGCTGGCTGGCGGGGAGGAAGCCCTGGATGCCCTGCCACGAGAGGATGAGGCCGCCCTTGTTCGCTTCCTCGACGTTGAGCGTGTAGGACGTCTCGGCGAGGATGGCCGTCTCGGCTTCGCCCCAGATGGCGGCCTGGCGCGCCTCCTTGAGCGAGAGTTCGATGTAGCCGTCGCGGCCAGCCGGGTCGACGACCTTGGCGCTTATCGTGTCGCCCGGGTTCGCCTTGCGCAAGACGTCGGCGGCGTTCAAGTATTCGCGGCCGTAGATGAGGCCGGTGCCGAACGGCGGGAGGTCGACATACACGCGTCCGCGGTTGATGGCGATGACGATGCCCTCGACCGTGTCGCCGGCTACGGGCGGCAGGGCGATCGCCTCGGCGAAGCCCCACATCGGATGATGCTCGTCGAGGTGCAGGACCGCACCGGTCTTCTGTTCCTTCGCGGTCTCGGCGACCGCCGTCGTATCTTCTGGCATAGGATATACAAGACGAGAGACGAATTCACCAGAGGTGCGCGGCTCGCTTCGCTCGCCGCGGGGTTAGTCCCCGGCTACTGTCGCTCGTATGGGCGGATACTAGCATATGCGTATGAAAAGAGAAAGCGCCTTGGACTTATGGTGGCCAAGGCGCGGGTACGGTTTTGGCTTGTGGCCAAACATATGGAGAGCGGACATCCCCATTCAGTCGCTGGGCGGGGGAGGGGGTCTTCGAGGCGAAAGAACGGGGAACGTCCATTGATAAGCATACACCCGCGGCCGAAAGATGCAAGTCTCGCGCGGGCGGGCTGTGGATAACGGCGCGGGCGGCGGAGCCGCCCGCGCCGCATCCTGCGTGCTCGCAGCCCGCGCCGTTTCGTGCTATGATACCTATATCTATGGTCATCACCCACCACGGCGGGCAGTGCTTCAAGGTGTCGTTCGGCGACCTCACCCTCGTCTTCGACCCTATCGCCAAGGGCGGCACGCTGCCGGCCGTGCGCTTCGGCGCGG
Organism: uncultured Candidatus Saccharibacteria bacterium; assembly: GCA_964482105.1. Taxonomy (GTDB): domain Bacteria; phylum Patescibacteriota; class Minisyncoccia; order Phycocordibacterales; family Phycocordibacteraceae; genus C7867-001. The sequence goes on from CAYZWA010000033.1 coordinate 2,931, forward strand.
ATATCGCCCTCGTCTCGCGCAATCATCCGGACATGAACGGCATCAGCGAGGTCGCCTTCGGCGGCAAAGAGCCCTTCGCCATCCAGGGGCCGGGCGAATACGAGCGGCAGGGCGTCACGGTGCAGGGCTTCCTCTCGCAGTCGAAGTACGGCCTCGCGAAAGGGCAGGAGAGCGCGGTGAACACGATCTGCCTGGTCGAGCTCGAAGACATGACGCTCGTGCACCTCGGCGCGCTCGCCGACCCCGAGCTCTCGAAGGAGGCGCGCGAGGGCATCGACGAGATCGACGTGCTCTTCGTGCCGATCGGCGGTGACGGGGTACTCACCCCCGCTCAGGCGCACGAGCTCGCGGTCTCGCTCGAGCCGAAGATCATCGTCCCGATGCACTGGTCGGGCATGGGAGACGCGAAGGCGCTCGACACCTTCCTCAAGGAGGCAGGCAACGGCAGCGAGAAGGTCGATAAGCTCACCTTGAAGAAGAAGGACCTCGTCGGGCGCGACGGGAGTATACTAGTCATAACCGCCTAATCAGCCTCATCACCATGAACACCATCCTCGACTATCTCGATCGCTTGCGCGCCAAGCCGCGCGCCGCGCGCCGCTCCATCGCCTTCGGCGTGGCAGGAACGCTCTGCGCGCTCATCGGCGTCGTCTGGCTCACCGGGAGCGTTGCCGCGGGCACGTACGCGTTGCGCGCCGGAGAGACGCCGACCGGCAGCGGCGCCGGCAACGTGAGCGCCGGCGGCAACGGCACCCTCGCCGGCGCGGCCGCCTCGCTCCAGCCGTCTGACCAGTCGCCGCAGCTCGAGGTCGTCGGCTCCTCGGCCGCGAGCTCCTCGGCTCCAGCCGCCGAGCAGACGGTCGTGCCGTTCTAATCGATCATGGCGCGCGAGAAGACACCGCAAGAAGACGCGGCTCCGGTGAACGTGAACGTCATCGCGCAGCCGATCGTGGCCGAGATGCGCACCTCGTATCTCGACTATGCGATGTCGGTCATCACCAGCCGTGCCTTGCCCGACGCGCGCGACGGGTTGAAGCCGGTGCATCGCCGCATCCTCTACGCGATGAAGGATATGGGCCTCACGGCCTCGGCCAAGTTCCGCAAGTCGGCGACGGTCGTCGGCGAGGTGCTCGGCAAGTATCACCCGCACGGCGACGTGGCCGTCTACGACGCGATGGCCAAGCTCGCGCAGGAGTTCAACACGCGCTACCCGCTCGTCCTCGGGCAGGGCAACTTCGGCTCGGTCGACGGCGACGCGCCCGCAGCCATGCGCTACACCGAGGCCAAGATGTCGCGCATCGGCGAGGCTCTCCTCACCGACATCGAGAAGGAGACGGTCGCCTGGAACCCCAACTACGACGCGACACGCGACGAGCCGATCGTGCTCCCCGCCGCGCTCCCGAACCTGCTCTTGAACGGCACGCTCGGCATCGCGGTGGGCATGGCGACCAACATCCCGCCGCACAACCTGCGCGAGGTGGTCGACGCGGCCGTGCACCTCATCGACCACCCCGACGCGACCACCGACGACCTGCTCGGGTTCGTGAAGGGGCCCGACTTCCCGCTCGGCGGCATCGCCTTCAACCAGGCCGATATCCGCCATGTGTACGGTACGGGCAAGGGGCCGGTCGTCTGTCGCGGCGAGGCCGAGATCGTCGACGACGGCAAGCGGGACACGCGGATCGTCATCACCTCGATCCCGTACCGCGTGAACAAGAGCGACATGATCGCGCGCATCGCGAGCCTCGTCCAGGAGAAGAAGATCGAGGGCATCAAGGACCTGCGCGACGAGTCCACCGCGGACATCCGCGTCGTCGTCGAGCTCAAGGGCACGGCGCACCCGCAGGCGGTCTTGAATGCCCTGTATAAGCACACCGAGCTCGAGAGCACCTTCCACTACAACATGCTCGCGCTCGTCGACGGCGTCCCCGAGATGCTCTCGCTCCAGGGGATGCTCGGCGAGTTCGTCGGCCACCGGCAGGAGGTGGTCAAGCGCCGCACCGAGTTCGACCTGCGCAAGGCCGAGGAGCGCGAGCACATCCTGCTCGGGCTCAGCAAGGCGCTCGACCATATCGACGAGGTCATCGCCATCATCAAGAAGTCGCCGGACGTACCCGCCGCCGACGCGGCGCTGCGCAAAACATTCGGCTTCACCGGGCGGCAGACGGCCGCGATCCTCGCGATGCGTCTCCAGACGCTCGCCGGTCTCGAGCGCAAGAAGATCGAAGACGAGCTCACCGAGATACAGGCGCTCATCAAGAAGCTCAAGGACATCCTCTCCTCGCCGAAGAAGATTCTCGCCGTGGTGAAGAAGGAGCTCTCCGAGCTCGCCGAGAAGTACGGCGACGACCGCCGCACGCGCATCATGAAGGGCGGGGTGAAGAACATCTCCGTCGAAGACCTCGTGCCCGACGAAGATTCGGTGCTCGTGCTCACCCAAGGCGGCTATGTGAAGCGCACGAACCCGAGCGAGTATCGGAGCCAGAAGCGCGGCGGGATGGGCGTCGTCGACATCGCGACCAAGGAAGAGGACATCGTGACACACTTCCTCGTCGCCTCGGCGCACTCGGACCTCCTCTTCTTCACCGACCTCGGCAAGGCGTATCAGCTCAAGATGTACGAGCTCCCCGAGGGTCGGCGCGCGACCAAGGGCAAGAGCATCATGAACTTCCTCCAGCTCGCGGCTGACGAGAAGGTGACCTCGATCCTCCCGGTGCCCAAGGGCGCGGCGCAGGAGGCGACCTCGGTGGTCTTCGTGACCGAGGCGGGCGTGACCAAGCGCGTGGCCGCGAAGAGTTTCGCCGACGTGCGGCGCTCGGGCATCATCGCCATAGCGCTGAAGGGCGCTGACCGTCTCGTCTCCGCCAACCTCGCGGCCGAGGCCGACACCGTGTCGGCAGTCTCGGCTGCTGGCCAGTCGATCCGCTTCGCGGTCGAGGACGTGCGCGAGATGGGCCGCACAGCCGGCGGGGTGAAGGGCATGACCATCAAGAAGGGCGACACGGTCGTCTCGGCCGAGGTCGTGCGCGCGGAGCAGGCGGCCGACGCGTCGCTCCTCGTCATCATGAGCCGCGGCTACGGCAAGCGCACGAACCTGAGCGAGTACAAGGTGCAGGGCCGCGGCGGCTCCGGCGTGAAGACCGCGGAGGTCACCGCGAAGACCGGCAAGATCATCGGCGCGAAGGTCGTCGTCGCCACGGCAGACGGCCTGCGCGGCGCGGGCGAGGCAGAGGAGGTCGCCGACGAGGTCGTCGTCATCTCCAAGAAGGGCCAGGTCATCCGCACGAGCATCAGCGAGATCCCTGCGCTCTCCCGCGCCACCCAGGGCGTCCGCATCATGAAGATGCGCGAGGGCGACGCCATCGCCAGCATGGCGGCGTTGTGATATTATCCGCAGCGGAAGGCTCACTTTTCCCGTAAGACATACGGTGAGCCAACCGGCCGCGAGGAGATCGGGGGGTGCCAGCAGCCGCGGTATCACCCCC
>CAYZWA010000034.1:0-1406 GCA_964482105.1 uncultured Candidatus Saccharibacteria bacterium
TCGAAAAAGTAAAAGCCCCGTAAAGGGGCTCTTACTTTTTACTCGGATGCTCCGCGGGTAGGATTCGAACCTACGACCAATCGGTTAACAGCCGACCGCTCTACCACTGAGCTACCGCGGAATGGGTCTTGCACTTCCGCGGGAGCTCAGGTCTGAGCTACTACCGGAGGGGCCGAGCGGCATGCGAAAGTCCTCTTTCGTATGCCCGAGGCTCCGACCGGGAGCAAGCAGCTGTGAAGCAGACTGCTTACCGCGGAATGGGTCTTGCACTTCCGCGGGAGCTCAGGTCTGAGCTACTACCGGAGGGGCCGAGCGGCATGCGAAAGTCCTCTTTCGTATGCCCGAGGCTCCGACCGGGAGCAAGCAGCTGTGAAGCAGACTGCTTACCGCGGAATGGGTCTTGCACTGGAATGTATATGCACAATGCCCATCGCCCGAAGGCGATACGGGCATTGTACCCGAAAATGAGTGCGCTGCAACGGGCACTGTGCGCTACGCGCCCCGGGTGGTGGGGAGACCAGCCGCGGCCCAGGCGAGGATGCCGCCCGCGATGCTCTGCGCACCGGCGAAGCCGTGCTCGCGCAGGAGGGCGGCGGCGCGGGCGCTCCTGCCGCCGGACTTGCAGATGACGTCGATCGTCGCGTTCGGGTCGAGGCGAGCGAGCTCTCGCGGGAGGTCACCGAGCGGGATCGCGAGCGCGCCAGGGACGCCCTGTTCGGCGACCTCGGCGGGCTCGCGCACGTCGAGCAGGAGGTGGCCCGGCTGCCCGAGCCGCGCGGCCGCAGTCTTGGGGGCGACATCGTGGGCGCCCGTGCCGGAGGAGAAGAAGCTCATACGCGGGCGCCCTTCTTGGCGCGGCAGGAGGCGCAGCGGCAGCCGAAAGGCTTGATATGCTCGTCGACATACTCTTCGCCGTAGTCGTAGGTGAGCTCGTCGCCCGGCTTGATGGCCTTGACGGCGTCGATCCAGACGCGGCCCTTCACGATGTTGGGCTCGCAGTTGGGCTTGCAGGCGTGATTGATGTAGCGGGCGAAGTTGTCGCGCTGGGTGCCGTCGATGGTCTTGGTGCGCGTCACCTCGAAGAGGTACTTGCTCCGGCTCGTATATTCCTCCTCTTTCGATATCTCGCGGCCGAAGTATTCGATGATGCGCTCCCCTTTCTTGTACGGCCGGGTGGCGAAGAGGCCGAGCCCCGCGCTCGACCGGCCCACCCGTACACCCTCGGGGCACTGCGCTGCTTGTGTCGTTTTCGTTTTCGTTTTTTTCGTAGTCATGACAGGAGGTAGTGTACGCCATGTCCGGCTGCGCGCAAAGTGTGTGGATAAAAAGAAGCGGGGGGGGGGCGCCCCCGGCGGCCCCCCCCCGCGGTGGTGTGTTTTGGGCCAAAGCGCCCGCCACGGCCCGGC
>CAYZWA010000034.1:1416-6358 GCA_964482105.1 uncultured Candidatus Saccharibacteria bacterium
CTGGGCCCCCCCCCCCCCCCCCCCCCGCCCCCCCCCCCCCCCCCCCCCCCCCCCCCGCTTCTTGCTATTGATTGCGCCTACTGCAGCGCGAGATCGCCGTGCGCGCCGGCCGAGCCGTCGACGAGCGCGGCGAGCGCCGCCTGCGTCTCGGGGATCTTGCCGATCGCCACATGTCCGACGACGCGGATCGTCACGCCCTTGCAGATGCCGAGCGTCTCCGCCGGGTTCGCGCTCCCCTGCGCCGGCGTCGGCAGGAGCACGTCGACCCGCTTGGTGAAGCGCGGGTTCATCGCGTCGGCGATGACCCGGTAGCCGATGCGCGACTCGACCGCGCCGAAGCCGCAGGTATCGGGCGACGTGATGTTCGAGCCGTCGATCTCGATGATCGTGCCGAAGGGCAACGTGCGCGCGAGGTCGGCCGAGCGCGCCGCGACCACGGCCGGGTTCGAATACGCGCCCGAGGCCGTCTCGAACGGGCTCGAGTCGGTCTGCGCCGGTACGGCGTTATACGCCGTGAGGGTGACAGCCCGCGCCAAAGCAGGCGCGGGCGCCGCTAAGGGGGGCGCGTCGTCGACGGCAGGCGTACTAGTCGCCATGGCCATCGGCGCCGCGTGGAATAAAAGCGAAAAGCCCATCAGGGCCCCTATGATTGACATTGGATCGTGTTTAGCGAAACAGCCAATAACTGCCTCGTATTCCGATACTAGCATATTGACATTACTTTGTCAATATGTAATCTTTATAGCGGACGTACCCATCAATCGACCTGAAAAGGAGGGCCTTATGCCCCATCCGAATATCGTGAGCCCGGAGTTCGAACATCTGGAACCCTGGAGCATGCTTCTCAGCGACCTCTATTGCGTTGAATTCATCACCCGGGCGCACAGGCTCCACTGGAACCCGCCGCCATTTTCCGTTTCCGAGCACATGTCGTTCATCTATGGCTACATGTGGCCCGGACGCATGGTGCGGCTGCTATCCGCCCAAGGGCTTCGAGCAGAGCGTGTAGATCTGCTGGCTGACGAACGTCTCCCTTGGCTCCAGCGGGAGCTTGAGGCGGGACGCACACCGGCGCTCCTGGTGCGGCAGTACCCGAGAGTCCCGTACCCCACCTCTTGGATTGCTGTGGGCGGGCGCCTCGGTGTCCTATCCGGAGACATCTTTTTCCTTTACGACTACCGCAAGGGCACGTGCTCGACGTCACGCGGCCAGCCGATCGGCAATACCGCTGAAGACGCCGATGCTCTGTTGCGGCGGTGGCGTACGGCACGAGACACCGCAGTCGCCGTCACCACGTCACGACCTTGAGTACCTTCCGCATCGCCGCCTCTCCCCGAGGCGGCGTTCTTTTTGCATGGTATACTGCGCGCATGTCGATCCTCCACAGCATCATTCTCGGCATCGTCGAGGGCGTGACTGAGTTCCTGCCGGTCTCATCGACCGGCCACCTGATGATGGCCTCGACGCTGCTTGGCATCACGCCGACCGCCTTCACCAAGTCGTTCGAGATCGCCATCCAGCTCGGCGCGATCCTCGCGGTGGTCGTGCTCTACTGGCGCGCGTTCTTCGACTGGGAGCTCCTGAAGAAGCTCGCCACCGCCTTCGTCCCGACCGGCATCATCGGCCTCGCGTTCTACCATGTCCTGAAAACATACCTCCTCGGCAACGACTGGATCGTCGTCACGACGCTCTTCCTGGGCGGCATCGTCTTCATCCTGTTCGAGCGATGGTACGGCACGCGGGAGGACGCCGCGCCGGAGGACGCGCCGATCACCTACCGCCAGGCACTCATGATCGGCGTCTTCCAGGCGGTCGCGATCATCCCGGGCGTCTCGAGAAGCGGCGCGACCATCATCGGCGGCATGGGCCTCGGCATCGCGCGCGCGACCATCGTCGAGTTCTCCTTCCTGCTGGCGGTGCCCACCATGCTCGCCGCGACCGGCCTCGACCTCGTGAAGAGCGGCTTCGCCTTCTCGGGCAACGAGTGGCTCGCGCTCGGCATCGGCTTCGTCGTCGCCTTCCTCGTCGCGATGCCGGTCGTGCGCTGGTTCCTCGGCTACGTCCGCAAGCACTCCTTCACGAGCTTCGGCATCTACCGCATCATCGCGGCGATCGCCTTCGCGTTGCTCGTTCTCCGCTAGCCTTTCTTCGACCCCTCCTGCCGAACGAGACAAAACGGGGTCATCTCGTCAGACTGCCCGAGCGGATTGTCGCGGAAGAGCTGTCCGATCGCTGCCTCCGACGGCGCGCCAGAGGACTTCCCGAGCGAGAAGGCGCCGCGATAGTTCGCATCGAGGATGACCGTCTCGACGCCGAGCGCCTGCTTGATGCGCTCGGCAGCGGCAGAGGGGTCATCGGGCGCGAGCTTCACCGCGTGCGCGTATGCGAGGATGAGGAAGGACATCGGGCAGTCGATCGACTTCGCCCGCACGCCGCACAGGCGATAGAAGAGGCCGCGGATGCCGAGCGGCCTCGTGAGCGCCGAGACGACGGCCGCGAAGAGCACGCGCGGCACGCCCGCCTCGTCGATGAACGCCTGCATCGCGATCGCCGTGCCATGCCCGAAGCCGCGAAAGGCGTCGGTGCCGTAGTAGTTGCCGACCTTCTGTGAGAGGAAGCGCGCGAGGCGCGTCGGATGGATGTCGCTCATCGAGACGATGCGCCCCTGGGTGATGGTGAGCGCCTTCTCGCTCACGTAGAGCGTGTCGCCCTCTTGTACATGCGGCCGCACATAGGTCTCGACGAGCGGGAGGATATCGGTGTCGCGGGTCGTGATGATCCTGGTCTTGATGGGGAGGCGCAGATACGAGACGCCATCCACCTCGATGGCGAGCGCTTTGCCCGGGTTCGGCGCGTAGTCGCCCGGCGCCTGGGTTGACACGTGCGCGACCGGCGCGGGCGCGGGCGGCTGCTCGCCGCGGAAGAGGCCGAAGAGTTGCTCGATTGCCGCGCGGACCTCGGCGTGCGCCTGCCCCGCCTTCGCGCGCGCGTCGAGGAGCTCGGTCACCTCCGCGTAGAGGATGTGCGCCTCGTCGACCCGCTCGCGCGGGAGCGGCACCGAGAGCGTCTCGTCGGCCGCGACCGCGTCGATGCGCACGCCGCCGTCCGGCTGCGGCTCGTAGCGGATACCGAACCCGGTCTCCTTCTCCCTCTCGTCATACGCGATGCGCGTCTCTCGGGTGCGGGCCATAGTATGCCCGTAGTATACTGCATCTCATGACCGCCTGCTCCTGATCATGCGCCAGCTCGACTTCTCGACACTCCTCATCCCCATCGTCGTCGTGCTCCTCATCGGCGCGGCGTACCTCGCTGGGCGGCCCGCGCTCCTCGCCGCCGCGACCGCGATCGGCATCGCTGTCCTCTTGCAGAGCGCGTACGCGAGCGTCCGCGCGCGCGACTGGTCGCTCGACTACATCGCCTTCCTCGCGATGCTCGTCGCGCTCCTCTCGCGCGAGTGGCTCGCGGGCGCGGTCGTCGCGCTCATGTACGTGGGCGGCCAAGCGCTCGAGCGCTACGCCTCCCGCCGCGCCGAGGCCTCGCTCGCGGCGCTCGTCGGGAAGATCCCGAAGACCGCGCCCGTCCTCCGGGAGGACGGCACGACCGTCGACACGCCGCTGCCCGCGATCGCCGAGGGAGCGACGATCGTCGTGCGCCACGGCGAGCTCGTGCCGCTCGACGGCACGCTCGCGTCTGACGAGGCGTTCATCGACCTCGCGAACCTCACCGGCGAGCCGATGCCCGAAGCGGTCACGCGAGGCGCCTTCGTGAAGAGCGGCGCGGTGAACGCGGGCGAAGCGCTCACGCTCACCGTCTCGGGCACGCTCGCGACCTCGACCTACGCGAAGATCGTCGACCTGGTGCGAGACGCGCACGCGCATCGCGCGCCCTTCGTGCGGCTCGCCGCGCGGGCCAATATCCCCTTCACGCTCCTCACCCTCGCGCTCGCCGGCGGCGCGTACCTCGCTGCCGGCGACCTGACACGCCTGCTCGCGGTGCTCGTCATCGCGACGCCCTGCCCGCTCATCATCGCGGCGCCAGTCGCCTTCATCGGCGGTCTCTCGCGCGCCGCCGCGCGCAGCATCATCGTCAAGACGCCGGCCACGCTCGAGGTGCTCGCGCGCGCGACGACCCTCTTCTTCGACAAGACCGGCACGCTCACCTTCGGCGAGCCGCAGCTGACCGACATCACGCTCCTCGACGAGCACGCGCACGAGACCCAGGCGCTCTCGCTCGCCGCGGCGCTCGAGTTCCACTCGATCCACCCGCTCGCGCGCGCGATCACGCACGCCGCCCGCGCGCGGCGGGTCACGAGCGTGCCCGCGCGCGACGTGGTCGAGACGGTCGGCACAGGAGTGAGCGGCATGGTCGACGGCTATCGCCTCTCGCTCACCAGTGCGCCGCCCGAGCTGCGCGGCGAGAGCGGCATCGCGCTCCTGCTCGCCATCAACGACGTGCCCTTCGCCGTCTTCCACTACGCCGACGTGCTCAAGGAGCACGCACGCCTGCTCCTCATCGACCTCGCGCACGCCGGGTTCACCGTCGCCATCCTCACCGGCGACAAGGAGGCGCATGCCCGGGCGCTCTTCGCCGGCCTCCCCGTCACCATCCACGCCGGGTGCAGCCCCGAGGACAAGCACCGGTTCGTCGCCGAGGCTCGCGCGCGCGGCGAGACGGTCGCGATGATCGGCGACGGCCTGAACGACGCCCCGGCGCTCGCGAGCGCCGACGTGGGGATCGTCTTCTCCGGTACCGAGAACAGCGCCTCGATCGAGGCGGCCGACGTCGCCATCCTCGGGAGCGAGGTCGAGCGCATCAGAGAGCTCTTCGCGCTCGCGCGCCGCTCGGTGCGCATCGCGCGCGAGAGCGTCTACGCTGGTATCGGCCTCTCGGTCGCGGGCATGCTCGCCGCCGCGCTCGGCGCCATCGCCCCCATCGAGGGTGC
>CAYZWA010000035.1:0-4375 GCA_964482105.1 uncultured Candidatus Saccharibacteria bacterium
GAAACGGCAGACGCGCCGTGATCGTCTCATTCTCCTGCAGGATCCGGGCCGCTTCTCGGACGCTCTTTTCGCGATCTGCCTTGCGTTCTGCGAGGAGGCGTACGGACTCTCGGGACTGTTCCGGCTCGACGTAGGAGAAGGCCAGGTCTTCGAGCTCGCGTTTTATAGCGTGCATGCCAAGGCGGTCGGCAACAGGGACGTGTACGTTCAAGGTCTCAAGCGCGATGCGCTTCTGTGCAGCGGGGGACATGAACGTGAGCGTTTGCATGTTATGAAGGCGGTCGCAGAGCTTGACGATCAGTATCCGTACGTCTTTCGACGCGGCGAGCAGGAGCTTGCGGAGGTTCTCTGCATAATGAGCGGCACCCTTATGCTGCTCGCTTCCCAGTTTCGTCAGGCCGTCAACCATGAACGCGACTTCGCGCCCGAAGAGACGCTCGATGTCTGCGATGCTGGTCGGAGTGTCTTCGCACGTGTCGTGGAGTATGCCGGCCACGATCGTCGCGGGACCCATGCCGAGCTCGCGGAGCATCTTCGCCGTCTCGAAAAGGTGTGCAGCATACGGTTCACCCGAACGGCGATATTGTCCAGCGTGCGCGGCCTGAGCGAACGCCCACGCGTGCCGTATATTCTCGACGGCTTCGGGGTATCTTCGCAGCCGCGTCGGGATCAGTTCTTCGACGTCGGCTTCGGTGTTGATGACCGCGACCATATCATTTCTTGTCCATTCTAGGACGGGTACACGCACGCGTCAAATGAGATGTGCCTCTCTGCCGCAGGCAGAGAGGCACGAAGCGCGCTCAGTTGTGACAGCATCGGTCGCAGCGATCCGGCGCAAGGCCGTGCGGAGACGCGAGTTCTTCCCTGACCATTCCCAAGAACGCCACGCGCTGACGGCCGTACACGATGTCCTCGAGCGCCGTATCCCGTATCGAGCCGAAAGGCACACCGTCGCATCCGACCACCGTGCCGTCAGAACGTATATCCAACGCCTCCGCGTGCTGCGTGCAGCGATACGGATGGAGCACGCAGGCACGGGTGCCGTAGTAGGCCGCCAGGCCGCCTACGGGAATGTCGGGGATGGTCCGCATTTCCGGGAATGTCGCTCGTACTCGGCCAAGCGCCGCATGCACCGAATCAGCCGATAACGCCGCCCGGACCTTCGGGTCGAAGTTGTGACTCATGCGCACGGCGAGGCCTTGGTACGCATACCGCGCCACGATGCCCTCAAGATCCTCGATATTTTCCGGCGTAAGGATGACGCTGATGTCTGCTCGCGCGCCCTGAGCAGAAAAAGCGCGTATCCCGGATTCAGCACGCCGGAGCGCGCCCGTTTTCCCGATCACGGCATCGTGCGTCGCCTCCGTTCCGTGGATGGATACGACGACCTCGCAACGACATGAGGCAAGCAGGACCGCGTGCCGTTCGAGGAGGAGGCCGTTCGTTATGAGTCGGGTCGGGAATCCTCGGGAGTGTATGAGCTGCATGATGTCCTGGAAATCAGGATGGACAGTCGCTTCGCCCTGTCCCGAGAACCGGAACTTCGGCGTTATGCCGAGACGGGCGCACCCCTGGGCCAGCATCTCTATGTCAGAGACGGTGAGCCAAGAGAGCGGTTGTCGTCGCGCGCGCAGCCGGTCGGTGACGCTACCTTCGGTGCCGTGGTAAGGGCAGAACGAGCATGCGGCATTGCAGAGATTTATCAGGTCTATCTTCAAAGAACGGATCATCGCGCACCTCCTTATCGGTAAAAGCGATCTCTCGCAACTATACGTCCCCGCGAGTGTCGGCGCAACCGGAACCATGTGCGCGCATGCGGGCTTCTGAGTCGCGTATGAAGTCCGCGGTGACGCGCGTCCAGGTGAATCTCGGCGCACGAGCGATGCCGTTCGCGCTGAGCGATCGATACAGTGCCGCGTCAGCGCGGAGCATCTCTATGGCTTCGAGAGCGGCTGCGACCGAGCGGTCGATAGCGATGCCGGTCTGGCGGTCCTCTAGGAACGCGGCATATGCCGGCACGTCCTTGCAAGCGATCGTCGGGAGCCCGCTCACGATGCTTTCGAGCACCGATTTCCCAAATGTCTCCGTGAGCGAGGGGTAGAGCGCCAGGTGGGAGCCGCGCATCAGGTCATGGAGCGCGTGCTGCGAGAGTACGTCATGGAAGATGAAGTGTCGGTCGAGCCCTTCTCGCGCTATGGCGCGTTTCAGGTCATGTGCGTACTGTCCGTATGCGGTGCGGGCGTTCATCTCGCCGATTCCGGCCAGATGTATCACGAGTCCAGGGATGCGGTCGCGTGCCGCGGCGGCAAGCGCCACGAAGAACTGCTGGTTCTTCTGCGGCTTGATGACGTTTGCGGATACCAGATGCACGTCAGTCTCGGGGAGAGCGAGGTGCAGATGCGGCGTGAATATCGACTCGTCGTAGCCGCGCTGCGTGATAAAGATCTTTTCGCTCGGCACGCCGTAGGTCTGCATGAGCACCGCGCGTTCGGCTTCTGACGGGGTCGAGATGTGCCGCAGTCGTAGCAGGGTCTCGCGCTCGGCGCGCAGGTAGGATTCGGGGACGGTGTCGAACAGGCGGTAGAAGGCGCCGAGGAACATGGGGAAGAGGACGGTACGTTCGAGCGGACAGCGGCCGTTCGTCACGAGACCGAAGGCGTTTGCCATATGGAACACATATATGCGGTCGTAGGCGTGCAGTTTCCGGTCTTCGAAATACTCGCCGATGCGCTCGCCCACGACCATGCGGTCGAGGAAGTACGACCCGGGTCTCGGATCGGGCACCTGTCTGCCGAGCCCTTCCTCTGGTAGCGTGAACCGGATTATCGAGACGTAGGGCAGCGCGCTTTCCGGCGCAGAGCGTCTGCGGTCGCGTATCGCGCCGCCGGCGATGTTCTCGGGCGTGTACACGTCGATCGTGTCTCCTCTGCGTCGCAGTTCGCGCGCGAGGTTTTGTATGAGCACCGCGCCACCGTCGGTATCGCGGACCTGCGCTACATCCTTCCCGCTCACGATTGCGACTCTCATGCGAAAAACAGGTCCCGATATCGCGCACATACGGTTTCCCACGAGTAGAGCGACTCGGCGCGGATCCGGGCCTCCGCTCCGCTCGCGTCGCGCGCGCCGGGGTCGTCTAACATCTTGGCGAGAGCGTCTCGACGCTCGGCGGGATCTCCCGCCACGGCAAGGATACCGTCCACGCCACTGCGGACGATCTCCTCGACGCCGCCGACGCGAGACGAGACGATCGGAAGCCCGGCCGCCATCGCTTCGCAAAAACTGCGGCCCATCGTTTCGGTGTGCACGTATGCGCCCCCGCGTTCTTGCATGGTCTCGAGACGCGGGAAATAACAGTAGACGTCTGCCGCGCGGAAATAATCTTGGATATGCGCGTGCGGTACCGAGCCGAGAAAGAGGACCCGTGACTGCGCCTCGGACTCCCGCACGACAGCTTCGAGCCGTGCTCGGTCTGGCCCGTCGCCGGCTAGGACGAATACGAACGGCACGTCGGTGCGCAGTTCGTTCAGGGTCGCGAGCGTCTGGAAGATGCCTTTGAATCGGACGAGGCGGCACGCGGCGAAGATGATGATCCGGTCGAGGGGCAACCCGAGCGCTCGCCGCAAGGCGCGTTTGCTCGCCCGATCGATCGGCGTAAATCGTTCCGTGTCAACGCCGCCCGAGACGACGGTCATGAGCGCTTCCGGGACGCCCATTCTCGAGATGCGGTTCCGGCTGAACGCGCTGTTCACGATAAGACCGTCGGCGTACGCTGTGATCTGTGCCGCTATATAGGATTGCCGCTCGGCAAGCGTCTCGCCCTTGCCTTCGACCCGGGCCTGGCATATATCGTTGCCGCCGGAACGGAGGAATATCCGTAGCGCGGGGAACGTCCGTTTCAGGTCGCCGATGATGCGGATCCAGTAGAGACTGTTGAAGAAGATGACCGAACCGAGCGGCAGGTCGAGTGCGCGCACCACGTCCGCGAGTTCTCCGGCGGTATGAATAGAGGCGGGGGATACGGAGCCTGTCGGAGCCTGCGTGCCGACGCGTTTCTGAAAATGTGCGAGCGCTTCGGCGGGATCGGCGTGAGACATGATGAGGGTGCCGGCGAGCTCTCCGCGCGTCTCGAAATGGCGCGCGAACGCTTCTGCGTGTATCTCCATCCCGCCGATATACGGGGCATCGTAATCCGTAACGAGTACGACACGGCGGGGCGGCATGTCGCTCAGCGTACCACGAGTGTCAGGAACGGTCGACGGCGGCACGAGGGTGTGTTTTCATGGAGTCATGCGTATCCTGCTGGTGCGGCATGCGTCGGTCGAGTACACGGACGACACGATGGTAAACAGGCATATCGGCCTGTCGTCGCGCGGCA
>CAYZWA010000035.1:4475-5974 GCA_964482105.1 uncultured Candidatus Saccharibacteria bacterium
CGATATAAAAGAATACGAGGACGTACTCTTTTATATGCCCTCACTCGCCGAGGTAAGCGAAGCTTGCCTTCGGCTCTCTCGCTCACGTCAGAAATATGTTATATTTCTGACGTTCACTCGTTCGCCGAGGTAAGCGTTGCTTGCCTCGGGCTCGTTCGGGCGATATAAAAGAATACGAGGACGTACTCTTTTATATGCCCTCACTCGCCGAGGTAGCTCAGATGGTTAGAGCGTAGGATTCATAAACCTAAGGTCGTGGGTTCGATCCCCACCCTCGGCACCGGCAGGGTATAGTGGAGAGATGGATACTATCCGCGAGCGCGCGGCCGCGCTCCTCAAGCAGAACCGGCGCGTGACCGACGGGCATCAGTATACCGTCCCGTCGCCCGAGACGTACCCCTACCAGTGGCTCTGGGACTCCTGCTTCCACGCGATCGTGCTCGCGCGGCTCGAGCCCGAGGCGGCGATGGCCGAGCTGCGTTCGCTCGTCGCGCGGCAGTTCGGCGACGGCATGATCCCGCACATTATATATTGGGTGCCGGGCGAGCTCCATCGCTACGACTGGGGCAAGGGCGGGGAGACGAGCGCGCTCACGCAGCCGCCGATGCTCGCCTACGCCGCGTGGCGGGTCTACGAGGCGACGCGCGACACGCGCTTCCTCATCGAGCTCTATCCGTCGCTCATGCGCTACTATGCCTATCTCGTCGACAAGCGCGACCCGAGCGACCACCATCTCGCCGGCATCATCAACCCCGATGAGTCGGGCGAGGACAACTCGCCCCGCTTCGACGCGGTACTCCATGTGCCGGTCGACATCTCGCGCGACGACCACCTGAAGCGCCGCGTCGAGCTCATCGACGCGAACCGCGCCTGCCGCTTCGACGCCGAGCTCTGCATGAAGCGCCACTTCTGGGTCAAGGACGTGCCGTTCAACGCGATCCTCGTCGAGAACCTGCGCATCCTTGGCGAGATTGCGAAGCTCCTCGGCAAGCCCGATGGCGCGCACTTCTGCCAATTGCATGTCGAGCTCGTGAGCGAGGCGATGCGCGAGCGGCTCTTCGACGGACGGGTGTACTGGTCGGCGGTCGCGATCACCGACTACGAGCGGCTCGAGGTCGCGACCTGGGCGCACTTCGCGCCCTTGTTCGCCGGGCTCTACACGAGCGATGAGGCGAGGCGAGTCGTCGCGGAGGAGCTCCTGAACGAGGACACCTTCTGGGCGCCCTACGGCCTGCGCACCGTGTCGAAGCGGGAGCCGAGTTACCGGAGCGACGGCTACTGGCGCGGCTCGGCGTGGATGGCGCCGCACTGGTTCGTCTACCAGGGGCTCATGCGCTACGGCTTCGTCGACGAGGCGCGGCTGTTGCGCGACCGGTCGGTCGCGCTCATCGAGCAGTCCGGCTTCCGCGAGTACTTCGACCCCGAGACCGGCGCGGGTTACGGCGCGCGCGACTTCACCTGGGGCGCGCTCGCGGTCGATATGATGGGGGAGTGAGCGG
>CAYZWA010000036.1:0-5716 GCA_964482105.1 uncultured Candidatus Saccharibacteria bacterium
GCCATTGAGACCTCGTGCGACGAGACGGCGATTGCCGTGGTCGAGGCGGAGGGCGATGAGAAAGACGCGCGGTTCCGGGTGCTCGGCAACGCGCTCCTCTCGCAGATCGAGCTCCACAAGGAGTACGGCGGCGTCTTCCCCGCCCTCGCCAAGCGCGAGCACGCGAAGAACCTCGTCCCCCTGCTCGAAGCCGCGCTCGAAGAGGCCGAGCTGTTGCGCGAAGATACGCAATCCTGGAGCGACGAGACGCGCGACGCGATCGCCGCGCTCCTCGCGCGCGAGCCGGGGCTCGCCGACGCGTTCATCGCCTTCGTCGGCGAATGCGAACCGCCCGCGATCGACGCGATCGCCGTTACCGCAGGCCCCGGCCTCGAGCCGGCGCTCTGGGTGGGGGTCAACTTCGCCAAGGCGCTCGCGCGCGTGTGGGACACGCCGCTCATCGCGGTCAACCATATGGAAGGGCACGTCATGGCCGCGCTCGCGGACTCGCGCGGCAACACGCTCACCGTGAGAGACGCCGCGCTGCCGATCCTCGCGCTCCTCATCTCAGGCGGGCACACCGAACTCGTGCTCATGAGAGAATGGCTCGCCTATGAGCTCGTGGGGCAGACGCGCGACGACGCCGTAGGTGAGGCGTTCGACAAGGTCGCGCGCATGCTCGGCCTCCCCTATCCGGGCGGCCCCGAGATCTCCCGCATCGCCGAGGCAGTCCGCGAATCTTCTGGGAATGTTAAACATTCCCAGAATCAGAAGTGGGAATGTTTAACATTCCCATCATTGCCGCGGCCGATGATCAACGAGCCGCACTGCGACTTCTCGTTCTCGGGCCTCAAGACCGCCGTACTCTACCTCCTCAAGAAGCGCGGCGACCTCTCCGCGGCAGACAAGGCACGCCTCGCGCGCGAGTTCGAAGACGCCGTCGCCGAGGTACTCTGGAAGAAGACCGCCCGCGCGCTTGAGCGTACGGGCGCGGTAACCCTCGTCCTCGGCGGCGGCGTCTCGGCCAACGCGCACATCCGCCGCGTGTTCGCCGAGCAGGTCGCTGCCAGCTACCCGCACGTCGATCTGCGCATCCCCGCCGCAACGCTCACCACCGACAACGCGCTCATGATCGCGCTCGCCGGCTACTTCCGCGCGCTCCGCAGCGAGTACGCCGATCCTGCCGCGCTCACCGCCTCGGGCACGCTATCCCTTGCCGACTAGGGCGAAGCTGTTCGCGATAGCGTCGAGGATGTTCACGCGATTGGTGTGGGTGTCGTTGTTCCAGAAACCGAGCGTCAGCCGGTAGCCGCCCACGCACACGACCCGCTCAGAGACACTCCCTCCCGCGATATCCGCTTGCGGGACGAAGCCTTGGGTAGGGCCGCTACAGACGGTGCTCTTGGTGATCTCGACCCACATATTGCCCGTCGGCGGGATGCCGAGCCCGCTTACGTTATTCGAGAAATCCGTGCTCTGGAACCACCACGGGCCGGAAGCGGAGACCGCACGCGTATACCACCCGGTAGGCGTCGCGATGGTGAAGTCAGGATATTCCCGGTGCGTCGTATACGTTACCGTCTCCTGCGGGGCCGCGGGCGTGCTCGAAGCCGCTTGCGGCAAGGTGTTGGTCGTCGGCGACGGTGATATCGGCAATTGCAGGATATACGAGACCGCATAGCCCGCCGCCACCAACAAGATGACAACGGCTACCCCGATCCCGATTACTTTCGTGGTACTCATGTGACCAGTATACCACCCGGCACCGCACGCTTCGACCGCATTGGAAAAATCGGTAAATCAGGTTATGCTCTGCGCATGGCGCTCGACGATACGTTTCTCAAGCCCTACGACCCGAGAGAGACCGAGGGGCGTATCTATGCGCGGTGGGAGGAGAGCGGGTTCTTCAACCCCGACACCTGCGTGAAGGAGGGCGTCGCGAAGCCGGACGCACCCGTGTTCTCGATGGTCTTGCCCCCGCCGAACGTGACCGGCCGCCTCCATATGGGCCACGCGCTCATGCTCGCGATCGAAGACACGATCGTCCGCTTCAACCGCATGCGCGGCAAGAGGACGCTCTGGCTCCCCGGCACCGACCACGCCGCCATCGCCACCCAGTCGGTCGTCGAGAAGCAGGTGCGCAAGGAGGAGAACAAGAGCCGGCACGATCTCGGCCGCGACGAGCTCCTGCGCCGCATCGAGACCTTCGCGGCCGAGAGCCACGACACCATCGTCGGCCAAGTGAAGACGATGGGCGCCTCGCTCGACTGGTCGCGCGAGGCGTTCACGCTCGACGAGGCGCGCAATCGCGCCGTCCGCACTATCTTCAAGCGCATGTACAACGCCGGCCTCATCTATCGCGGCAACCGCATCGTCAACTGGGACCCGAAGGGTCAGACCACCATCTCCGACGACGAGATCGTCTACGAGGAGCGCCCGGCGAAGCTCTACACATTCCGCTACCGCAAAGACATCCCTATCAGCGTCGCGACCACGCGGCCCGAGACCAAGGTCGGCGACGTCGCGGTCGCGGTGCACCCGGACGACGTGCGATACACACCGTACATCGGGAAGGAATACGACGCGGTCTTCTGCGACGTGCCGATCCACATCAAGGTCGTCGCGGACAAGGAGGTCGACCCCGCCTTCGGCACCGGCGCAGTCGGCGTCACGCCGGCGCACAGCCAGACCGACTGGGATATCGCGGACCGGCACGCGCTCTCGCACGAGGTAATCGTGATAAATGAATACGCGAAGATGACCGTGCCGGGCCGTCTGGCGGGCAAGAAGGTCGGCGAAGCGCGCGAGCTCGTGGTCGACTGGCTCACGAGCGAGGGTCTGCTCGAGAAGACCGAGGACATCACCCACAACGTCGCGACCGCCGAGCGCACCGGCGGCGTCATCGAGCCGCTGCCGAAGCTCCAGTGGTTTGTCGATGTCAACAAACAAATCGCGGGCAAAAACAAGACGCTGAAAGAGCTCATGCGCGAGGCGGTTACGTCGGGCGCCATCACCATGATTCCCGACTACATCGGGAAAACCTATTTCCACTGGATTGACCACCTGCACGACTGGTGCATCAGCCGGCAGATCTGGTACGGCCACCGGGTTCCCGTCTGGTATCGGGACGAGGAGATCCTAGTCGGTGTCGAGCCGGACGAGGCTGGCTGGACGCAAGACGCGGACACGCTCGATACCTGGTTCTCTTCGGGCATCTGGACCTTCTCGACGCTCGGCTGGCCGGATGACACGAACGATTTCAAGACCTACCACCCCACCGACCTCCTGGAGACCGGACACGACATCCTCTTCTTCTGGGTCGCGCGCATGATCCTCATGACCGAGTTCGCGCTCGCCACCGTGCCGTTCAGGACCGTCTATCTCCACGGCCTCGTGCGCGACGGCCAAGGCCGCAAGATGAGCAAATCGCTCGGCAACAACATGGACCCGCTCGACGTCGCCGCGACGTTCGGCGCGGACGCCGCGCGCATGGCGCTCGTCGTCGGCAACACGCCGGGCACCGACCTGCGCATCAGCGAGGACAAGATCAAGGGCTATAAGAAGTTCGCGAACAAGCTCTGGAACATCGCCCGCTTCGTGCTCGAGAACGCGACAGGTGCAGATGAGAACGCGGGCGCGGAAGCGAACGCGAGCGAGGGGAAAGGGGAAAGTCGGGATAAGACTTGGCCGAGCGGCCCGGAACGCAACCGTTTTTCGCTTCACGAGCGTGAGTTACTCGATAAAGCAGATGAGCTCACCGCCGAGGTCACGGCCGATCTGGAGGCCTACCGCATCTACCTCGCCGCCGAGAAGCTCTATCACTATGTCTGGCACGAGCTCGCCGACAAGATTCTCGAGGAGTCGAAGCCGATCCTGCAGGGAGACGACCAGAACGCGCGCGCTTCGCGCGCGCGCCTCCTCCTCGCGCTCCTCGACCGCTGCCTGCGCCTCCTCCACCCCTTCATGCCCTTCGTCACCGAAGAGATCTGGCAGTCGATGCCGACCAAGGACGCCGCCCTCCTCATGGTCGCGCCGTGGCCGGACACCGCAGCGTAGGGCTGGTACAATACCCGTATGCTCACGATCATCGGGTACGCCGTCCTGGGCGGGCTCCTGCCTTCGCTCGTCTGGCTCTACTTCCTCCTCAAGGAGGACGCCGCGCACCCGGAGCCCAAGTGGATGATCGCGCTCGCCTTCGTCGTCGGCATGCTCGCCGTCCCGCTCGTCCTCCCCGCCGAGCAGTGGGCCTGTGCACAGCTCGCGCTCGACCCGACGGCCGCCTGCACCCTGAACCATATAACCTGGCAGACCTTCGGCTGGCATGCGATCGTGAGCTGGGCGCTCATCGAGGAGGTCGCCAAGTATGCCGTCGCGGCCGCGTTCATCCTCTGGCGGCCCGCGGTCGACGAGCCGATCGACTACGTCATCTACCTCATCACCGTCGCGCTCGGCTTCGCCGCCGCCGAGAACATGCTCTACCTCGTCGGGCCGTTCGCGAGCGGCAAGGCGCTCGCCGGCCTCTTCACCGATAACCTGCGCTTCCTCGGGGCGAACCTGCTCCACGTCGTCGCCTCGAGCGCGATCGGCCTCGCGCTCGCCTTCTCGGCGCAGCGCCAGGCCGCCGTCCGTGCCGCAGCAGCGGGCGGCGGACTTATCCTCGCCGTCGCATTGCATAGTGCCTTCAATGCGCTTATCATTTCAGGGAGCGCTGAGGCGATGCTCGCGGCCTTGGCGTATATCTGGACGGCAGTCGTCGTGCTCCTCGCCGCGATCGAATTACTGAAATATTTCTCATACCAATCATCCGCATAACCCCGCACCCTATGACCATGAAGCGCTCTTTCTTCGAACGGCTCTCCGGCAACGCGACATTCGACGACGCGTTTGACGACGATATACCGGTGACCCACCCGGCCGAACAGCCGGGCCACAAGGACGAGGCGCGCACGATACCGCTCGCGGGAGAGCCGGTCGGCGCAGAGGGGCAGCTGCCGGTCGACGTGCACCAGACCGCCTCGGATATCGTCATCCGCGCCTTCGTCGCGGGCGTGCGGCCCGACGAACTCAACATCTCCATCACACGCGACCTGGTCGAGATTAGCGGCTCGCGCGCCGAACGAGAGCAGGTATCGAGCCAGGATTCGTTCATACACGAGCTCTTCTGGGGCTCGTTCGCGCGCGCTATCTCGCTCCCGCAGGAAGTCGATGTCGACGCGGCGACCGCCGCCTCCCGGGACGGCCTCCTCACCATCACGCTCCCCAAGCTCGACAAGACGCGCCAGACCAAGCTGCGCGTTAAATCTGGCTGAGGCACCGCATACACGAGGCGCGCGGGCCGCTTCGCGGCCCGCGCTTTCCCCTTGCGGTGCTTGGACCCGGGCTCGAACCGGGGACCCCTTCCTCTTCAGGGAAGTGCTCTACCAACTGAGCTATCCAAGCGTAAGCGGCACTACAGCCCGCTCAGGAAGGAGTGTACCAGATTTTGCATCTGGGCGAAAGACGGGAGCGACGCGTTCATCGTGTCGACAGCGGTACCCGGCGTGCTTTGAATCTTCGTCACGAGCGGCGCGACGTAGTGCTGGTAGAGGTAGAACGGCGCGATGAAGAGGACGATCCAGAAGATGAGCTTGCCGATGAAGCCGAACCACTGATCGCGCCGGATGGCGCGGAGCATGCGGTGATTGTCAGCAGCGAGCGCATGCAGCTCGCTTATCGCGCGGCGCAGTTCGGGGTCCAT
>CAYZWA010000037.1:0-5544 GCA_964482105.1 uncultured Candidatus Saccharibacteria bacterium
CACAGGAGAGGAGACAATGAGAGCTACAATCTACCGATTGCCGAGAAGGGCCGCGCGAGTAAGGTCAAAACCGTTACTCAGGGTTAGGAGAGTGATTCGCCTCGGCAGCGTGGGCGGGAAGCCTACGATCGAGTGCTTTTCCGACAAAGAGTACAACGATGTAAACCCCGTTCTTGACGAGCTGTGTCCGAGGCTTCAACCGCCCGCGAGACCCTGCAAGGTTGCTGTGTGTGAGACCGTGCGGCGTTGCCAGCTTCTCAAAGCGGTTCGTGCGTTGTCTGGTGCCGCACGGGGCAGCAGTCCGGCGGCGTTTGGCCGACTCCTGATTAAGCGGAGGCATGACCTCACACTGCCACAGATCGATGTGTTGGCGAGTCTCATGCGAAACCACGGCTGGGGGAACTTTTTCCTCACGCGCACGCGGAGTAAGAAAGAACACGCCGTACTCGTGGGCGTCGGCTCCAGCAAGAGTCGGCTCGGGGGCCAGGCCAGGGTGTCTCGGAGCGTGGTCGTCGATCGGCTCGGTCAGACACACCGCCCGATCGTTCCACGCCTCCGGTTCTTTATCCGAATCATCTAGACTCGCATTTTCGCTTCGGTATTCGCCGCCCCCGCCTCGCGCGAGGGGCGTTTTTTGTCCGTGCTGCTACAATCAGGGCACGAGCATATGCGAAATGTCTGGATCGGCCTCTGGTTCGTGCTCGGCGCGGCGCTCGGCGTCGCGCTCGCGGCCGGCATGTACGCGCGCTCGGCGAGCGCGCCCCTGGCGCTCGGCATGTCCGCTGCGACCTCGACTGCGGCCGCGCCGCGCGTGCCGACAGCCGCGACCTCGACCGCAATCCGCGTGCCCATCCTCGTCTACCACATCGTCCGGCCGGCGTACCCCTCCGACTCGGCCGAGGTGCAGAAGTTTCGCGTCACGCCCGAGGTCTTCGACGCCGAGCTCGCATGGCTCGCCGCGCACGACTACCACGTCGTGTCGCTCTCGGCGCTCGCCGCGCGCATCGCGAGCGGCACGCCGATCGCGCCGCGCTCGGTCGTCTTGAACTTCGATGACGCGTGGGAGGACCAATATGTCTACGCCTTCCCGATACTCGAGAAGTACCACGACACGGCGACCTTCTTCGTGCCGTCGAACTTCCCGGGGAACAAGAGCTTCCTCTCCTGGAGCCAGCTGCGTGAGATGGTCGCGGCGGGTATGACGATCGGGAGCCACTCGGCGTCGCACCCCTTCCTCACCAAGATCACGAGCACGACGACGCTCGACGCCGAGATCGCGGGCAGCAAGGCCGTGCTCGAGAGGGAGCTCGGCGTGCCGGTCTTCGCGTTCGACTACCCCTTCGGCCTGTATGACGATGCGATCGTGGCGCTGGTCCGGCACGCCGGCTATACGCTCGCGCGCACCGACGACGCCCGCGCCTCATACACGGCGGCCGACCGCTTCACCCTCCCGGCGAAGAACGCCCCCACCACCCTCGCCGCCTTCGCCCGCTACCTTGAGGCGGTGCGGTAGTTGCAGGACACGGGGTGTCTTATAGTGAGTCCCCGCGGCGCTTCGCGCCTCGGGGACTGTATCGTGTATGCCGTCGTATGGCCCGCCGTTCAGAAGAACCCGAAGAGGCGCGTGAAGAAGCCGCCGAGCATCCCGAAGAAGCCCGGATGCGCCACGGCACCGGCCGTGTCGGCCGATATCGTGGTCGAGGGCGGCGCGCCCTGGTCGAGCACCGACGAGGCGGCGACGCTCTGGCCGCTCACCGTGCCCTGGACGACGACCGAGTCGCCGACCGCGACGTTGCTGAGCGTCGCGCCGGTGACGCCGCGCTTCGAGAAGGTAGTCGCGCTGGTGGTGGTGACCAGGTAGGCCGCGCCGGTCTTCGGCGTGACCGTGAGGGTCGAGCCGCTTATCGCCGTGACGGTGCCGCCGATAATCGGTTCGCCGTTACCCGTTATGGGCGGGGTCTTGGACGCCCACGGCATGGTCGAAGCGCGGCGCCAGTCGCCGTCGGCACGCACGCCGCGCATACCGCGCATCGCGCCGTCGCGGATGGAGGTGGCGGCGACGCTCTGGCCGCTCACCGTGCCCTCCACCGCCACCATATCGCCGACAGCGATGGCCGAGACCGACGACGCCTGCCCGCCCTTGGTCACCGTCGCGCCCGAGGCGTCGACGGCATAGGTGGCGGCCTGCGCGCTGGGCGAACTCGTGTCGTCGGTATCACGCTGCCACGCGCGCGTCGCGACCGTGAGCGTGCTGCCCGAGATGGCCGTTACCTGTCCGACGACCGCGGGCCGCGGGAAGGCGCCCGGTGTCGCTGCGGCCGCGAAGGCGGGAACTGCCGCGAGGGCGAACGCGCCCGCGAGGAGCGCGCCGACCGTGAGCTTCGGGAGAGAACGATGACGAGTACTGTGCATAAGCCGAGAGATTAGCGATGTATAATGGCGCTAGCATCTCTTGATACGCATCAGGAATGAAATTATTACAGCACCCGTAGTATCTGTTACCTATATCTACCGTACCTATGACTCGCACCGTCTCATCTGTCGCCGCGCTCCTCTGTGGCTTGTTCGCGCTCGCGCCCGCCGCCTTCGCCACGGTACCGCCCACCATGCAGCTTCTCGCGACGGGGAATGGCGATCAGGTGCAGGTAACCGTCCACGGCGATCCGAACGCGAGCGTCCTCCTCTCCTATATCGAAGTCGGCAGCGGGCCGCAGATCGCCGTGCTCGGCACGACCGATAGCAGCGGCACCTTCACGACCACGATCTCGAGCGGGAGCTACGGCCTCGCGAGCGGTACGGCGGTTACCGCGCTCGTCGGCGGCACGAACGGCGCCAAGTCTCCCACCGAGTCGTGGCCGACGGTCGCTGCCGCGAGCACCCTCACCCTCTCGCAGAGCGCGGTCGTGGTGAACGCGGGCTCGTCGGCGTCGCTCACCGCGACCAACGCCGGATCCGGCGCGCTCTACGTCTCGAGCAATGCGAACCCGTCGATCGCGAACGTCTCGTTGAGCGGGAGCCAGGTGACGATCACCGGCAACACCGCCGGCTCGACGACCGTCACCCTCTGTACGGTCGGGAGCACCTCGAACTGCCCGTCGCTCCACGTGACCGTCCTGCCGTCGGGCACCGCGCCGCTCACGATCAGCCAGACGCGCCCGACCGTCGTCCCGGGGCAGAACCTCCCGATCACGATCTCGGGCGGCAACGGGCAATACCTCATCCAGAATAATTCAGACGCGAGCACGATCCAGGCGAGCATAAGCGGCTCGGTGCTCACGCTCTCGACCGGCGTCTCGAGCGGCTCGTCGACCATCACCGTCTGCTCGACCGACAACGCCGCGTGCGGCACGGTCGTCGCGACAGCGGGCGATGCGAGCTCGGTCGGCGTCTCCCTGAGCACCGCCGCGCCGACCGTCGCGGTGGGGCAGAGCGCGACGGTCTACGTGTACGGACCCTCGGGTGTCTCCTACTACGTCTCGAGCAACTCGAACCCGAGCCTCATGCAGGCGAACCTCTCCGGCACGACGCTCACCCTGACCGGCATCGCAGCCGGAAGCGCGAACGTGCGCGTCTGCGCCTCGACCGGCGCGTGCGCGACCCTGACCGCGACCATCACGCCGGCCGTCTCCTCCGCGACCATCGCGCTCAGCCAGAACAAGCTCGCGCTCTCTCCCGGGCAGAACGCGACGGTCACGGTCTCGGGCGGTACCGAGCCCTACCGGCTCACCGGCGGCACGAGCGCGGTCGCGCAGACGACGCTCTCCGGCGCGTCGCTCACCATCTACGCCGTCGCCGGCGGTACCTCGCAGGTCTTCGTCTGTTCGGCTGGCGGCGCCTGTACGAACATCATCGTCACGGTCTCCGGCACGCCCGCAGCGACAGCATCGACGCCGACGACACCCGTCGTCACGACGCCTGCCGCGCCGGTCGCTACGGCCGCCGCGCCAACCTTCACCGAATACCTCGCGCCGGGTGCCGAGGACGCGCAGGTGACGGCGCTTCAGAATCTGCTCATCGCCGAGGGCTATGCGATCCCTGCCGGCGCGACCGGCTACTACGGCGCGCAGACGGTCTCGGCGGTGACGAAGTTCCAAGCGGCACATAACATCGACCAGCTCGGCGTCGTCGGCCCCGCGACGCGCACAGCGCTGAACGCGCTCGCGGGTACGGGCGCGAGCAGCGCTTCGACCGGCGCCACCGCCTCAGGCATCTCTTCCATGACCCTCGCCGAACTCCAGGCCGCGGTGCAGTCGCTCGAGGCGCAGCTGACCCAGGTCTTGAGCCGCATCGCCGCGCTCTCGGGGCAGTAGGCCTTCGCCATCGGGGGATGGTGTATGATAGAACCTATGACCCGCCGGCCCGCTCACGTGCTCGCCACGCTCCTCCTCGCCCTCGGCGTATCATTCGGCGCGCTTGCGCCGAGCGTGACCCACGCCGCCGGGCTCGGGAGCGCGCAGGTGGCTGCGATCCTGAATCTCTTGCGCGCGTTCGGCACCGACAGCTCGGTGATCGCGGGTGTCGCCGCGGCACTCGGCGGCTCCGCACCTGCGAATACCGACCCCGCGCCGGCATCCTCGACGCAAGCGACGCCCACAACGCCTGCCTATGTGCGCCCGCCGATTATCGGCAGCCCGTACCCCTCGAGCAGCATCGGCTACGACATCTCCTTCAATACGAAAGACTACCCGCAGATGCCGTTCGGCTTCGCGGTGGTCGGGGTGACAGCGGGGAAGGCGTTTACGCATAACACGCGCCTCGCATCCGAGTTCTCCTGGGCGCGCGTCGCCGCCGCGGCCGCGCCGACCATCTACCTCAACCTGAACGCGCCCTACGGTTCGAGCGCAAGCGGCGACAACGTGAGCGGCCCGCAGGCGTGCACACACCCCTTCGGCACGCCGGTCTACTCGGCGAGCGCGGGCGGCACCTATCCCGATCCCGCCCCCTGCGCGGGCTACAACTACGGCTATAACGCCGCGAAAGACGCCTACGCCTACGCGTCGAGCCTGCCCTACGTCTCAGCGACCTTCTGGTGGCTCGACATCGAGGAGGCGAACAGCTGGGCGCCGGACACCGCGGTGAACGACGAGGTCATCCAGGGCGCCATCGACTATCTGAATAGCAAGGACATCCGCGTCGGGCTCTACTCGGTGCCCTACATGTGGAAGAATATCGCCGGCACAGGCTTCACCCCCACCGAGTCGCTCACCGGCTCCGGTCCGCTCGTACCCACCTGGTTCCCGATCGGCATCAGCACGCAGGTCGGTGCGATAAACGCCTGCCTCGATCACGCCTCCTTCATCCCCGGCAGCCCCGTCTGGATCATCCAGTACGAGCGCAACTCCACCGCGGTCGATCAAAACGTGGCGTGTTAACGGGGCGTAAGGCGAGTGTGGCGGCCTATACACCGGATAGGTTGCGCCAGCGCGTGGTGACGCGATCTGCCGTACGGGTCTGCTATGATGGCGCTATATGCGTGTGTCGCGCTGGTTTCCCCGCCCGATGTCTGAACGTATGCGGCTCTGGGCGATATTCCTCTTCGCGCTC
>CAYZWA010000038.1:0-1262 GCA_964482105.1 uncultured Candidatus Saccharibacteria bacterium
TACGTTATATTATTCTAACATCAGCGTCAACTGCAGATACTGCAGAAGCCACCCGGAATCGAACCTAGATTGAGGGCTCCAAAGGCTCCTGTCCTACTGCAAGCGAGCGAGCGAAATGTGCTTTGCTGGGAGACTAGGAATCGAACCTAGATTGAGGGCTCCAAAGGCCCCTGTCCTACCGTTAGACGATCTCCCAGCAAAACACATTTCTGAGCGAGCGACGCAGCAAGCTCTGCTTACCGTTAGACGATCTCCCAATACGAAAACAATACCAGAAAACTAGCGATTGACGAGCTGCCAGGGGTGGGCGCGGGAGGGGTCGTAGGTGAGCTCGGTGATGCTGCCGTTTGGCGTGTAGCGGAGCAAGAGGCCGAAGAGGAAGGCTCGGGGCGAGCCGCCGAAGCCGTGGCGAAGGCAATAGCGGACGGCGTTTATGACGCCGCGGTGCGTGACGACGGCGATGCGTTCGCCGGGTGCCTCGGCGAGGCGCGCGAGCGCAGCCTTGACCCGGTCGCGGAACTCGATGACGTTCTCGCCGTCCTTGTCCCAATCGCGCGTGCCGGCGTAGTACACGAGGTCGAAGCCGTTCTTGAGGGATGCCGTGCTCAGGTGGTGGCTCCCCTCGACGAGAACGCCGCGGCGCAGCTCGCGGAGCAGAGGCTCGCTCGACACCGCTGCACCGGTCGCGGCCGCGATCGCGGCCGCGGTCTCCTGGGTGCGCGCGGCGTCGCTCGCGACGATCAGGTCGATCGGGCGGGCGGCGAGCTGCTGGGCCGCCGCGGCGGCGTGTGCGCGGCCGCGCGCGTTGAGCGGCACGTCGATCGACTGGTGTATCCAGCGGTGGTTGTCCGCGGTCTCGCCGTGGCGCACGAGGTAGAAGTGCTTGACCATGAGCTTAGTCGGGGAAGAGCTCGAAGACCGCAAGCTCGAGCGGGATCGCTCTTATGGGCGCGTAGCGGATGCGCTCGCTGGCGGTGAGGAAGGCGCGGAGCGTGTCGTGCGTGATGCCCTTCCCTTTCGCGAAGGGGTCGAGCGCCGCGAGCTCGTCGGCGCCGAGCTCAGACTCGAGCGACGCGCGCAGGTCGGGCGCGTGGCGCAGGAGGAGCACGCTGCGGAGCGAGCCGAGCACGAGCTCGAGGAAGAGCGCGAGGTCGGCGCCTGAGGCGGCGGCCGTCTCGATGGCGGCCAGTGCGGCGCCGCGCTCGCCTGCGGCGAGCGCGCCCACGAGCGCGTGCACCTGCTCGCGCTTGGGCGCGCCGGTC
>CAYZWA010000038.1:1362-5387 GCA_964482105.1 uncultured Candidatus Saccharibacteria bacterium
CGAGCACGGTCTGCAGCACCGAGAGCGCGTCGCGGTAAGAACCATCCGCAAGCAGCGCGATGAGATCGGCTGCGTCGGCGTCGAGCGCGTAGCCCTCTTTCTCTGCGACGTTCGTGACCACCGCGGCGAGCGTCTTCCGGCCCGGCTTCTTGAACTCGAACACCTGGCAGCGCGACCGCACCGTCTCGGGCACCTTCTCGAGCTCGGTGGTGGCGAGGATGAAGACCGCGTGCGCGGGCGGCTCTTCGAGGGTCTTCAAGAAGGCGTTCCACGCGCCCTTCGAGAGCATGTGCACTTCGTCGAGGATGTACACCTTGTAGGGCGACTCGAAGGGCAGCGTATAGACGCCCTCGGAGAGCGCGCGGATGTCGTCGACGCTGTTGTTGCTCGCGGCGTCGATCTCGGTGAGGTCTTGCGGCGTGCAGCCGATCGCGCGCGCGAAGATGCGCGCGACGCTCGTCTTCCCGAGGCCGCGGCTGCCGGCGAAGAGGTAGGCGTGGCCGACGCTGCCGCTCGCCGCCTCGGCGAGCGGCGCGGTGACGTGTTCCTGCCCGATGACCTCGCCGAACGTCGCCGGCCGGTGGGTGCGGTAGAGCGAGTGATGTGCCATGTGCGCCCAGTATAACAAATAAGGAACGGCCGGCGCGGGTGCGTCGGCCTTGAGCGCTCGCTTACCTCCGCGTAGTGCCCATGAGGGGTTTTGAGGTGATGCGGTTGAGGCTTTCGGCTACCCGCCTATATTCAGCATCGCTTGCCTCATTCGGCGACCCAGGCATCAGCTTGACCATCGTATTCAGGCGGTCGGCGAGCTGGTACATCTGAGCAGACTTTATGCGGAGGCGCTCTTCTGTCACCCCGCCAGCTCGTAACGAGGAGCTAATCTCTGACATGATGGTTGCCACGTTTGTCATCCCCTCTTTCACCTCGGCGAGGGTGAGCGTTCTTGCTGTATTACTCATCTCGTGTACCTCCTGGTTCGACGGTTGCGCGTACATTCCATATCGGAGCATAGCACGCTTCACGCCGAATGCACGAGACGCTCGAGGTCGGCGGCGGTCTCGGCGGCCATGAGGCGCTCGCGCAGCGCGGCCGCGCCGTCGAAGCCGGTGACGAAGGCCTTGATGTGCTTCTTGAGTATCGAGAAGTTCTTGGGCGGCGTGAGCGCCTCGAAGCCGCGCGCGAGCTCGATGAGCGCGTCGAGCTTCTCATCTATGGACCTCGTACGTCCATATTTTTCATCTTCTGAAAATACCCACGGATTGCCGAACATGCCGCGCCCGATCATGACGCCGTCGGCACCGGTCTCTGCGGCGAGTCGCTTCCCTTCGGCGACACTTGTTACGTCGCCGTTGCCGATGAGCTTCACGCGCGGCGCGAGGCGATCACGGATCGCGACCGCTTTCGCCATGAGCTCCCATTTGGCGTGCACGAGCGACATCTCTTTGCGCGTGCGCAGGTGGAGCGTGACCGCCGCGGGTGTCTCGGCGAGGAGCGCGGGCAGCCAGTCGTCGAGCGATTCCTTGTTGTAGCCGACGCGCGTCTTGACCGAGACCGGGAGGCCGCTCGTCTTGGCGGCGCGGATGAGTGTGCGCGCCGCTTCGGGCGCTCGTATGAGCGCGGCGCCGGCGCCCTGCTTCTCGACCGAGCGATCGGGGCAGCCCATGTTGAGGTCGACGCCGTCGAAGCCGAGCTCGGCGACAAGCCGCGCGGCATATGCAATCGTCTCCGGACTGCTCCCGAAGAGCTGCGCGACGATCGGGCGCTCGGCCTCGGAGAATCGCAGGTCGCGCATGAGCGGGTTCTCGGCGTCCGAGAGCCTCGCAACCTCGCGGGTGTGGTAGAGCCCGTCGGCCGAGACGAACTCGGTCCAGAAGACGCTTGGCGCGCCGCGCGCCGCGACGAGCGCCCTGAACGCCGGGTCGGTGACGTCCGCCATCGGCGCCATGACGAAGAACGGTCGCGGCAGGTGCTCCCAGAATGACATGCGTCTACCCTACCAGGGCGCTACGGTTTCGGCACGCGCTTCAGGTACACCTTGCCCGGGAAGGTCAGGTCGACATACTCGAGCGCGCCGCTTGCGAGCGGGAGGTCGGCGCGGGCGGAGACGAGCGCGGCGTAGGCCTGCTGCTCTTCCCCGAGCAGGTAGGTGACGCGCGTGCCGCTCGCAAGCCGGTCGTCGACGACGCCGTCGTGAATCGCGATCGAGACGACCGGCGCGCCGAAGCCGGCGAGCTCGCGCGCGAAGTCGAACACGGCGGGGAGCGCCGATGCGTCGGCGAGCGTCGCGCCGACCGGAGCGCTCGCGACGGTCGTCGTCGCGAGCGGGTCGTAGAGCACGAAGGCGTGGAGCGGCGTCGAAGTGGCGTGCGCGCGGGCGTAGACGAATCCGGCGTCGTCGAAGAGGTAGCACGGCGCGGCGGGCGTTGGCGACGCCACTGTGGCCGGCGCGCTCGTCGCGGTCGCCAACGCCGCGCCGGCCGGGCCGCCTGCGGCGAACGTCGGAGCGCGTGTGGTGAGCGGAGCCGGGCCGCACCAGCGCGCGATCGGCGTGCGCGCGTCGACCTTGACCGAGAGCGCCGTGAAGCCGTCGCGGAAGATGGACACGGCCGCGAGCCCCGGGCGCGCCGCGAGGACGGCCGCGCGGATGCGCCCGAGCGGCGCGAAGAAGGTCGAGTCGCGCGGGATGATGCCGAGGTAGGTGCCGCCGAGCGCCGCGCGGGCGATCGCGGCAAGGTCGGCGTCGGCGCTCGCGCCGCCAGGGCTCCCCGGCGGCGTGGCATCGTAGACGGTGATGCGCGCGATGCGCACCGGCGCCTGCCAGAGGCCCCAGACGAGAAGGCCGGCGAGGAGGACGCAGACGGCAGAGAAGACGATCCACCCGCGCCGGCGGCGTAGCCGCCGGCGCTCCGCGAGCCGCAGGCGGCTAGGCGCGGCCGATGACGTCCTTCCCGACATACGGCACGAGGGCGTCGGGCACCTTGATCGTGCCGTCGGCCTGCTGGTAGTTCTCGACGATGGAGACGAGGATACGCGGCGTCGGGATCGCGGTCGAGTTCAGCGAATGGGCGAACTTGAGCGAGCCGTCTGCGTCGCGGTAGCGGATATTGAGACGGCGCGTCTGGAAATCGTGGAAGTAGGAGGCGGAGCTGATCTCGCGGTAGGTCTTCTCGCCCGGCACCCAGAGCTCGATGTCATATTTCTTCACCTGCCCGAGGCCCAGGTCGCCGCCGCAGTTCACGACCGTATGGTACGGGATGCCGAGGAGCTCGATGAATTCTTCGGTGTTCCTATTCAGCCAATCGTGGAGGCGCACCGACTCGCTGTGCTCGGCTTTGCAGAGGACGACCTGCTCCCACTTGAAGAACTCGTGCACGCGGATGAGCCCTTTCACATCCTTGCTATGGCTCCCCGCCTCGCGGCGGAAGCAGGGTGAGAAGGAGAGGAATTGAATCGGGAAGGTCGCCGGGTCGAGGATCTCGTCCATGTGGTAGCCCATCGTCGCGACCTCAGCCGTGCCGGCGAGGAAGTCGCCGTCCTGCGTCTTATACAGGTCGTCTTCGCCCTGCGGGAGATAGCCGGTGCCGAGGAAGGTCTCGCGCCGGACGAGCGAGGGCACGAGCATCGGCGAGAACCCCTTCGCGCTGAAGTGCTTGAGCGCGAGCTGCCAGATGGCATTCGTCAGGATGACGCCGTCGCCCTTGAGGAAATAGCCGCGGAAGCCGGCGACCTTGGCGCCCCGCTCGAGGTCGAGCAGGTCGAGCGCGGTCATGAGCTCGATGTGGTTCTTGGGTGCGAAGTCGAACGAAGTCCTCTCGCCTCCCTCGGCCCCGCTCGGGATCTCTGGCCAGACCTTCACCTCGAGGTTGTCCGCGTCGTCTGCACCCTCGGGCACGGACATGTCCGGGATGTTCGGCACGGTGAGCATGAGCTGCTGCCACTCGGCCATGACCGGCTTCAGTGCCTCTTCCTGCTCGGCCATGCCGGCCTTGAGCTGCTGCATCGCCTCGATGAGCTTCTCGCGCTCG
>CAYZWA010000039.1:0-5145 GCA_964482105.1 uncultured Candidatus Saccharibacteria bacterium
TCAGTTCTCTTGTCGCCAGTCGACGAAGTCCCATTGGCTCGAGGTAATCGGGGTGAAAGGCGGCGGATCGGTCGCGAGGGTGCGGTCGGGCGAGTTGTTGGTGGTCTGGTAGCCGGCGTTCGGCTCAGTGCCGCAGGGGTGGCCGATGACCCACGTCTCGCTCTCGTAGAGGCTCGCGACGATCGTGCCGTGGAGCGTGAACGCGCCGCGCGGCTCGTACGTGCCGTTGCAAAAGGTGGTCGAGTTCCAGTAGCCGTTCCTCCCGAAGGAGCCGGTCTGCGCGACGAAGATGCCGTTTATGGTGAGATTGTACGGTGCATCGGGCGCAATGAGTACGTCGTGCTGCGCGATGACCGTCAAGCCGTCCGAGCCATCTGCTGACACGTATGTGATATTCCCGCGGATGAAGACGTCCGGAGCGATGCCGGGCGTGTCCGGGTTCGCAGCGATGACCGTCACCTTACCCGGGATGGTGCCCTCGATCCAGGCGTTATCTTCGACGAAGATGAGGCCGCAGTCGCTCGGGAGCGTATACGTATGTGAGCTTGTCTCGCCGCTGATGAGCGAGTACTCGGTCGCGTATTTCGAGGTGTCGAGCAGATAGACGTTGTTCACCTTCCCCGGATTCACCTTGGTCACGGTGACCGAGCCGTTCGGGTAGGAAGCGTCGGGGGCGTGGAAGACGAGGTGGTAGCCCTTGTGGTAGGCGGTGCTCTGCGGCTGTGAGCCGGTGCTGTAGCGCGGGAGATAGATGCCGTAGGCCTGCGCGACGCTCTTGTCGGCGGAGAAGTCGGAGGCGATGGCCGTAAAGTCGACGTTCGGCACGGGGAACTGCCAGAGGCTCGGGTTGCTGCCGTTGCCGAAGACGCCCGGCTCCGTCTCGCCGTGGCAGCCGAGGAAGGAGGGGCACGTCCAGCTTGAGACGGCGCTCGTCACCGGCGCGTTGTTCGGGCCGTCTTCGTGGATGCCGTTATTCGCGTGCACCGGGCCGTTGAGCGTCTCGCTCGATCCGAACCAGATGGAATTGTTCGTGACGACGTTGTATGCCGCGATGGAGGGCTCGGCATAGCGCGCGACGACCGTGACCGGGTGCGACGGATCTTCGGCGCTCGCGCCGCTCGAGGCGATATCGACCGAGAGCGTCTGGTGGCATGAGGTGTTCGGCGTTATGGTGAGCGTCGCCGTGCCGGCGGTGCCACCTTGCGGGTCGGGGATGACGACCGGGTACGAGCCGCCGGGGCTCCCGGTGCCGTTCGCGAAGTCGGTCGGGAAGTGCGCGAGGTGCCAATGGTAGTAGTCGAGTCCGGCTTCGGCGATCGAGAGTGCCTCCGTGCGGACGCGGGTGAGCGCCTGCAGGCGGCTCTGCGAGAGGAGGTAGCCAGAGAGCGACGCGAGCACGGCGAGGAAGATGGCACCGAAGATGACGACGAGCAGCGTAATGGCGCCGGCGTGCGGCGCGAAGGATCGGCGTGATGCTCGGTGAGTGGTCATAGCGCAGCTTTCAAGTTGCGGAGGGTGGCAGAGCCGAGCATGGTGTAGACGTTCGGCGCGCGGTACGGGTTCACATCGGTGAGGACCTTGATGCGCACCGACGCGACCTGAGAGACGTCGATCGGGCTGGCGAGCGCGGCACCGCTCGTATCATAATACGTGAAGAGCGGCGTCGTGGCATCATTGCGGATGTTGTCGATGACGAGCGAGATGTTCTCCGGCTGCCCGGCGTAGGTGGGCGGCGAGCTCGTCGGCGCGGTGATGCCGCGGTAGAGCGTCGTGCCGGAGATGTAGTAGTGCACCTTGTCGATCTCGCTGGTCGTGCCGAGGCTCGCGTAGAAGGTGATGCTCGAGGTCGCGGCGCTCGCTATCGGGTACGCGCCGTCCGCGCCGTAGGTCGCCTCGCGCAGGTCGCGCTCGGTGTTCACGATGCTCGCGCGGGCGCTGTTGACCGCCTGCGTTTCCTGGAGCGCGTACGCGCTCGTCTTGTAGAAGTACTGGACGAGGAAGGCGAGCGCCGGGAAGATGATCGCGGTGAGCGCGATAACGACGAGCATCTCGACGAGCGTGAAGCCTCTCATACTCAAGGGAAGCTCGCGCCGTACGTGCTCGCGCCGGAGACGCCGACTCCGGTGAAGGAGGCTGTCGTGTAGCCGCTCTTCGCGATGGAGACCGCGTAGTCGGTGTGCGCGGCGAGGCCGCCGAAGTACGCCGAACCGCAGGCGGAGCTCTCTGCGGTCTCCGTGAACGCTCCGCGGGAGAGGGTGACGGTCGCGCCGGGCACGACCGCGCCGGCGCTATCGGTCACGACGACGCGGAGACTGTTCGTCGTCTTGTGCCCGAGGAAGAGCGACGCGTCGATGGTGTCGCCCGGCGAGAGCGCGTACGGCGGCGAGGGGCAGGCGTCCTTGAGGTCGTAGTTCGGGAGCCTGAGCGCGTAGGAGTCCCACTCGAGCGAGATGCCCTGGGTGCCGTCGCTGCCAGTCGAGGTGTTCATGATGGTCTTGTAGATCGGCGAGCTGTCGTTCATCGTGCCGATCGTCTTCGTGCCGGTGAGCGTGAAGGCGACGTTCCCGAGCGGGACCGGCCCGGCGGTGTACGAGAGCGACCACGCGCTGATATCGGGGATATCGCTGCCGGTCGTCGAGAGCTCTGCGCCTATCGCCAGCGACGGATAGGTGGTGGTCGAGACGTGCTCGAGCGATACGGGGAAGGTCGTAAAGCCGGTGCTGTTCCCCGGGAGCGCGGTGTCGGGGAGGAGGTTCCCGCTCGCGTCATACACATGGAGCCGGACGTACGTGTTCGCGGGCGTGCTTGAGGTCGCCATGAGTGCTCCCCAGGATACGAGGTAGGGCGAGCTGGTCGCGATCGAGCGCGCGATCCCGTCGGTCTTGCCGACCGTGAGCGTGAGCTCTCCTCCGGAGACGGTCGTCGACGCCTGCGCCGCGAGCTTGGAGGCGTCCGTGAACGTATCCGCGAACGTACTCGTCGCGACGGGCAGGTAGGTCGCGAGGTTGAGTGTGGCGAGCTGGTCGATAGCGAAGGTCTGTGCGGTCGTCTGGTCCTTCACCACCGTGAGGAAGCCGGGATTCGGATTCGGATTCGACGCGTCTTGTGCGTACGTCTGCGCGCTCGAGTAGCCCGAGCGCGAGACGGACACCTGGTACTGGCTCGATGTCGCCGCGCCCGGCAGGTACACCTGGCCGTCCGTGTTCGTGAGGGTGGTCAGGTCGACGGTGGGCGATGTGCTCGCGTTCACGATGTGGACGACGGCGTTCGGCACCGCCGCGCCGGCCGCCGAGACGACGTTGATCTCGAGCGTCCCGCCGCCGCCCGTCGTCTCGATGCCCGGCGGCGCGAAGTCGGAGACGAGCACGACCGACTTCGCCTGCCCGGAGATCGCATACGAGACCGCGACCCGCGCACGCTTGTAGTCGGTGGTGATGTGGTTCGTGTCGCTTGCGCCGGTGCCGTCGGCCGGGTCGTCGACATAGCTGATGAACGTGCTCGTCGTGTACGTGATGCCGTCCTGCACCTGTGACGACGTTTGCGGGACGACGCCCGCAGGGATACCGCCTACCGTGCCGATACTATCGTAGGAGAGGCCGCGCAGGTACTCCATCTCGACGCTCGCGAGCGAGGTTGCCGTCGCGGATGCTTTGTCGAACGCAGAGACGAGGAGCGTCGCGCGCGCGATGCCGAAGAGCGCGAGGAAGACGACCAAGAGGAGCGCGATGCCGACGATGACGTCGATGAAGCTCATGCCCGAGCGCGCGCTCCAGGGCCGGCAGCGTCGGTGCGGGTGGGACGTGGGGAGGAAGCGTGCGCTCATCAGATGGCGGATGAGAGCGAGTAAATCGGGCCGATGATCGAGACAGCGAAGACGCCGACGACCGCACCGATGAAGAGCATGAGAATCGGCTCGATGATCGTCGAGAGGTCCTTGGTCTTCTCAGAGACGTCCGCCTCGTAGAACTCGGCGATCTGCAGGAGCATATCGGTAATCTTGCCGGTCTCCTCGCCGACCATAAGCATGTCGCCGAGGAGGATCGGGTAGACCTTCGTGTTGGCGGCGAAGGGTGCGGACAGGGGTTCCCCTTTCTTGACGCGCTCCTCGGCTTCGGTGATGACCCGCGCGAAGACGCTGGCGTGGACGACATCGCGGGTGATAGCGAGCGCGTCGAGGATCGAGACGCCCGAGGAGAGGAGCGAGGAGAGCGTGCGCGCGGTGCGCGCCGAGTAGGTCTCGCGGACGATCTCGCTCACGACCGGCGTGTGGAGCCCGACGAAGAGCACCACCGCCTTCCCTCGCTCAGAGCGGAGGAAGAGCCCGGCCGCGACGATGAACACGGCCGCGCCGAGCCCGACCGCGAGCACGTTCCCCATGAGGAAGTTCGACACGGCGACGATGATGCGGGTCGCGAGCGGCAGCTGCACCCCGAGCTGTTCGAAGGTCGAGGTGAGGGTCGGGACGACGAAGATGAGCATGAGCACGGCGACGATGACGATAGCGACGAGCACGATGCTCGGGTAGATCATCGCGCCGCGCACCTTGCGGGTGAGCTCCTCGGAGCGCTCCATCTGGACGCCGACAACGCGCAGCGCGTCGGCGAGCGAGCCAGACTCCTCGCCCGCGCGCACCATCGAGACGAGCAGGTTCGGGAAGACGTGCGGGTACGCGGCGAGCGCCGTGTGGAAGGGCTCGCCGCGCTTCACCGTATCGGCGGTGTTCGTCACGATGGTGCGCAGCGCCTTGTTGCTCGACTGCCGCTCGATGACCGCGAGCGCCCGGGCGAGAGAGAGCCCGGCCGAGAGCATCGCGGAGAGGTTCTTCGTGAAGCGAACGATCTCGATACGCTTCACGCCCGTGCCGATGGTGATATTGAGCCAGCCGGGCAGGTGGAGGCCGCTCTTCTCGGTAATCGAGACGACCGTGCTGCCCTCCGCCTGCACATGGTCGTAGACGGCAAAGCGCGTCGCCGCCTCGATGGTGCGGGTCTCATCAGGTGCGCCCTCCTTCCGGATGGTGACGATGAATCTCATTCATAAATATCGTACCACGCGCGGCGGCTGTGCCGCCGCGCTTTGCACAAAAAAGAAAAAGGAAGTCCGAAGACTTCCTTTGTTGTGTCGCGGCCCTCCCTGGCTTGCGAC
>CAYZWA010000040.1:0-5141 GCA_964482105.1 uncultured Candidatus Saccharibacteria bacterium
AGAGAGCAAGAGCCGCGATCGAGAGTAGCAAGAACCCTGCGCCAATCGCGCAGGGCTCTCTTCTGTATGAAGTCGGGAGTGTTAAGTTGGGAATGTTTAACATTCCCAACCTGTGCAACGGAAACCCCGCGGCGCCGAAGGCGCCGCGGGGTTTCCGGTTTGGTCTATGTTGCGTTAATTTCCACTCGCGAGCTTCTCTTCGAGCTGGGCGATGTTCTCGACGGTTTTGACGACGGAGTCGGGGTTCAAGGACATGCTCTCGATGCCCTCCTTCACCAGGAACTCGGCGAAGTCAGGGAGATCAGAGGGGCCCTGGCCGCAGATGCCGATGTATTTGCCGCGGGCTTTGCACTTCCTGATCGCCTGGGAGACGAGGGCGCGGAGCGCCTCGTCGTTCTCGTTTGATACGTGGCTCACGATGCCCGAGTCGCGGTCGAGGCCGAGCGTGAGCTGGGTGAGGTCGTTGCTGCCGATTGACATGCCGTCGACCAGGTCGAGGAACTCCTCGGCGAGGACGACGTTCGACGGGATCTCGCACATCATGTAGACCGGCGTCGTCTGCTCGCCCTCCTTGGCGAGCGCTTTGGCCGTGAGCCCGCCCTCTTTCATGATGGCAAGCACCTGCTCGGCCTCGTGGGTGGTGCGGCAGAAGGGAATCATCGGGATGACATTGTCGAAGCCCATCGCTTCGCGCACGCGCTTCACCGCCTTGACCTCGAGCGCGAAGGCGTCCTTGAACTTCGGGTCGTAGTAGCGGGAGGCACCGCGCCAGCCGAGCATCGGATTCTCCTCTTCGGGCTCGTAAGCTTCGCCGCCGAGCAAGGTAGAGTATTCGTTCGTCTTGAAGTCGCTGAAGCGCACGATGACCGGCCGCGGGGCAAACGCCGCGCCGATCTTCGCGATGCCGTAGGCGAGATTGTCGACGTAGTAGGCGACCGGATCTTCCCAGCCGGTGATGCGCGCCTCGATAGCCTTCCTCACCTTGGGCGGCTGCTTCTTCAAGTTCAGGAGCGCGAGCGGATGGATGCCGATGGTCTCGGCGATTATGAACTCCTCGCGTGCGAGGCCGACACCCTTCACCGGCAGGAAGGAGTTCTCGAAGGCGATCTCCGGCGAGGCGATGTTGACCATGATGTGCGTCTTGGTCTCCGGCAGAGCGCCGAGGGAGTGCTCGCGCACGTCCACCTTGGCTGCGCCCGCGGTGACGATGCCCGCGCTCCCGGTCGCGTCGACGGTAATCGTCATGCCGGTCTTGAGTACGCGCGTCGCGTCGCCGGTACCGACGATCGCGGGGAGGCCGAGCTCACGGGAGACGATCGCCGCGTGACTCGTGCGGCCGCCCTTGTCGGTGACGATCGCGCTCGCCATCTTCATGATCGGTTCCCAGTCGGGGTCGGTAATGGTCGTGACGAGCACCTCGCCCTCTTTGAACTGGTTGATCTGCTTCGGGTTCTTGATGACGCGCACCCGGCCGACGGTCGCCTTCGAGCCGACCGAGATGCCGCGAGTGAGCTCCTTGCCCGCCGCGCTCACCACATACTCGACGAGCTTGGTGAAGTCGCGCTCGGCCTGTACCGTCTCGGGGCGTGCCTGCACGATGAAGAGGTCGCCGGTGATGCCGTCCTTGGCCCACTCCATGTCCATCGGCGCCCACTTGCCGGCGCGCTCTGAGTAGTGGTCTTCGACCGCTTTGCCCCAGGAGGCGAGCGTCTTCACCTCTTCGTCGGAGAGGACGAACCGCGCCTGATCCTTCGCGGGGACGGAGACGATCTTGGTCTGCTCGACCGTGTGCCGGCCGGTGTCGTAGATCATCTTCTTGCCGTTCTTGCCGAGGCGCTTCCAGAAGATCGGCTCGGCGGCGCTCCCGAGGCGCGACTTCGACACGAGGTACTCATCCGGCGTCACCTCGCCCTGCACGATCATCTCGCCCAAGCCGTAGGTCGCGTTCACGACCACGATGTCCTTGAAGCCGCTCTCAGTGTCGACGGTGAACATGACGCCCGAGGCGCCCTTGTCGCTCCTGACCATCTTCTGCACGCCGGCCGAGAGCGCGACCTGGAAGTGGTCGAAGCCCTTGTCGATGCGGTAGGAGATGGCGCGGTCGGTGAAGAGCGAAGCCATCGTCCAGAGGACGGCGCGCACGACATCGTGCTCGCCGCGGATGTTCAGATACGATTCCTGCTGGCCGGCGAAGGAGGCGCCGGGGAGGTCTTCGGCGGTCGCCGAGGAGCGCACCACCACGTCGGTGTTCTTGCCGTACTCCGCCTCCATCTTAGCGTACGCCTCGGCGATGGCGCTCTGCAGGTCCTCGGGGAGCGGCGTCTTATGGATCTTGTCGCGGATCGCCTTGCCGGCCTTCGCGAGCTTCGGCAGGTTCTTCGCGTCGACGCCGTCGAGGGTCGCGCGGATGAAGGACTCGAGGCCGGTCTGCTGCAGGTAGTGGCGGTAGGCGGCGGCGGTCACCGCGAAGCCGTGCGGCACCTTGACGCCTTTCGGCTCGACGGCGCGGATGAGCTCGCCCAGATTCGCGTTCTTGCCGCCGACCTGTGGCGTGTTGTCGCTGCCGATGTCGGTAAACCAGAGGATAAAAGCGTCGTTCATGATAGATTAGCGTTTTATGGCAATAATAAGGTCGGACACGTTAGAACCAGTATACCCTGTGATGAGGGTGTCGCCGGTCGCGGAGAAGAAGGCATAAGTGCCGTGGTGGGCGAGGGCATCGTCAATCGAGAGACCGGCACTTTTCGCGTGCGCGAGGGCGGCCTCGTCGGCGAGCGCGCCGGCGTGGTCGGTGTTGTCGTGCCCGTCGGAGGCGAAGGGGGCGATGAGCTCGCCAGGCGCGACGTGCCTGAGCGCCGCGAGCGCCACCTCCTGGTTGCGGCCGCCCTTTTCCGGGTGGTCGCCGAGGTTGATGGTCGTCTCGCCGGCGTACAGGAGGACGGTCTTGGGCGCGGCGGCGTGGAGCGCCTCGGCTGCGTCGCGCGCGACGGCGCGCGCCTCGCCGGTGAGGCGGTCGGTGACGATGGTCGCTGCGTAGCCGCGCGCTTCGGCTGCGTCGCGCATCGCGTCGAGCGCGGTCTCATTCGTGAGGAAGAGCGTGTTCGAGACGCGGGCGAAATACTTTTCCTCCTTCGGTGTCTCGATGAAGGCGAGCGTCGGCGCGCCCGCGACGCCGTAGCGCGCGAGGATGGCGCGTGCGTCGGCGACAGTCGAGTCGTCGCGCACGGTCGGGCCCGACGAGATGTACTCGAGATCGTTCCCCGGCACGTCCGAGACGATGAGCGAGACGACCTCGGCGGGGTAGGCGGCTCGGGCGAGCCCGCCGCCGCGCGCTCGCGAGAGGTGCTTGCGCACGGTGTTGAGCTCCTCGATGGACGCGCCTGCGTCGGTGAGCGCGGTGAAGATGTCCCGCTCGTCGAGGCAGGTCATCGGCGCCTCGGGCGCGCAGATGAGCGTCGAGCCGCCGCCGGAGATGAGCATGAGGACGAGGTCGTCCTCGGTCGTCTCTGCGAGGAACGAGAGGATGCGCTCGGTCGCGCGCGTGTTCTCCTCGCTCGGGAGCGGGTGGGTGCCGATGTGGAGCGTTATCGTGCGGAGGTCGACGTCGGCGGTATTCGACACGTCGAGCGCGACGCCGCCGGTAAGCCGGTCGCCGAGGATCGTCTCGATCGCGCCCGCGGCGACCGCCGCGCACTTGCCGATGCCGACGAAGAAGACGCGGCGGCCGCGGAGCGGCCGCCGCGCATTTCCCGCCCCGCACGCGATGACGAGCTCGTCGCCCTCGATGCGCACCGCGCGCGCGAGCGCCTTCCCGACGTCGATCGCGTCGTACCCCGTCTCGATGAGCGCGAGCGCGTCGCGGCGCAGGTCGCTCGTCGCGAGCGTGTCGTAGTTCTGTATCCGGTGGGCCATGCTTTCCACTATACTCCACGCGCGCCGCACCGCCGCCGGCCGGGGTGCACAGGCGCTATGCCGCAACGTCGGCAACGGCCGCGAACGCCGGCGCGGGGATGACCCAATCGCTCAGCATCTCGAGGAACTCGGCGTGCCGGTCTTCGAAGTCGATCTCGAGCAGGTGCTTCATCGGGCTGTATTCGGGCGTGTACTCGTAGTGGCCGCGCACCTCGCCGTCGGTGAAGACGCGGATATGATACTGACGGCGGAAGCCGTCGGTACGGCGGAAGCCGAAGACCTCGCCGCTGTCCTTCCAGGCGATGGAGTGCCGGCCGAAGCCCTGCTCGATAAGGTGCTCGACGAACGCGCGCAGCGAGCGCGTCCGGTCGAACGTGCCGAGGAGGAAGTCTTGGCG
Source organism: uncultured Candidatus Saccharibacteria bacterium (assembly GCA_964482105.1). Classification (GTDB taxonomy): domain Bacteria; phylum Patescibacteriota; class Minisyncoccia; order Phycocordibacterales; family Phycocordibacteraceae; genus C7867-001. Next base: position 4,310 of record CAYZWA010000040.1, read on the forward strand.
GAAGTCGTGCTGCAGGAGGCCGCTCCCCGTGAGCGTGTCGCGTATGAACGGATGCAGCGGCGTGTAGAGGTCCCAGAACCAGCGCACGAGCCGATGGCCGAGCGCGGTCGGGCATTCGGCATGTGCGTAGGGAAGCGTCTTCAGCCAGGTGCGGAAATCGTCTTCAAGACCCATGATGAGATAACTATAACACGTTTTGCTTATTGTGCAGGAGTCGCGGGGCGCGCTGGCGGGCGCTGCGGCTGCTCGTGCGGTGTCGCGCGCTGGCGGAAGTGGCGTACGACCCCGTCGAGGCCCCACCAGCCGGCGACACGGTGGCCGAGCATGAGCGCGAAGGCGAGCACGAGGAGGATCGGGTTTATGCTCACGGCGCCGGCGAGGAGGTAGTCGAGGTTCATGAGCGCGCCGAAGAAGGCGGCGGTGCCGGTGAGGAGGCCGACGATGAGGCCGAGGCCGACGAGCGTCTCGCCGAGGGAGATGAGGTGCGACCAGACGACCGGATGCGGCAGGATGACGCCCTGCAGGAAGGCGCCGTACCACGCCTGTACGTCCGGATGCGCGCCGCCGGTCTTCGCGAGCGCGCCTTTGACGAAGCCCTCGAGCGCCGTGCCCGCGCCGCTGCCGAACCACGCCGGGTTGGTAATCTTCTCCCACCCGGCTGAGAGCCACTGCCAGCCGACGTAGAGCCGGACGATAAGCCAGATCGGCGCGCTCTGCGTATCCGAGAACAAGAACTGTGCGACCTTCGATCGCAAAGAGAGCAGTGTTGTCATATCTCCTTAGTATATCCGCCCCCACCACGTGCCCCGTGGCCGGTTGTGGATACGCTAGA
>CAYZWA010000041.1:0-4997 GCA_964482105.1 uncultured Candidatus Saccharibacteria bacterium
TTTTATCGTAAATCTTGCGAGTGGCTGACGCACTTTTATGTTTGCTTTTTGGCGTTCCTGCAACGCAATCGAAACGAGCGAACGCGCGAGCGTCATGCTCCCAATGAGAAGCTTGTCTGCTTCCGTTTCCTCATGCGCTTCCGGCCACGCGCACAAGTGCACGCTCTCCGGCTCGTCGTCAGCACGCACGGCCCGGTACACCTCCTCGGCGACAAACGGCATCGCGGGCGCCATCACCTTCGCGCTCTCGCGCAAGACGTACCGCAGCGTCGCGAGTGCCGCTCGTTTGCCATCACCATCCTCTTTAAACCTGTCCCGTGAGCGGCGCACGTACCACGCAGAGAGGTCGTCGATAAAGGCCGTCGTGGGCCGCACGGCGCGGTCGAGCTCATAGCGCTCGTAGCCGTCGGTCGACTCGCGAATGAGCTCGGCCAAGCGCGCGAGAATCCAGCGGTCGAGCACATGCGGAGAGGCACCTGCCGCATCTTCGGTTGTAAGACTTGGCCGAGCGGCCCGGAGCGCAACCGAAGATGCGGCGGGTGCCGAGTCGCCCCGGAACAGCTCATAAAAAGCGAGGACGTTGCGCAAGCGGCCGACGTTCTTCTTTGCCACCTCGTCCACCCCGCTCTCGGAGAAGGCGAGGTCTTCGGCACGCACGACCGGCGAGGCGAGCAGGTAGAAACGCATCGCGTCGGCCCCGTGCTTCTCGACGACCGCCATCGGGTCCGGGTAGTTCTTGAGCCGCTTCGACATCTTCGCGCCATCTTCGGCGAGCACGATGCCGTTCACGATCACGTGCTCGAATGCCGGCTTCCCGAACAAGGCGCCAGCGAGCACGTGGAGGTAGTAGAACCACGCGCGCGTCTGGTCGACACCCTCGGCGATGAACTGCGCGGGAAACGTCTGTTCGAACCGTTTTTTGTCTTCAAACGGATAATGCTTTTGCGCATACGGCATCGAACCGGAGTCGAACCAGGTGTCGAGCACATCCGGGACGCGCCGCATCGTGCCGCCGCACGCACACGGCACCGTCACCCGGTCGACGACATGCTTGTGGAGGTCGGCCACGGCCGTGCCGCTCGCCGCTTCGAGCTCGGATGCGCTGCCGAAGACGCGCTCGGCCGCGCACGCCTCGCAGCGCCAGATCGGGATGACGCTCGCCCAGAAGCGCTGGCGCGAGATCGACCAGTCGCGCGCGCCCTCGAGCCACTTGCCGAAGCGGCCCGCTTTGATGTGCGCGGGCGACCAGGCGATCGCCTTCGCCTCCTCAATGAGCCGCTCCTTGAGCGCGGTCACCTTCACGAACCACGAGGTCGTCGCGTAGTTCAGGAGCGGCGTATCGCAGCGCCAGCAGTGCGGGTAGCTGTGGACGAGGTTCTCTTTCGAGAAGAACGTGCCGTGCTCTTGCAGATATCTTATGATGGCGATGTCGGTGCCGAGCCGCGTCTTGTCGTCGTCCGATTTCGGCTTCACCTCCCGACCCGCGAAGTCGGTCACCTCCGGTCGCATCGTGCCGTCGTAGGCGACGTGCTGGATGAAAGGCAGGTTCTCTTTCTTCCCGAGCGCCATATCGTCTTCGCCGAAGGCCGGCGCGATGTGCACGATGCCGGTGCCCGTATCGGTCGTCACGAAGTCTGCGGCATACACCTTCCAACCGTTCTCGTGATTCTTGAGGCTCGTATCCTTTTTGTAATAATCGAACGGCGGCTCGTAGGAGAGGCCGACGAGATCGCTTCCTGTGAGCGACGCGGGAAGGTGCGAATCGTCGCGACTGGGGACCGTGTCCGAGGGAGCGCGATTCGTAACTTCCCGCGTCGCGAACTCCCGCGACGCGATGACTTTCCCGCCATCGACCTCCCACACGACGTACTCCATCTCCTCCCCAACCGCCAAGGCGACGTTGCCGGGCAGCGTCCACGGCGTCGTGGTCCACGCGAGGAGATACACGTCACCCGAGAGGCCGAGCTTCTCAGGGTTCGTCACCTTGAACTTCACCGTCACGGCGATGTCCTTCACCTCCGTGTACCCTTCTGCCACCTCCTGCTGCGAGAGGGTCGTCTCGCAGCGCGGGCAGACGTGCATCGAGCGGTAGTCTTCGTAGACGAGGCCCTTGTCGTAGATCTCTTTGAACACCCACCACACGCTCTCCATGTACGCGCGATCCATGGTGCGATACGCGTGATCCATGTCGGCCCAGCGGCCGATACGCGGGATGAACGTCTTCCAGTAGTCGGCATAGGCGAGCACCTGCGCGCGGCAACGCTCGTTGAACTTCTCGACGCCGTAAGCTTCGATGTCCTTCTTGTGCGTGAAGCCGAGCTCCTTCTCGACGATGTTCTCGATCGGCAAGCCATGACAATCCCAGCCCCAGACGCGCGGGACATGATACCCGCGCATCGTCTGGTAGCGCGGGACGGCGTCCTTCAATACGCTCGCGACGATGTGGCCGTAGTGCGGCGTGCCAGTGGCAAAGGGCGGGCCGTCGTAGAAGACATACTCGCCCTTGGGCGCAGGCTTCGCGAGCGACTTCTCGAAGATCTTCTCGCGCTCCCAGAACGCGAGCGTCGCCTCCTCGCGCTTCGCGGTATCCGATTTCTCCTGCGCATCCCCTCCGGCGGCCATATGCCCCTATCCTAGCCTCGTTTGGACAATAAAAAAAGACCCCGCTGATTAGGCGGGGCAAAAGCTGCGCGGCCGGGACGGGGGGACTACCGCGCAGCGTGAGAAGTCAGCTGGCAGGTTCAGGCTGTCGCACAGCCTGGCGATTCGATCCGGAACGTTTTGGTGTCCGGACCATTTGCCCGTAGCGCCTCGCCCGCCGCTCCCGCCGCTTCTTCTTGCACATAACACCTCCTCGGTGTTGTTCGCCCCGCCACGGGATGCGGCGGGTACAGGAATAGAGGATAGCACTATCCGACGCGCTGACAACCTACATCCGCTCCGGCGCGGGGATACCGAGAACCCGGAGACCGTTCTCCATCGTGTGCGCGAAGGCGCGCGCGACGCGCTGCTTGTACGCCTCTTCGGGCGAGCCGAGCACCTGCTCGCTCGCGTAAAAGGCGTTCCACGCGGCGGCGAGCTCGGTGAGGTAGGTCGTAAGGAGGTGCGGCGCGAGCTCTCTGGCCGCACGCGCGACGACCTCGGGATAGTGAAGGATGAGCCGCTCGATGGCATACGGCGCGCGCGGCACCGCGGTGCCGTTCCCCGTCCCGCTCTCATAGGCGAAGAGCTTCTTCGCGCGCACCAGAGCATACTGGAGGTACGGCCCCGAGTCGCCGTCGAGCGAGAGCGACTTCTCCGGGTCGAAGACGATGTCGGAGCCTGGTGCCTGCCGCAGGATCATGTACTTGATCGCGCCGACCGCGACCTGCTCCGCGATGAGCGGGTCGGGGTTCTTCTCCGCGGCACGCGCGGCCATCTCTTCGATGAGCCCCGCGCCGGTAATGACATTCCCCTTGCGCGACGACATCTTGCCGGTCGTGAGACGCAAGAGACCGTGTGGCGCGTGCCGCGTCTTCGCAGCGAGGCGCGGCGCGAGCCGGGCGAGCGCCGCGAGGAATACGTCGAAATGTCCTGTCTGTTCCGCGCCCGTGACGATGATCACCTCGTCTACCGGCGCACGCACTTCGCGCAAGAAGGCGAGACCGAGGTCCTTGGTCTCGTAGGTCGGCGTGCCGCGGCTCGTGACGAACACGAGCGTATGCAGGCCGTCACGCTCGCCGCGATAGACTACCGCGCCCTCGCTCTTCTCGAATATGCCCTGCGCGAGGCCGTCTTCGATCGCGCGCAGGCCGGGCGCGGTCGTGTCGCTGTCGAAGAACTCGTAGTCGAGCTTCGTCCCGAGCATCGCGAAGAGGCGACGGAATCCCTCCATCGACACCTCCCGGCCCGCACGCCAGAGCGCGAGGAGCCGTGACTCGTCTCCCGAGAGCAGCGAGTCGTCCTGCCGCTCGACGATGTCGTAGAGCTTCGTATTGAGCGCGTCTATCTCTGCCTTGGCGGCCGAGTCGTCTGCATAGGCAGCCGACCCCTCGGCATAGGCCTCGCCGACCTGTCGTGCACTCTCGATATCGGTGACCCCGCGCTTCTGCAGAGCCCAGAGCGCTTTCGCGACGTGGGGCCCCACGTCGCCGCCGAAGGTGTCACGCACCACCGTGGCGCCCATGGCCTCGACGAGCCGCGAGTAGGCCTCGCCGACGATATTGCTCATCAGGTGCCCGATGTGCATCTCCTTGAACGGGTTCGGGTTGCTGTATTCGACGCCGACGCGCCTGCCCGACTCGGCGCTCTCCTGCCCCCAACGCGCGCCCTGCGCGTCGGCCTCGGCGACCGCGAGCGCGACCGCGTCGCCTGAGAGGGTGATGTTCACGAAGCCGGGGCCGGCCACCTCGACGCGCTCGATCGACTCGCCAAGCGCATCCTCGAGGGCGCGCGCGAGCGAGTCTGCGAGCGAGCGCGGGTCCTTGCCTGCGGCGTGGGCCGCGACGAGCGCGACGTTCGTCGCGTAGTCGCCGCGCGCCGGGTCGGGCCGCTCGACGGTGTATGCCACCGGCGCGATGTCCGCCTGCTCGAGCGCGGTCGCGATGGCCTGCCGTATCTTCTCTTCCATATCGCGAGTGTACCACCACACGAACTTTTTGAAAGTTGGCGCGGTGGCGTACCACACCCGGCCGCCTCGCGCGCGTCAGGCGAACGACTCCGGTATCGGATGCGCCGCAGCGAGGGCGCGGACGCGCTCGCGTGCCGCCGCGACCGCCGCGTCATCCTTCTTCGTGAGCACGTCGATCATGAGCCACGCGACCTCACGGCACGCAGCCTCGTCGAAGCCGCGCGTGGTGAGCGCGGGCGTGCCGAAGCGGATACCGGAGGGATCGAGAGGCTTCCTCGGGTCGTCGGCGATGACGTTCTTGTTGAGCGTCACGCCCGCGCGGTCGAGGAGCGCCTCGGCCTCGCCGCCCGAGAGGCCGAAAGAGGTCACCGCGTCGAGCAGGATGAGG
>CAYZWA010000042.1:0-4701 GCA_964482105.1 uncultured Candidatus Saccharibacteria bacterium
CTTTTGTGGCGTGTCGGGGCAGGCGTGTGGATAATAGGGTGGGGAAGTGGGACGAGGTGGGATATACTGTGGGGGTATGTTCCTCGGAGAATACCAGCACACGGTCGATGCGAAGAACCGGATTTCGATCCCGGCGAAGTTCCGCAAGGAGCTCGGGAGCGCGGTCGTGGTCACCCGCGGTCTCGACCACTGCCTGTATCTCTATGGGCGCAAGCGCTGGGAGGAGGAGGCGCGTACCTATGCGGCCGATGCACAGGGCAACGCGGCGCGGCGCGGGCTCGCGCGCCTCTTCCTCGCCGGGTCGGCCGAGGTCGAGGTCGACAAGGCGGGGCGTGTGCTCATCCCCGAGCATCTGAAAGCGTTCGCCGGCATCGGCGAGAAGGCGGTCGTCGCGGGCGTGGCCGATCGGGTCGAGATCTGGGAGGAGGGCGCGTGGCAGCAGTACACCGCCGCCATCGAGCGCGACGCCGACGCCTTCGCCGAGAAGATAGACCCCTGATGCGTATGGAGGCGAAACACGACAGCGTGCTCATGCAGGAAGTGCTCGACGCGCTCGCGCTTGAGCCGGGCGACACGGTGGTCGACGCGACCTTGGGCGGGGCAGGGCACTTCGGCGCGCTCCTCGCGCGCCTCGGCGAGGGGGGTGTCATCATCGGTATCGACGCGGATGCTGAGGCGGTCGAGCGTGCCCGCGAGACCTACGCTGCCGACCGCCGCCCCGAGCGGCCGGTCGCGCATCTCGTGAACGACAACTTCCGCAATCTCGGGCACACCCTCGAGCGCCTGCGCATCGGCACGGTCGACAAGGCGCTCTTCGACCTCGGCTGGAGCGGCTTCCAGATCGCTGCGCCGCGCGGCTTCTCCTTCTCGGGCGACGAGCCGCTCCTCATGACCTATGGCGCAGGCGGCGAGACGGCGGCGGACATCGTCAACAGTGCGAGCGAATCGGAGCTCGCCGACCTCATCTTCGCGTACGGCGAGGAGCGCTTCTCGCGCGGCATCGCGCGCGCGATCGTCGCGGCGCGCGCGAAGGAGCGCATCCTCACGACCGGGCAGCTGGTCGCGGCGGTCGAGGCGGGCGTCCCGCGCTGGTACCGGAGCGGCCGCCTCCACCCGGCGACCAAGACATTCCAGGCGCTCAGGATCGCGACGAACGACGAGCTTGGCGCGCTCCGGCAGGGGCTCGCTGCGGCGCTCGACGCGCTCGCGCCCGGCGGCCGCTTGGCGGTCATCTCGTTCCACAGTCTCGAGGACCGTATCGTCAAAGAGATACTGCGTGCCGCAGCAGAGAAGGGCGGCATGCTCCTCACCAAGAAGCCTATCGTCCCCGCCAACGCCGAGCTCGCGGCGAACCGCCGCGCACGAAGCGCGAAGCTGCGCGTCTTCGAGCGCTCAGCCGACGTGCCGACCGACGCGTCGCTCATCGCCGAGTCGGACTATGCCTATGCGTAACCTCTCCTTCCGGCCGCATCTCTCGTTCCAGGCGCTCTGCGGGTGGACGGTCGGCGCGCTCGCGCTCGCCTATGTGGCGCTCATCGCGGTCGTGATGAGCTACGGCGCGATGACGGTCAGCTTCTCGCAGTCGGTCAAGGACGATGAGGCATCGGTCGCCGGGCTTGAGGCGCGCTACCTCGCGGCGATAAATAGCATCGAGGGCACCGACTACCGCGCGGCGGGCTACGCGAAGCCAGTCGCGATAACCTACGTGCCGGCGCAGAGCGCGACCGCTCTGCGATAGCGATCATGCGCGCACAGTTTCGGTTCCGCGTCCGGATCATCTTCGGCGGCGTCCTCTTCGTCGCGCTCCTCCTCCTCGTGCGGCTCTACGGGGTGCAGGTGGTGCAGGGACATACGTATGCCGCTGCGGCAGACCAGCAGTTCCTCTCCGGCGGCAACACGGGCCTCTTCGATCGCGGTGCCATCTACTTCACGCGCAAGGATGGCACGCAGATCGCCGCAGCGACCCTCGCGACCGGCTATCTTGTCGCCATAAACCCGCAGACGATCGAAGACCCGGCCGCGGTGTATGCCGCGGTCTCGGCCGTCGCCTCGACGACCCTGTCGCGCTCGGCGTTTCTCGCAGCTGCCGGCGACCGCGCTCGCGTCTATGTCGAGGTCGCGCACCACCTCCCCGACGCCGCCGGCAAGGCGCTCGCGGCCGAGGATCTCCCCGGCGTCCAGGTGCTCAGGGAGCGCTGGCGATACTATCCGGGGGGCAGTCTCGCGGCGCACGAGGTCGGCATCGTCTCGTACGGCTCGGGCGATACGCTCAGCGGCCAGACCGGCCTCGAGTCGGTCTACGACAGCGTGCTCGAGCGCTCGCCCGATTCGCTATACAGCAACTTCTTCGCGCAGCTCTTCTCGAATGTCGGCAGCCTCCTCGTCGATGCGAAGGACGCGCACGAGGGCGACGTCGTGACGACCATCGAGCCCTCGGTCGAGGCGCGCCTCATGCACGATCTCGCGGCGGTCAACGAGAAGTATTCGAGCCGCGGGTCGGGCGGCATCATCATGGACCCTTCGACCGGCGCGATCATCGCGATGGCGAGCTATCCGACCTACGACGAGAACAATCTCGCGACCGTGACGCCCGCGCTCCTCGGCGACCCGCTCGTCGAGCACGTGCACGAGTTCGGGTCTATCATGAAGCCGCTCACCATGGCTTCGGCCCTCGACGCGGGTGCCGTGACACCCCAGACGACCTACGACGACACTGGTTGTATCACGGTCGACCATGCGCGCATCTGCAACTGGGACTACAAGGCGCGCGGCGTGATCCCGATGATCGAGATCATCAAGCAGTCGCTCAACGTCGGCGCGTCGTGGGTGGCGACCCGGCTCGGTCAGGACAAGTTCCGCGCCTACTTCACGAAGCTCTTCGGGCAGAAGACCGGCGTCGACCAACCGTCAGAGAGCGGCGCGCTTCTCGGCAACCTCGACACGACGCAGCAGGTGAACTTCGACAACATGTCCTTCGGGCAGGGGATCGCGGTGACGCCGGTGCAGATGATCCGCGCGCTCGGCGCGATCGCGAACGGCGGCGTCATGGTGACGCCGCATCTCGTGAGCGCGATCAGGCTCTCGTCGGGCGTCACGCGCCCGCTCGATTGGGGCGCGAAGACGCGCGTCTTCTCCGCTACGGCGGCGCGCGAGACGACCTCGATGATGGACGCGCTCATGGACGACACGCTCATGCACGGCGCGGCGAAGATCCCGACGATGTCGGTCGCGGTCAAGACCGGCACCGCGCAGCTGCCCTCGCCCTCGGGCGGCTACTATACCGACCGCTTCTTCCACTCGTTCACCGGCTTCTTCCCCTCCTATAACCCGCGCTTCATCATCCTCCTCTACACCGATGACCCGCAGCATGTCGAGTATGCGTCCGAGACGCTCGACAGTACCTTCCTTGACCTCGTCCACTTCCTGATAGACTATTACAACGTACCGCCCGATCGCTCGGCCACGAGTACCGCGTCATGAAACGATTCATTCGCATCTTCTTCGCTTTCTTCCTCGGGTTCTTCGCCCGCGCGGTCGTGCGCCGCTACCGCCCGCGCATCGTGATGGTGACCGGCTCGGTAGGGAAGACCTCGACCAAGGACGCCGTCGCCGCGGTGCTCGGTGAGCGCTTCTTCGTGCGCAAGAGCGAGAAGAGCTTCAACAGCGAGCTCGGCGTCCCCTTCACCATTCTCGGCGTCGGGAATCCGTGGCACAACCCGCTCGCCTGGTTCGCGATCGTGCGGCGTGCGGTCTCGCTCATCGTCCTGCCGAACCACTACCCGAACCTGCTGGTGCTCGAGGTGGGCGCTGACCAGCCGGGCGACCTCGCGCGCATCCTGCGCATGGTCACGCCCGGCGCGGTGGTCGTGACGCGCCTGCCCGAAGTGCCGGTGCACGTCGAGGCGTACACCTCGCCCGGCGCGGTGCGCGAAGAGGAGTTCTCGCCCGCCTACGCGCTCTTGCCGGCCGCGCCGCTCATCGTCGCGGCCGACGACGCCTACGCGCGCGCGGCGGCCGCGCGCGTACCGGCGCGCCTCCTCACCTACGGCACAGCTGCCGATGCGGCGGTGCGAGTGAAGGGTATCGGCTTCCTGAGCGAGGACGGCCGCGTGACGGGCATGCGCGCCGAGCTCGTGACCGGAGAGGGCGAACACGAGCTCCTCGTCCGCGGCGCGGCCGGCGCGACGCAGCTCCGGCCGGCCGCCGCCGCGGTCGCGGTCGGGCTCGCCTTCGGCCTCCCCGTTGCCGAGGCCCTCGCCGCCCTCGCCGCCTACGAGCCGCCGGCCGGCCGCATGCGCCTCCTCGCCGGCAAGGGCGGCTCGGTCCTCATCGACGACACCTATAACGCCTCGCCGGCCGCGGTCGAAGAGGCGCTCGCGACGCTCAAGGCATTCCCGCACGCCAAGCGGCGCGTCGCGATTCTCGGCGACATGCTTGAGCTCGGCCGCTATTCGGTCGCCGAACACGAGCGCATCGGCGCGCTCGCCCGCGAGAGCGCCGACCTCGTCGCGACGGTCGGCATCCGCGCCCGCGCGATGCTCCCGCCCGACGAGGCCGAGCCGCTCGCCTTCGACGCATCCACCGAAGCGGCGCCCGCGCTCGCCGCGCTCGTCGGGGCTGGCGACGTCGTTCTCGTGAAGGGCTCGCAGTCGATGCGCATGGAGCGGGTCGTCGAGGCGCTCCTCGCCGACCCCGCCGACG
>CAYZWA010000043.1:0-4542 GCA_964482105.1 uncultured Candidatus Saccharibacteria bacterium
AAGAGCGCCAATGCTATCCCCAACAAATCGAGGCGGTAGCCCGCTTCCCTCCCGCCTCGCTAGCGGCACCACAACCGCCCTGCTACAACGCAGGGCGTATTTCTTTCTCGTACTTCTCTCTGATGGCTGTCGCATTTTTGAGCGGTCCCATCCCGTCCTCGCAATGCACCATTGCGTCCACAAAAAGGTCGCGTGCTACAGGTGGAAACGCTTTCAAGCTTGAAACGACGAAGAAATACGATGCCAGTTTATCGTCCTCCTCATCGCTCACCTTGTTGATGCCGTAGTCGGCGATGGTTTGTCTGCCGACAGGAGTGTCTACCGAAGCGAGGAGCGTTTTCAGGTGCGCGATATGTTCATTCGTAGCGGCTTCGACCGCAAGCACCTTATCAGCGTCTCCGCCGACATCGTCTCTAAACAACCCCTCCGGCGCGTGAGCGGCGTGTTCCATACGAGCCCTACTATACCGCAAAAACGCCCGTAGCGGTAGTCAGCAGAGCCACTAACGGGCCCGCTTGGCCCGGTGTGGTATACTGTATGCATATGCCAGGCATATCTCTCCTCTTGGTGCTCATTCTTGCGGTGGCCATCGCGGTGGCCATCCTGCGGCAGGTCGACCAGTACGAGCGCGGCGTGATGTTCCTCATGGGTCGCTACACCGGGCTCAAGGGGCCGGGATGGCGGATCGTCATCCCCGTGTTCCAGCAGATGCGGAAGGTGGACCTGCGCGTCAAGGCGGTCGACGTCCCCCAGCAGCAGGCGATCACGAAGGACAACATCGCCGTCGGCGTGAACGCGGTCATCTACTACAAGGTCGCCGAGGCCGACAAGGCGGTGCTCGCCGTCGAGGATTTCTTCTTCGCGGTGAGCCAGCTCGCGCAGACCACCATGCGCAACGTCGTGGGCGAGGTAGAGCTCGACGAGCTGCTCGCCGGCCGGGACCGGGTCTCCGAGCGCATCCGCCAGATCGTCGACCACGCGAGCGACGCCTGGGGTATCAAGGTGGACAACGTCGAACTGAAGGACGTCATCCTCCCGAACGAGATGGAGCGCACGATCGCCAAGCAGGCGGAGGCCGAGCGGGAGAAGCGCGCCGTCATCATCAAGGCGCAGGGAGAGCTGATCGCCGCCGATAACATGGCCAAGGCTGCCGCGATCCTCTCCTCGTCGACGGGCGCGCTCCACCTGCGCACGCTCCAGTCCATCAACGACCTCTCGTCAGACCAGTCGAACACGGTGATCTTCGCCCTCCCGGTCGAGATCCTGCGCGCATTCGAGAAGTACAACACGTCTCGCTAACGCGCCGACCCCGCCACCCTACTGGGCCGCGGGCTTCTGCGGGACGTACTCTTTCTCGAGGAACTGCGCCGTACCCTGCGACTGCTTGATGAGGTTCTGCGTCGAGGTGGACAAGCCGCTCGGATTGGACGGCGTCGCCGGAGACGACATGCTGCCGAAGATGAGCAGCGCGATGATGACCGCCACGACGATGACGAGAGCGAGCCAGGCGGAGCCGCGGGAGGCGTGCCGATACATAGCTCCAGCATAACACCCCTCGACGAGCCCCGGGTGCCTCTGGTACACTGGGGAGACTATTTCTCGTAATATCTGATCATGAACAAGACATCTCGCATCATCATCGCTCTCGTCATCCTCGTGGCGGCCGGCGCGGTCGGCTGGTACCTCATCGGCAGCGGCTCCGGGGCCGCGAGCGGGAAGACCGTCGCGCTCGTGAACGGCACCGCCATCACCCAGGCCGAGCTCGCCAGCATCGAGCGGCAGTTCGCCGTGCAGCAGGGCCTCTCGGCGACCTCGACGCCGCTCGACCAGTTCCAGAGTGCTGCGCTCAACACGCTCATCGGCACCACGCTCCTGAAGCAGGAGGCCGCGGCAGCCGGCATCACCGCGTCGTCGACCGAGGTCGAGGCGCAGCTCACGCAGGCGAAGGCGCGGTTCAGCACGACGCAGGCCTACCAACAGGCGCTCGCCGACCAGGGCCTGACCGAAGACACCCTGCGTGCGCAGATCGCCGACAATCTCGTCATCGACGCTTACCTGCAGCAGAAGCTCAACCTCGCCGAGGCCACGGCCACCGAGGCCGAGATCAAGCAGGTCTACGACTCCCAGACCAAGGGGGCGACAAACGTGCCGCCCCTGTCGCAGGTGCATGACCAGATCGCGCAGTACATCACCCAGCAGGAGCAGCAACAGATGGTCTCGCAGTACGTCAGCCAGCTGCGCTCGAGCGCCGACGTGCAGATCCTCATCGCGACCTCCACGCCCGCTGCGGCCGCCGCGGCTGCGGCCGCCCCGTCGGCCGGCACCACCACTCCGGGCGCATAGCACACGAAAGGCGTCACGCCGCGCGGGCGGGCACTGTCGTGCCCGCCCGCGCGGCGTCTCGACCTGTTCATTACTGCCCCCGTGCAGGCGGCAGTTCCAGGTATACTGGATGCTATATGAAAAATCTCGTCATCCTCGGCGCCGGGACGGCCGGCACGATGGCGGTGAACCACCTGCGACGCGCGCTCCCCGCGCGCGAGTGGGCGATTACCGTCGTCGACGCAGAGCCAGACCACCTCTACCAGCCCGGCCTCATCTTCCTCCCCTTCGGCAAGTATGAGGAGCGCCAGATCGTGCGGCCGAAGAAGACGTTCATCCCTGCCGGAGCCGACTTCCGTATCGCGCCCATCGACCGCATCGACCCGAGCGCGCATGCGGTGCATCTTAGCGACGGCACCACGCTCCCCTACGACCTGCTCATCATCGCGACCGGCGTCAAGCCGGCGCCCGAGGAGACACCGGGCATGATGACCGGGGTGCTCTGGCGCAAGAGCATCTTCGACTTCTACACGCTCCCGGGCGCCCGGGCGCTGCGCGACGCGCTCGCGCGGTTCGAGAAAGGGCGCGTCGTGATCCACGTCACCGAGATGCCCATCAAGTGCCCCGTCGCGCCGCTCGAGTTCTCCTTCCTCGCCAACGAATTCTTCACGGCGCGCGGCATACGCGACAAGGTCACGCTCTCCTACGTCACCCCGCTCGACGGCGCCTTCACCAAGCCGGTCGCAAGCAAGCACCTGGGGTCCCTCTTCGCCGACCGGAACATCGAGGTCGTCGCCAACTTCGGCACCGAGTCGATCAATAACGACACGAAGGAGCTCGTCGGCTACGACGGCCGACGCGTGCCCTTCGACCTGCTCGTCACCGTACCGGCCAACCTGGGCGACCCCCTCATACAGCGCTCGGGCATGGGCGACGAGATGAATCTCGTCCCGGTCGACGCGCACACGCTCGCAGCGCGCGACTACCCGGGCGTGTTCGTCGTGGGCGATGCGGGCACCTTCCCCACCTCGAAGGCCGGCTCGGTCGCGCACTTCCAGATGGAGACCCTCGTCGCGAACGTGGTACACGCCACGAAGGGCGAGCCGCTCGAGCCGTCCTTCGACGGCCACGCCAACTGCTTCGTCGAGTCGGGAGACGGCAAGGCGCTCTTGCTCGACTTCAACTACGACATCGAGCCGCTGCCGGGCCGCTTCCCCTCGGCGCTCGTCGGCCCGATGACGCTCCTCGACGAGAGCAGCATAAACCACTGGGGCAAGCTCGCCTTCCGCCACATCTACTGGGACCTGCTCATGCGTGGTCGCGCCATCCCGGGCATCCCGTCCCGCATGGTGCCGCGCACGCCGCCGGCAGCGGATTAACCGTTCATCATTCACTCTCATCACTATGGAAAAAGTCATCGCGGGGCAGACGGTCGAGGTCGACGAGCAGGGGTATATGACCAAGCCCGACCAGTGGACAGAAGCGGTCGGCGAAGCGATTGCCGGCGAGCTCGGTATCACCCTCACCGACGCGCACCGGAAGGTCATCGACTTCGTCCGCGCCGAGGCGGCGAAGGGCGAGGAGCTCACCATCCGCAAGGTCGGCACCTCGGGCATCGTCGACATCAAGACCCTCTACGAGCTCTTCCCGGGCGGGCCGTTGAAGAATGCCTGCAAGATCGCCGGCCTGCCGAAGCCGAAAAGCTGCCTCTAGCGCGCCGTGCTCCATAACCTCATCGTCATGAACCAACCCCCTTTCAAGAAGATCAGCATCATCCTCTCCAAGGCCACCGTCGAGAACGTCTATGCCGCGATGGTGCTCGCGCACGGCGCGAGGAGCGAAGGCATCGACGCGAACCTCTTCTTCACCTTCTTCGGCCTCGAGGTCGTCACCAAGCGCCGCATGGAGCACCTCCACGTCGCCGCGGTGGGCAACCCGGCGATGCATATGCCGAGCCTGCTCGGCATCTTGCCGGGCGTCGAGGCGCTGGCCACCGCCATGATGCAGAAGCAGATGGCCGAGATCGACGTCCCTTCCGTGCCCGAGTTCCTCGATATGATCCGCGAGGAGGGTGTCCGCTTCTACGCCTGCAAGATGACCGTCGACATGTTCAAGCTCAAGAAGGAGGATCTCTCCGACGCGGTCGAGGATATCGTCTCGGTGGGCGAGTTCTACGAGCTCGCTGGCGGAGAGGGTTCTCAGATCGTCTTCATCTAGCGC
>CAYZWA010000044.1:0-4326 GCA_964482105.1 uncultured Candidatus Saccharibacteria bacterium
GTGCGGTCGATGAGGGCCATGGTGTCGGCGGGGCCCTTCACCTCGCGGGTCGGGACGCCGGTCTCTTTGACGATCTCGTCGTTGCCGCCCGGGAAGAGCGCGTCGCCCACGTAGAGGAAGTCGCTGATGGGCATATTGAGTATCTCGGAGAATCGGCGGACGCCGTAGGCTTTATTAATGCCTTCGCGCGTGATGTCGATCGAGCTCGTGGCGTTGACACGCACAGAGAAGCCGGGCACGCGCTCAAGGAGCGCGTGCTGGATCGGGAGGCGCTTCGCGCGATCGGGGTCCCAGACCTTCTTCGCCTCGTAGGGCGCCTCTTGGCCGAGCGCCGACCAGGTGATCTGTGAGCCGCGGTCTTCGATCTGCGGCCCCCACACCTGTGCCGGCGCTTCGAGAGCGGCTTCCTTGAGCGCCTCGTCGAGAGCGGCGAGGACGCGCGCCTTCTCGTCGGGGGTGAGGGCGTTCTCATAGAGGAGCTTCCACGCGCCGTCCTTCCAGACGTAGCACTGCGCCGCGCTCGTCGGGAAGAGATACAGATTTGAAAATGGCGCGTCGGCGGGCATACCGCCGAGGAACTGCTTCTCGAATTGTGCATACGAGCCGCCGGACATGACCGCGACCGGCATGAGCGCGAGCAGGCGGGCGAGATGCGCGCCCATCTCGCTCGTGAGCGCCGCCTTGCTCTCGGTGAGCGTGCCATCGAGGTCGAAAATCATCGCCTTCGGAGACGCCGGCACCGCAGTCCCCTCGAAGAGAGCGGCGTCTTCGCCTGCTGGCGAATCGCCTCCGCTCGGCCTGTCGGCCTGCGCGACTCTCTTCTCGGGGACATGCGGTGCCGGCGTCATGATCCTTACGACAGGGCGCGCACCATGCGCGCGAGCGAGGCGGTGGCGACGCCGGTGACCTTGTCTGCCGCGCCGTAGTAGAGGTAGACGGTGTCGTCATGTGCGCCGAGCGGGTTCGTCGGGCGCACGACCGCGCCGCAGGAGAAGACGACGTTCGGCACCTCGCCCGACTGCTCGTAGGCGTCGAGCGGCTCGAAGACGGCGTCGGCGGTGCGGGCGAGCACGGTGAGGCCGTCCTTGTCGAGGAGCGCTGCGCCGAGACGGTAGGTCGCGTGGCGCGAGACGCCGTGATAGATGAGGATCCAGTGCTCGCCGGCCTTGATCGGCGGCGCGGCCATGCCGATCTTCTCGCTGTCCCACATGCCGACGCGCGGCTCCATGACGCTGATGCAGCGGCTCGCGCGCTTGTCCGAGTCGAGTGCGGGCAGGAGGTCGGCGCAGATCTGGTTGTTGATGCGGTGATAGAGGAGGAAGTTCCCGTCGACGGTCTCGGGCAGGAGCGCGAGGTCCTTGTCGTCGAATCCGGGCGGGGTGAGGATCCGCGGCGCGCTCCACGCGTCCCACTTGCGTGCGAGGAAGTCGTCGACGCTGATCGAGGAGACCGCGCCGGCGGGCGGGTGGACGCCGTCGTAGGCGGTGTAGGTCATGTGGAGCATATCGCCGATGCGGACGATGCGCGGGTCCTCGCAGCCGGAGTTGCCGGTCGGCGTGCCCTTCTTCATCTCGAACTCGGCGCGTGGTACGTAGATCGGCTCGCTGAGACGCTCGTCTATCTTGATGCCGTCCTTCGCTATCGCGAGGCCGATGGTCGAGGTATTCACGTCGCTCATCGCACGGTAGAGGATGTAGACCGTACCGTCCAGATCGACGGCGGCGGCGTTCATCACGTCGCGTGCCTCGAAGCCGTCGCCCTGCGGCGAGAGGATCGGGTTCTGCGGCGAGCGGATGAAGGTGCGCGCCGGCCGCGCCGGGTCGAGCGCGAGCAGGAGGTCGGGGAGCGGCACGGAGGCTTTCGCGCAGACGGTATCGGCGCCGCCGTACCAGATGTCGAGCCGGTCGCCTTCGTACGTCGCGCATGTGGGGAAGACGATGTGCGGCACGAGGCCGTACTCTTCGTAGAACTCCTGCGGCACGAGCATCGGCTCGGTACGGGAGATGAGCGTCTGCGGATCGTCCCGGTCGAGGACCGCGGCCTCGATGGTGAAGGTGCGCTTCGATTCGTCGTAGTAGTTCTGGATGTACGAGTAGATGAGGAGCCAGCCGCGCTCGGTGAGAATCGGCGCGGCGCCCACCTCGATGTGGTCGTGGTCGTCGCGGCGGAGCTCGGGGAGGGCGTGGTCGGCCAGGTGGTCGTGCCAGGTCTGCCAGAAGCCGAGATCGTAGAAGTCTTCCATCTTCTTCGCGCGCGCGAGCGCGATGGTCGGGCGCGGGTGCTCGTCGGTGTAGTCGGTGTGCGCGGTGAGGAGCATCACGATGTCGCCGTCGACCCGCTCGGGGAAGATCGTCGCCGCCTTCGCGTTGAAGGGCGTGATGAGGTGCCGCTCGGTGAAGTGCTCGGGCGAGTCGCCGACCGCGAGGCCGACCTTGATGTTGTCCGGGCCGAAGGGGTAGTTGCCGAGCGCGGTGTAGAAGCAGTACCATCTGCCCTCGAAGTGGGAGACGCGCGGGTCCTCGCAGCCGAAGGCGTCCCAGCCCTCCTGGGGCGTGATGACCTGGTGGCGGGAGTGGAAATGGATGCCGTCTTCGGAGAAGGCCTTGCCGATGGTCGAGAGGCCGTCGCCCTCCATCGGCATCGCGCTCACCTTGCCGAAGGCGCGGTAGAAGAGGTGTACGCCCTCTTCGGTGCGGACGACGGAGGGGTTGTAGGTGGCGATCGACTCCCACGGCCGGCTCCGGACCGGGGCGAGGACGGGGTTGTGCGGTTCTCTGCGGAGGACAAACATGATATAGGTATCGCTTTCTCGGGATTATACCGTATGTTCGGTGAGTGCCGCGTTCTCGCCCTCGATGAGGTTGTCGAGGAACTCCTCGGTGGGCGCCGAGGCGACGCAGGTGACCTTGTCGGCGCCGCCGTAGTAGACGTAGAGCTGCCCGTCGCGCGCGAGCGCGCCGCAGGCGTAGATGACGCCCGGCTTGCCGTTGTTCTCGTAGCCGGCGTCCGGCTCGAGAACGGGGAGCTGCGCGCGGTGGAGGATCTTCGTGGGGTCGTCGAGGTCGAGAAGGAGCGCGCCCATCTTGTAGCGGCTCGGCTCCTTGGGGTCCATCGCGTGGTAGAAGACGAGCCAGCCGCGGTCGGTCTTGACCGGCGGGGGCCCCGCGCTCCTCATGCGGTAGTGCCAGGCGATGTGGTCGTCGGGTGCCGCGAGCGGGTCGGGGCTCACGAGGTCGTCGGGCGCGTGGTAGGACTCGATGTCGTCGGTATACTCGATGCGCACATGGTCGTCGTCCGTGCCGAAGAGGCTGTGCAGGATGGCGAATCGGCCGTGAACCTTCTCGGGGAAGAGGACCCAGTTCTTATGGCGCTGGCCGTCGGGCGAGAGGATGAAGGGCCCCTCCCATTTGCCGAAGTGCTCGGCGAGGAAGTCGTCGGCATCCATCGAGATGACCGCGACGCGGATGAAGTCCCACCCATCGAACATGTTGAAGGTCACGTAGACGCGCCCGTCGATGACGACCGCGCGCGGGTCCTCGCAGCCGCCCCAGCTCCCGCCCGAGGGGTACATGACCGGCGAGTAGCGGCGCGTGCGCGGGTCGCGGCGGCTCGGCGCGCGCGGGCTCCGGGCGACATAGGCCGGGTAGCTCGGGAGGTGGTCGAAGGTGACGCCGTCTGTGCTCGACGCGTAGCCGAGGCGCGAGACGCCGTCGGAGCCGACGGCGCGATAGATGAGGTGCGTCTTGCCGTCGAGGACGAAGGCGGCCGGGTTCATGACCGACTCGGCGGTCCAGCCGTTCGCGCCGGGCGAGAGGATCGGGTTCGCATCCGAACGTCCGAGGGAAGCGCGATGGAGCCCGAGGAATTCGACTAGCCGTTCGCGGAACGGGCGCGAGAAGAACGCGCCCAGTATCGCGCCGACGACAAAAATGCTGAAGAGCAACGCGGCGATATACACGAAGAGGAGGATGCTCATGTCGATATACGAAAGGTACTCTTGCATGATAGCACCAGCTTGTGCGCAGCACCTATATTTAGTTGTGCAAAACTGTGCATATCTATGCGGCGCACGGGGAGCGGCTGGCGCCGGGGTACCACGGGGAATCTCGCGGCAGGTATCGGTGATACACTGCAGGGTAGAGTGCTTGTTGTCTCAACGCCAGAAGAGGAGATGCGGTCATGCGTGTACATCGATTGAGATATGCCCTGACAGGGACCGTGCTCGTGCTGATCGCGGTCTTGGCGTACGTACCGCTTCGCGGCGCGTCGTGGAACTTCTCGGTGCCGAGCGGCGACAGCGTGGCGTCGTCCGTGTATGCCGGCCTC
>CAYZWA010000045.1:0-4312 GCA_964482105.1 uncultured Candidatus Saccharibacteria bacterium
CTACACCCGCCCCGCTTCGGCGTTCGCCGCGAGGATCTCCTTGCCGAGCGCGTTCCATTCCGACTTCCCGTGCCGCACCAGATAGAGCTTCGCCATATCAGAAGCGGTTACTCCGAAGAGTCCGCAGCGATGAAGGCGCGGGTGGAGGGGCCGAAGTAGCCGGTACCGCGGGAGAGGTGGAGGGGCGCGAGGATGGCGGCAGCATGCGCACTCTGGTAGCGGGCGACGGCCGCCTCGGTCTCGTCGCCGTAGAAGGTGGTCTCGTTGCCCGGCGAGCCGGGGCCTGTGCTCGCCACCAGCGCACCGTGAGCATTTAAGTAGCGCTGGAGCGCGGCGACGTCCTGCCCGAAGAGGCCGTGATAGAGATCGCGGGAGAATGCGGACGAGGTGGTCGCGACCGTTGCGCCCGGCGCTGGTGCCTGCAACGCCCCGACCGGCACACGCGGCACGATCGTGTGCGCCGTTGCGGCCGCAGACAACGCAGGGGGAGGCGTGGGAGCAGGAGCTGGGTGGAAGGTCTCGCCCGGGAGCGGGTTGTGCGCGGTGTAGCCCGGGAGAATCGCGCCGGCCGAGGAGGTGCCCGGGCTCGACGCGGCAGACGATGCGGCAGACGATGCGGCGAGCGTGCCGAAGAGGGCGAAATCGGAGAACTGCGTCGTGGTGCAGGAGACCGACCGCGCGCTCGTGTCGGTGGTGCAGCCGGAGAGCGCTGTCCAGGTAGAGCCGTCGTAGCGGTAGATCGCGAACGACGAGGGGTCATAGGTAGACGCGTCGCTCGCGCTGTAGGCGAAGGCGACGGTGAGCGGCTGGTCGAAGGAGGAGAGCGTCGTCGAGGCGCTGGTGAGCGCGACGAGGTGGAAGACGCTGTTCCCGACACGCGAGAGGCCCGACGGCGCGCCGGCACTCGCGCTGAACGCCGTCGCGCCGAGCGCATTCGCCTGGAAGGTCGCGCTCGCGTGGTCCGTGGTAAATGCCGTTGGCACGGTGAGCGTAAGGTCTCCCTGTGCGAGGGTGCCGCCCGCGGCGGTCGTGATCGCGCTCTCGCCGCTCGCGGTCACCGTCGCGCCGCCGGTGCAGCCGGTCGTGATGAAGGTCGCGTCGGTCGAGGTCGCCGCGTTGCCAGAGGCGTCTGCCGACACGCCCGCGTAGTGGTACTCGGTGCAGGAGGCGAGGCCGGACATCGTGGCCGTGTGCGCGGTGACGCGCGTGCTCGTGTCTGCCGTCGGGGTCGAGGTACTGTACGCGGAGGTGAGCCCGACCCAGAGTCGCGTAGACGCATCTTCGTCGGTCGTCCAGGAGACGGTCGCGCCGTCGCTCGCCGCCGTCGCTGCGACCGCCGAGAGCACCGGCGGCGTCACGTCGCCCGAGTAGTATTCATAGGCGCCGATGTCGGTGGTACCGTTGCGTGCCGTGTCGAACTGGTCGGTCGAGGGCACGGTGATCGTCTGCCCGCCGGCGGCGTAGCTGGTAGCGCTGCCGTCGTCGATGCCGATCGAGCCGGCGTTTAGGGCAGCCCCGTATGTGCCATTGCCTCCGGCAGCGGCCGAGGCGAGCGAGAGCGATCCGGTCGTACCGGCCGAGTAGAGCGTGTAGGTGCCGCTCCCGTTCTGGTCGGTCCAGTCACCGGTGGTCGGGGTGAAGTCGCCCGAGCTGTAGGGGCCGATGATGTTGTATCCCTCGCTCGTAACCGCGCCGCCCGTGTTGTAGATGTTCTTGTGCGACGCGCCGCTCATCGAGTTGTCCGCTATGATCGTATTCTTCAGGTACAACGAGCCCGAGCTATAGACCGCGCCGTAGCCGCCCGTGCTGCCAGTCACCGTTACGTTTGTAAGCCACGCGTTCCAACTCGAGAGGAAGATCGCGCCGCCATACCAGCCGCTCCCCGCGGCATTACCCGAGAAGGTCGAGTCGGTGGCGATGAAGTGGCCGCCATTCACGTATGCGCCGCCGCCATAATAATCTGTGGTGTTGTCGCGGATTGAAGAATGACTCACCGTCGTCGTGCCGACGACATAGAGCCCGCCGCCGTAATAGTAGTAGCCGCGATTATTGTTCACATCGACGCCCGAGAGCGTGAGTGTCGCATTCGCGTTATCGTAGACGCCGCCGCCGCCAGACGAAGACTTGCCATAACGGATCGTGAGATCCTGTATCGTCACATCTGCTCCTGAAGCGATGGTGAAGACGCGCGCGGAGGCCGTATTCGCCGCGCTCGCCGCCTCGACGATGGTGCTCGCCGCGCCCTGGCCGGTGATGGTGATGTTCTTGGCGAGGGTGAAGCCGCTTCCGCTCGCGTCGCCCGTCTCGTCGCCGTTGGTCCAGGTGAAGGTGCCGGTGAGGTCGACGGTGTCGCCGTCGGCCGCCTCCGCGTATGCCTTGGTGAAGGTCTTGTAGGGCGCGCCGGAGGAACCGTCGCCGGTCGTGTCGTCGCCGGACGAATAATCCGCGTAGATGGTCGCGGGCGTGTGCGCAGACACGGAAAGCGGGTTGCCGCTCGCCGTGCTGGTGTCATACTTCTCGTTCCCCGCTGAGCCGTTGTATTCGACCACCTGGATCTGGTAGCCGCTCGTGTACGAGAGGCCGGAGACGTCTACGCTCGTACCGGTGCCGTTGTACACGGCGTACCAGCCGGTCGAGCCGATCTCGCTGCCGCTGCCGAAGGCGCTGCCGGCCGTGTAGGCGGTGCCGTCGACGGGAGAGGGGCTGCCGCTCCCGTTCGCCTTCATGAAGACGACGCGGTCGCTGCCGCTGCCGTTCGTCCAGCCGACCGTCGCGCTCCCGGCCGCGATGCTGGTCATGGAGACACCCGTCGCCGCCGTGCCCGGCGTCGTGTACACGCTCGTCGTCTGGCTCGCCGGGTTGCCGCTCGCGGTCGAGGTGAGGTACTTCTCGCTCCCTGCCGAGCCATTGAGCTCGACGACGTGCACGCGATATGCGGTGCCGGGGGCGAGACCGGTCACGTCTACCGAGCTGCCCGTGCCTTTGTAGACCAGGTACCAGCCGGTCGTGCCGATCTCCGAGCCCGAGCCGAAGGCGCGGTTCGCGTTGTAGGTCGTGCCGTCGACCGGCGCGGCCGACGACGCGGTCGTGGTCGCCGCCATGAAGACCGCGCGGATGGTGCCGTCGCCGCTCGTCCAGCCGACCGTCGCGCTCTCCTGCGCCACGCTCGAGAAGGTGACACTCGTCGCCTGTGTGGTCGGCGTCGACGCCGCGCCGAAGCTCTGCCAGCGCAGATACGGCAGGCCGTCATTGTGGTAGCCGTCGATCGCCCAGACCGTGTCGAAGTCCCAGGAGCTCATCGGCGCGTTCGCGGCGTCGAGGAAATAGCTGTAGCTCGTCTCTGCCGTGCAGGCGAAGGAGCCGGTAAGCTCGCCCACGCACGAGCTCGGTGCGCCGGAGTATTTATACCAATAGTTATTCGAGACACCAGAGGCGTTCGTCGAGCGGCCCTGGAAGCCGCCGGCGTACGAGCTGCCGGATACGCGCGACACGGAAAATGAGTTCGTGATGGTGCCGCCATCGCCGCCACCGAAGCCGGCCGCGTAGGTGTTGCCGTTCACCGTGCTGCTCGCATACGAGCTCGTGATGAGGCCGCTCGACGAGTCGACGCCGAAGAGGCCGCCGACCCACGTGCCGGTGCCGGTGACGGTCGTGCTCGCGTAATCGTTTGCCGCGTTGTAGTCCTCTTCGCCCGCGAGGCCGCCGACGCGGCTCGCGCCCGAGACACTGCCGCCCGAGACATAGGAGTCGTTCACGTTCGACATATAATAGGCCGCGCCGACGAGCGAGCCGACGTAGTTGTGGCTGCCGGCGGAGACCTGCGGGTTGATGAGCCCGACATTCTCGACCGTGCCGTGCAGGGAACCCGAGTAGTAGAGCGAGCCGAAGAGACCGACATGGTCGCGCGTCGTCGTCGCGATGTAGAGATCGGAGATCGTGTGGCCCTGGCCGTTGAAGGTGCCGACGAAGTCATTCGAGGAGCCGCCGATCGGCGTGAAGCCGTTGCCGCCATTCCAACCCGAGGTCGCCGAGCAGTCGATGTCGTTCTCCAGGTCGTAGTCGGCCGAGAGCGTATCGTTCACCTCCTGCAGCTCGGCGCATGTCGTGATCTGGTACGGGTCACCCGAGGTGCCGGATCCGGCACCCGAGAACGCGAGTACCGCCGCAGGCACGCTCGCCCACACGACCACGCCACCAAGCAGGAGTGCCTGACCGATACGCCTCATATATATCAAAATATACCACGCGGTACGCGTGTCGCTGCTGCGGGTGGGCACTACGACCCCGCAGGCCCGAGCCCCTCCCCCGACGG
>CAYZWA010000046.1:0-1446 GCA_964482105.1 uncultured Candidatus Saccharibacteria bacterium
GCGTAGAGGAGCATCATCAGCCACCACGGGAACAAAGGAATGGTGAACGCCGCGGCGGGGAGGGCCGCGGCGTTCGTCGCGACGGCGATGAGGAACGCCGTCGCGAGGTACGCGGGCAGGCCGAGGATGACGGCGGCAAGCGGCGCGACGTGGGCACCGGCGGTGAGCACTGTCGAACCAAGGATCATGCCGCCGACGCCCGCGAGTGCCGAGAAGCCCATCGCGAGCGGGACGAACGGGTCGACGATGAGGTTTGCCGGAACCGCGACGAGCGAGAGGTTCCCGGTGAAGTAGAGGAGGAGCGGCAACACGGCGATCTGCGCGGCGAGCGTCGTCGCGGTGACGTTTTTCCAAAACGTACCCAACAGCGTTAACCGCGCTTCGATGAGCGGCGCGAGCCAGATGAGCCCGGCGGTCGCGGCGACCGAGAGGTCGAAGCCTGGGTCGAAGGCGAGGTAGCGCGGATTCCAGATGAGCATAGCGAGCACGACGACGAGGAGCGCGCGGCCGGCGGCGTAGCTCTTCCCCGTCGCGCGGGCATAGAGCGCGATGAAGGCCATGAGCATCGCGCGCACCGCGGTCGCGGAGGCACCCGCGATGCCGACGAACGCGACTACCGCGACGCCGCCCGCGATCGCGCGCGCCGCCCTCCGGAGCGGCGTGTACGCGAGCGCCGCCATCATCCACTCAGCGACGACCATGATGTTATAGCCCGAGAGCACGATGATCTGCACGAGGCCGCTCCGCGTGAAGGCGTCTTGCAGGCCGGTGCCGAGCCCGCTCTTGCCGCCGATGACGATGCCGCCCGCGAGCGAGCTGTACGGCTCGGGGAGCGCGGCCGCGAGCCCGTCGAGGAAGGCGTGCTTCACGCGCGCGAGCCACGCCGGAACCGAGTACCAAGGCGCGGGAGCGGTGGCGTAGATGGAGCCGTAGTCGAGGATGAAGCGCACGCCCTCGCGCGCGAGGTACTCGTCGTAACGGAAGGTGCGGCCGTTGTCGCCCGCGAAGGGTTCAGGCGAGAGCAGCGTGCCGGAGACGCGCACCGTGTCGCCTACCGCGACCACATCGCCGCGTGGCGCGACGACGAGTACGACGGTCGAGGCGTTGCCGTCAGAGATACGTACCTCGGTGCGCTGCGTCGCGTCGCGCAGGTCTGGGTCGGCGACCACGACGCCCGTGTACGCGACGCGTTGTTTCAGGTGGCTCGTGAAAGGTTGCGGCGGCGGCGTAGCGGCGATCGCCGCTCGCAGCATCCCGAGCGCCGCGAAGAGGAAGAAGAGCGTGCAGAGCACATACGCGCGCCGCGGCGAAAGAAACCGCGCGCCCGCGAAGGTAAGGGAAATAAGAAACGTGAAAACGACCGGTGGCCAGCCGAAGGAGAAGAGCGAGCGCAGCAGCACGCCGCTCGCGAATCCGCCGGCGAGCGCGAGCAGGAGTTCCATGAAA
>CAYZWA010000046.1:1546-4175 GCA_964482105.1 uncultured Candidatus Saccharibacteria bacterium
ACGCGCGCCGGTCCATCGCCTCGTTGGCGAGCGCGTCGGCATCCTTGTTCTCGGCGCGCGGGACGTGAGCGAAGGTGACGGACGCGAAGCGCGCGGCGAGCGGAGCGAGCCGCGCGTACTGTTCGCGCATCACCGGATGCTTCACCTTGTACTCGCCGTTCATCTGCTTGACCACGAGCTCGCTGTCCATCTTGACCGCGACGTGCGTAGCGCCGACGCGCGCGTCGCCGACGCGCGCCGCGAGCGTCTCAAGCGCGCGGATGACCGCCTCGTACTCGGCGAAGTTGTTGGTCTTCGTACCGAGGTACGCGGAGACGGCGGCGACCGAGTTGCCGAGGTGATCGCGGATCATCGCGCCCGCGCCTGCGGGGCCCGGATTCCCCCGCGCGCCCCCGTCCGCATGAATCGTGAAGTGCGCCATACCACCCATCATACCAGCTTGAGGTCGAGGAGGCGGAGGCGCACCGGCGTGCCGCGGGAGAACGTGTCGCGCTCAAGATGCGCGAGGAGGTGCACGCGCGCGCCGGGCGCGAGTGCGCCGGCGGTGCGCGTGAGAGCGCCCTTCGCGAAGAAGGCGACGGCATCGATCGTGCGGCCTGACGCGGCGCTCGTGAGCGAGAGCTTCAGGTGCTCCTCGCCTTTGCCGAAACGAGTCGTCGCGCGCACCGCGGCATCACGGAACAAGAACACCGGCTTCGGGTTATCGATGCCGAAAGGGGCGAGGCGCTCGATGCGCGAGAGGAAGGCGTCGGTCGCGTCGGCAAGGTCGAGGCGCGCGTCGGCGCGCGCGGCGAGATCGGCGTCGCGCTTCGGCAGAGCCGCGAACGCGACAGCGAGCCGGTCTTCGAGGTCGAAGACCGCGTCGTCGGAGAGGGTGAAACCGCCCGCCGCCGCGTGTCCGCCGCACTCGGCGAAGGTGTCGCCGGCGCTGCGCATGAGCTCGAGCCCGTGTACCGCGCCGCCGCTGCGCATCGAGCCCTTCAGCCGCATGTTCCCCTCCCGCCCCCAGAGGAAGACCGGTCGCGCGTACTCGTCGGCAATGGTGCCGGCGACGAGCCCCAGGAGTGCGGGGCGCCACGCCGGGTCGCCCATCGCGATGACGCTTCGTATCGCGGTACGCGCCGTACGCTCCTTGAGCCGCGCGCGCACCGCGCGGGTGATCGCGCCCGACTCGGCCTTGCGCTTCCGGTTTGCCGCCTCGAGCCGTTTCGCGAGCGCATCGGCTTCGTCGAGGTCAGCGGTCGCGAGGAGGCGGAAGGCGTCCCACGCGTCCCCCATCCGGCTCGCGGCGTTTATGCGCGGCGCGAGCATGAAACCGATATCGTCTTCGGCCGCGCGACGCTGATCGGTGCGCATCGTGCGGAAGAGTTTCTGCAATCCGACGCGCGGCGACTTGCGCAACACGACGAGACCGTAGCGAGCGAGGACGCGGTTCTCGCCGACGAGCGGCACCATATCGGCGATGGTCGCGATGCCGACGAGGTCGAGGAGCCACTTCTCCCACCCCTCGGGCACGTGCTCGCGGAGTGACGGCTCGACCATGAGTGTCGCGACGACGAGCTTCCACGCGACGCCAGCGCCGCAGAGGCCTTTGAACGGGTACGGCTCGTCGGCGCGCGCATTCGGGTTGACGATCGCGAACGCACGCGGCAGCGCCTCGCCTCCCCCGACTCCGCTCGGGGCAAGCGGCAGGTGGTGGTCGGTAACGATGACGTCGACGCCGAGTTCGCGCGCGCGGTCGATCGCGGCGTGGTCGGTGATGCCGGAGTCGACCGTGACGACGAGCGTCGTGCCGCGCGCGGCGAGCGCCTCGATACCCGTCTCGTTCACGCCATACCCTTCCTGATGCCGGTGCGGGATGTAGTTCTCGAAGGTCGCGCCGGCCTTGCGCAAGAAGTCGTGCAAGACGACACCACCCGGGATGCCGTCGCAGTCGTAATCGCTCCACACCGCAATCCTTTCGTGAGAGCGGATTGCCGCGGCGAGCCGGCGAGCCGCGCGTTCCATGTCGGTCATCGTAAGCGGGTCGTGGAGGTGGTCGTCGTATGACGGATCCAAGAACGCCTCCGCGTCTTCAGGCGAGGTGACGCCGCGCCGCGCGAGGAGCGCGGCGGTGAGCGCGTCGTACGCGCCGAGCGCGGTGCGCACCTCGTCCCCTATCGGCTCGTGGAGCGGAAACATGTGCGGTTGATTGTACCAAATCACGTACGCGCGGTATCATGCACCCATGACCGATCACCCGGACTGCATCTTCTGCAAGATCGTGCGCAAGGAGGTTCCGGCCGAGGTCGTCTACGAAGACGACACCTACCTCGCCTTCCTCGACATCCATCCCCTCTCGCCCGGGCATGCGCTCGTCATCCCGAAGGCGCACTACCGCTGGGTGTGGGACGTGCCCGAAGTCGGCGCGTATTTCGAGATCGCGCGGCAGGTCGCGCAGGCGCAGCGCGCGGCCTTCGGCACCGACTGGGTCCTCTCGAAGATCGTCGGCGACGAGGTGCCGCACGCGCACATATGGGTCTTCCCGAGCAACGAGGTCGCCGGTGACAAGCAAGACCTCGCTGGCAATGCCGCAAAGATCCGCGCGGCGATTTGACGTTTCCTGACGGTGGCGGTATACCGGCATACG
>CAYZWA010000047.1:0-4010 GCA_964482105.1 uncultured Candidatus Saccharibacteria bacterium
TCGCCGCGCAGGAGGGCGTCGGCGACGGCATTCTCGACGGTGTCCTGCACCGCGCGGCGAAGGGCGCGGGCGCCGTTCTTCTCGTCATACCCTTCTGCAACGAGGCGGTCGACGAGGGCGTCGGTGATGGCGACCGAGACGCCGCGTTCCGCCTTGAGCCGCGCGTTGAGCTCCGCGAGGAGGAGGCGGGTCACCGCGCGCGCGTCGGCGCGCGTGAGCGGATGGAAGGTGACGATGCCGTCGAAGCGGTTCAAGAACTCGGGGCTGAAGAGACGATGCTCCACGAGCCAGGACAGGATCGTGTCCTGCGTCATGTCGGGGTGCGCCTCGATCTCGGCGGTGCCGGCGTTGCTGGTCGCGATGATGATGGTGTTGACGAAGGAGACCGTCTCTCCGGCGCGCGTCGTGAGCCGCCCCTCGTCGAGCACCTGGAGGAGCGCGTTCTCGATGACCCGGTCGGCCTTCTCGAGCTCGTCGAAGAAGAGGAGGCCATACGGATGCGCCTCGATCTCGCGCGTGAGGCGCGCGATGAAGGGCGTCTCGCTCTCGGGGAGCGCGAACTCGGACATGTCGAAGCGGGTCATGACTGCTTCGCCGCCGAAGTAGTGCTTGGCGAGCATCTCGGCGGTGTGCGTCTTGCCGACGCCGGTGGGCCCGAGGAAGAGGAACGAGCCGATCGGCTTCTCCTTGCTCGCGACGCCGGTGCGCGCGCGGCGGAGCGCGGCTGCGACCTCGCGTATCGCCTCGTCTTGCCCGACGATCTCCCCGCCGAGCGCGTCTTCGATCGTGAGAAGCGTCTGCGCCTCGTCGCGCGCGAGCGCCCCGATCGGCACGCTCGTCTGCGCGGAGAGGACGCGGTCTACGTCAGCGATCGTCACCTCCTTCGCGCCGACAACGAGCTCCTCGAGGAGATCGAGCGACTTCTCGGGTTGCGGCTTCGCCTGGATGAGCTCGTTGGTGCGGCGGACGATCTCTTCGAGCGCGCCGTCCTCAAAGGCGACGCTGCGATACATCTCAGCGATGCGGCCGCGCAAGAAGGCGAGCGTCTCTTCATCGGAGAGCTGCGGCACCTCCACCTTCTCGAAGAAGCGCAGGACGTCTTCGCGCTCCTTCCACCCGCCGAAGTAGCCGTCGGGCGTGGTGACCGCGATCACTTGGAGCTCCGCAGCGCTCAAGAGCGGCAGTATCTCGTCGAGCATCCCCTGATACTTCTCCGGCTCGTGGAGCACGGCGACGATATTGCCCGCGGCCCGCGCCTCCGCGAACATCTGCTGGAGCCGATCGAGCGGCACGTCGGCGAGCGGGATCTCGATTACCTCGCGGCTGCGGAGCTTCTCGGGTACGAGGCCGCGATACACGTTCTTCGCGAACTGCGCGAGGATCGTCTCCTTGCCCGTCCCCGGCGCGCCGACGAGGAGCACGTTGTCCTTCCCGTCGCGGCAGAGGATGCGCGTCATGAGCGCGAGCGTCTCTTCGCGGCCGTAGAGCTTCACGTCGCGCCCCTTGTAGAGCGTGAGGCCGTAGCGGTGGAGCGCGGGCGAGGCGCCGTAGGCCCAAGACTTCCCTATCGAACCGAGGCGCGCGAGGCGCTCATACGAGACGCGGATCGGGACGATGAGCAGGACCGGCAGGAGCGCGAGCGAACCCGCGAGCGCAATGAGGCCAAGGAGGATGACGACGAGGCGGATGAGCGCGCCGATGACGATGAAGGCCGCGCTGAGGATGAGGCGCTCCCACCACTCGCGCTCCGTACTCGTGTCGCGCTCCCAGCCGGCGAAGAGCGTCCGCGCCAAGGGCCCGATCGAGAAGAAGTGCGCGATGAAGCGCACGACGTTCCACCACGATTGAAACCCGTCGGCGAAGTAGCGAGGCATGGGGAAAGTATACAACGCCCGCTCAAGCAAGTGTGTGCGGCCGCTTGGGGTGGCGCTTATTCAATCGTCGTATGTGTACTCGTGCTCGTACCCGCGCTTACACCCGCACTCGTGCTCGTCGCCGCGGGCGTCGAGCTCGCGGTGAGCGGCGAGGAGGTGGCCATCATCTCGGTCGAGGTGGCCGACGGGGATGACGTCGGATTGCCGGTATGCGAAGTGGCAGCGAAGAGTATCGCGGCGGCGATGATGAGGAACGGGAACAAAAGCCCCAGGACAGCGCTCGCTATGAGGAAGCCGCGGCCTTTGGCGGGCGTCGAGGCAGGCAATGCCGGCTTCAGCGCCGCGAGGCTCTGGTACATGCGGTAGGTGTAGGCGAGTGAGAACGGGATCACGAACAGATCACACGCCATCGAAACCAACGACCCTGCCACACTACCGAACACCGCGGACGCTACTCCCATAAGGATGCCAATGATGACGGAGAGGACGATCTGTAGCAACAGTACCCGCCCGAAGATGGCCCACCAATACCCTCGCGCGTACTCGCGGCTCTGGAGGAGCGCCTGCAACCCGCGCTTCCCTTCGAGCACGAAGGTGAACGAGCTGAAGATGAACCAGATGCCCATCAGGATGGCGGGCACGACAAGCATGACCATGCCGCCCGACACGACCAGTAGGGAAAGGATGCCCAGCCAGAGCGCCGGGAAGAAGAGTCTCAGACCTTGTGTGAATGATTCGGCGAATCCGGTTCCGCGCGCGAGGGCGAAGACGGCGGCGAGACCGCTCGGCAGCGCTAGCACGGCACCGATGAAAATAGGTACGAGCGCTATGCCGTACCCGGCTGCGGCGAGCATCGCCCCTGCCGCCATCACGAGAATCGGCACGGCGTAGAGCGCGACGAGGATGCCGAAGCGCTGCATGCTCAAGCGCCACGCCTCGCGGAAGAGCTGGCCGACGGGGACGAACGCGGTGTCTGACACGGGCGCCTGCATGTGGCTTGTATCCGGCGTCTGCGGCGCGGGCGTCTGCTGTGGCTCAGGCGCGGGGCCGCCGTGCACTTCGTTGAAGAGCTCGGCAATGGCGTCCTCGCCCCAACCGCCCTCGGCGAGCGCGCTCCGCACCGTTTCTTCAGAGACGCCCGACTGGAGCTGCCTGCGGACGTAGTCTAAGCTCTCTGGGGTGACCATTGCTGGTATGGTAGCACGCGCCCACCGCTGGCACCGGCCAGTGGGGATAACGGAAGCACGCGGCGCAGCAGGCACCGCGTGCTTCTTTACTCCCGCCCGTTACGCTGCCTTCGCCACCGCGAGCGCGAGGCTGGACTTCTTGCGGGCGGCGGTGTTCGCCTTGATGACGCCGCGCTTCTTGGCCTTGTCGATCGCCTGGTATGCAGCGGGGAGGAGCTTCTCTGCGCCAGCGACGTCCTTGGCCGCGAGCGCCTTGGTGAGCGCCTTCGTAGCATCGTGGAGCGCGTTCTTGCGGCGCAGGTTGAACACCCGCTTTTTCAGAGAGACGCGGATCGCCTTCTTGGCTGAGCTCGTGATTGCCATACCCGACCACTCTACTGTATTTAGCCAGCGGGCGCAATAGTGCTACGATACCCGCATGATCCGGCAGATTCGTGGCACGGTGCTCTCACGCGAGGCGGCGAGTGTCGTCGTCGAGGTCGCGGGCTTCGGCATCGAGGTGAAGGTGAGCGCGCCGGAGGCCTTCCCGCTCGGCAGCGACACGGCTCTCGCGACCCACCTCACGCTGAAGAGCGACGGGCTTGAGCTCTACGGCTTTGCCGACGCGGCCGATCGCGACTTCTTCGAGCTCATCCTCTCCGTCTCGGGCATCGGCGCCAAGACTGCGCTCGCGATCCTGCGCCGCGCGTCCCGACACGCGCTCGCGGGCGCCATCGGCACGCGCGACCTCGCCTACCTCACCAAGGTCGCCGGCATCGGCAAGAAGAGCGCCGAGAAGATGGTCGTCGAGCTCTCCGACAAGGTGCGCGGCGAGGCGCATAGCGACGCCGACGGCGAGGTCTTCGACACGCTCGTCGCCCTCGGCTACACCGAGCGCGAGGCGCGGCAGGCCCTCGCGCGCATCCCCGCCTCCGCCGCCGGCAAGGACGCCCGCCTCAAGGCGGCGCTC
>CAYZWA010000048.1:0-3996 GCA_964482105.1 uncultured Candidatus Saccharibacteria bacterium
GGGCGGTACTGGAGAGCCTCGAGGACGTGGGCGCGCTCGACGGCGGCGCTCCCGGCGAGGTCGGCGATGGTGCGCGCGACGCGCAGGGTGCGGTGGTAGCCGCGCGGCGAGAGGCCAAGGCGCGCGGCCGCGGCAGTGAGCGTCGACCGCGCGTCGGCAACGACGCCGCAGCGCTCATCGAGCTCTTTGCCGGTGAGCGCGGCATTGGTCGCGCCCGCCTTCCCTGTCCGCGCCTCGGCGCGGGCACGCGCAGCGACCACCCGCGCACGTACCTTCTCTGACGGTTCGCCCTTCGTGAGCGCCGCGAGCGCGCCGTGCGGGAGGTGCGGCACCTCGATCCAGAGGTCGAGCCGGTCGGCAATCGGCCGGCTGATGCGCCGCGCCTGCTTGGCGGCAGCGCGCGCGGCCGCACGGCCGTCGTCCGAGAGCGTGTCGGCCGGGTTCATCGCCGCGACGATCATGCAGTCGGCCGGGAAGGTGACGGTCGCTCGCGCGCGCGAGACGGTCACCACCTTGTCTTCGAGCGGCTGGCGCAGCGCTTCGAGCACGCGCGACTCGAACTCGGGAAACTCGTCGAGGAAGAGTACCCCTTTGTGCGCGAGCGTCACCTCGCCCGCCTTCGGGAAGGCGCCGCCACCCACGATGGCGACGTGCGAGACGCTGTGGTGCGGCGCGCGAAACGGCGGCCATACGACCGCCTCGCCGTCGTCGAGGAGCCCGGCGGTCGAGTGGATCGCCGTCACCTCGAGCATATCGTCCGCTACCAGGGGCGGGAGGACGCCGGGAAGCGCGCGGGCGAGCATCGTCTTCCCCGTGCCCGGCGGGCCGTAGAAGACGACATTGTGCCGGCCGGCCGCCGCGATCTCGAGCGCGCGCTTCGCGCTCTCCTGCCCCTTGATGTCGGCGAGGTCGAGCGCCACCGGCGGCACGACCGGACGCCGGTCGCGCACACGGCGCGGGAGGCGCGCCTCGCCGGCGAGATGCGCCGCAAGCATGCCGAGGGTATCGGGCGCATAGACCGCGACGCCATCGACGAGAAGCGCCTCCCGCACGTTGTCGGGCGGCACGAATACCGCCCGCATGCCCGCACGCTTCGCCGCGAGCACCTGCGGCAGGACCCCGCGCACGCCGCGAAGAGCGCCGTCAAGCGCGAGCTCGCCGATGAAGAGCGCCTCCTCGACCCCCGCCCGCAGCACGCCCGCAGCGATGAGATAGGCGACCGCGAGCGCGAGGTCGTAGTGTGCGCCCTCCTTCTTGAGGTCGGCCGGCGAGAGCGAGAGCACGATGCGCTTGTTCTGCTGCTTGGGCGGCGCGTAGCCGGCGTGCCGAACTGCGGCAGAGACACGGTCGCGCGCCTCGTCGACCGCCTTGTCGGCTAGGCCGACGACCGCGAAGCTATGGAGCCCGCGCGTGAGGTCGGCTTCGACGGTGACGAGCACGGCCTGGGGGCCGAGCGGCTGCGCCGCGTGCGTCTTCGCATAGCCGTGTCGCGGGAGGGTGCGTGTCTCGCGCGTCTGCGACACCGCGCCGGAGGCAGGCGCAGCAGCGCTCATGTGCCCGTCTTTGTCGCCGCGAGCCGCCCGACGACCGCGGTGAAGGCCGCTTCGTCGCGCGCGATGATGAGCGTCGACTGGTCCCAGTAGCCGTAGAGGAGCGCCGTCTTCCCATCTGCGTCGCGATAGATGCGCGTATCGTGATTCGCCACCACCTCATCGCTGAAGGTGGTCGTCGCGGTCGGCGACGCGGGAGACGACGGGAAGAGCGTCTTGAATGCTGCGGGCATGCCTGGCTCCCAGAGGAGCATCCCCGAGAAGGTCGCGCTGTAGGAATCGACCGAGAGCAGGAAGAAGGGCGACTGCTCCCCGTTCACGCTCACGACGCCGGCCATGCTCTTCTGCGCGTGGATATTGCGTAGCAACACGTCGGGAGCCCGGAGATTGAGCGCCTCAAAGACGGTCGTCGTCGCGCTCGGGGGAGACAGGAGCTCGATGCTGTCACCCGGGATCGGGCTCTGCACGGCCTGCTCGATAGACGCCGCGAGCGCGGCGCCGGTGCCGCTCACGTCCGTGCGCTCGTCGACGGTGATCGGGAGCACCGGCGCGTTCGCGACCGACGCATTATACGAGAACTTCTGGAGGCCGAGCACGTAGCCGATCGCAGCGCCCGCGACGATGAAGAGGAGCGCGCCCGCGACGAACGGCAGCAGCCGGTCCCAGATTGACGGCGCGGGCGGTGCCGGCGGCTCGGGCGCAGGAACGGGCGCGGCATCCTGTTCGGCCGCGAGCAGCGTCGCCGTGGTCGCGCCGGTCACGCGCATCTTGTCCTCAAGCGCCTGGGAATACGTCTCTATGGGGCTCAGGTCCGGCGGCGCACCGCCCGCGTCAAAAGCGAACTCAAGCGTATCGGGTGGTAGCGAGCGCCCTGGCTGCGGCGTCGGCTGCGCGGGCGCGGGTACAGACTCCAGCGGCGCTACCGGCTCAGGCGGCGGGGGCGGCGCTTGCTCTGGTACGGGTTCCGGTTGCGGCGGTTGCGGTTCGGGCGTTGACGGGGGTTCGGGTGCCGGCTCGGGCGGCGGTGGCACAGGTTCTGGCGCAGGCGGCGCCGGTGGCTCTTCACGCTGCGGCATCCACCGGAGCGACGGTGCCTGCCCGACCGAGAGCGCTCCCGGCGGCGGCGTGGGCGGGAAGAATGTGGTCACCTGCCGTGGCGCGGAAGCCGCACCAGCCTGCGACTCCGGCCCGGGTTCCGAGCTCGACTCGGGCGCGGGTACAGACTCCGCCGGCGCTGCCGGCTCTGGTGGCTGCGGCACAGGTTCCGGCGTCGGCTCCGATTCAGGCGCGGGCTCCGGCTGCGCCGGTTCTGGCACCGTCTCGGGCGCACGCGCGTCGAGCAGGGTGAAGCCGGGCGTGCCGCCGCTCTTGATCGCAGACGCGTCCTGCTCGAAGGTGCGAATGTAGAGGTGCGGCGATGCGGGTCCGTCAGACGGCGTCTGGGGCATGTGCGGAGGCAACGGTTCCATGTACTTGCTATGATACCGCACCTCGGTGCGATGATGGAACCGTTATCCGCGGGTCGCGATAGTGTACTTGTGCGGATGCTCGCCCATGTCGGTGAAGGCGTGCGCCGCCTCCTTGATCTTGCTCGATGACGACTTGCCGAACGAGATGACCTCTACCTGGCAGCCCTCATTCATATCAAGGTACTCGATGAGCGGCACGAAGTCGCCGTCGCCGGTGACGAGCACGACCGTGTCGAGCTTGGGCGCGAGCTTCACCGCGTCGATCGCGAGCCCGACGTCCCAGTCGGCCTTCTTCGCCCCATCGGCGAAGATCTGGAGGTCCTTCACCTTGGTCTCGATACCCATCTTGGTGAGCGCGTCGAAGAAGTTCTTCTCCTCGCCGCCCTCGGTCGAGATGACGTACGCGATCG
Organism: uncultured Candidatus Saccharibacteria bacterium; assembly: GCA_964482105.1. Classification (GTDB taxonomy): domain Bacteria; phylum Patescibacteriota; class Minisyncoccia; order Phycocordibacterales; family Phycocordibacteraceae; genus C7867-001. The sequence continues at coordinate 3,430 of CAYZWA010000048.1, forward strand.
CGCGGACGAGCGTGCGCCCGCCGACCGCCTCGTCGAGGATCGCGCTGAAGTTGACGCGCGCCTTGTAGAGGTGCTTGGCACTGTGGTAGAGGTTCTGCGTGTCGATAAAGACGCCCACACGCTGGGCCGGATGCTTGATGACTGCCATAATAAAGAATCTTATTTAAAAACCGTTCATTAAAACGCCCTTCCCTATGATACCACTCGATCCTGGTGAGAAATCGATGAGATGCGCGAAGCGGGCTCGCGATGTCTGACGGATCACTTCTTCAAACCGAGTTTCTTGATGAGCGCATTGTACCGGCGCTTGTTGTGCGCCTCGAGGTAGCGCAGGTGGGCGCGGCGGTCGGCCACCATCTGTAGGAGCCCGCGACGGGAGTGGACGTCCTTCGGGTTCTTCTTCAAGTGCTTGGCGAGCTCGTCGATCTTCTTCGACAAGAGCGCGACCTGCACCGCGGCCGAGCCGGTGTCCGTATCGTGTATAGCGACGCCCTTGATGACCGTCGCCTTCTTTTTCGCGGTAAGCATAGGTAGCTATACCCTACCACGCCTTGCAAAAAAACGCAA
>CAYZWA010000049.1:0-3942 GCA_964482105.1 uncultured Candidatus Saccharibacteria bacterium
CTCGCGATGATGTCGTCTGCCACGTTCTTCGGCACGACATCGTAGCGCTCGAACTCCATCGAGACGGTGCCGCGACCTTCGGTCATGGAGCGTAGCGTGGTGGTGTAGCCGAACATCTCGGAGAGCGGGACGAACGCGTGGATGGCCTTGTTCATGCCGCGATCCTCCATGCCGTCGATCGCCCCGCGCTTCCCCGAGAGGCTGCCGGTGATGTCGCCCATGAACTGCTCCGGCACGACGACCTCGACCTTCATGATGGGCTCGAGGATGACCGGCCGCGCCTTCTGCGCCGCGTCCTGGAAGGCCATCGACGCCGCGATCTTGAATGCGACCTCCGAGGAGTCGACCTCGTGGTAGGAGCCGTCGTAGAGGTCGACCGAGACGTCGACCATCGGGAAGCCGGCGAGGATGCCGCGGCTCATCGCCTCGCGGACGCCCTTCTCTACCGCCGGGATGTACTCGTTCGGGATGACGCCGCCCTTGATGTTATTGATGAACTCGAAGTGCTCGTCGCGCGTGACGTTCTTCGGGAGCTTCGCGTCCTCGGCGATCGGCTCGAGCCGCTTCATCTTGATCTTCACGTGCCCGTACTGGCCGCGGCCGCCGGTCTGCTTGATGTACTTCCCTTCCGCGTCCGACGCGCCCTGGATCGTCTCGCGGTACGCGACCTGCGGCTTGCCGATGTTCGCCTCGACGCGGAACTCGCGCTTCATGCGGTCGACGAGGATCTCGAGGTGGAGCTCGCCCATGCCCGAGATGATGGTCTCGTTGGTCTCTTCGTCGGTCGTCACGCGGAAGGTCGGGTCTTCGTCGGCGAGCTTGCGCAGCGCGACGCCCATCTTCTCCTGGTCGACCTTGGTCTTAGGCTCGATACGCACCGAGACGACCGGCTCCGGGAAGTGGATCTCTTCGAGGATGACCGGCGCCGCCTCGTCGCAGAGCGTGTGCGAGGTCTTGGTCTCCTTGAGGCCGACCGCCGCCGCGATCTCACCGGCGTACACCTGCTCTACCTCTTCGCGCTTGTCGGCCTGGAGGCGCACGATGCGGCCGACGCGCTCTTTGGTGCCAGCCGAGGCGTTGTAGACATACGAGCCGGACGAGAGCGTGCCGGAGTAGACGCGAAAGAAGGTCAGCGCGCCGACGAAGGGGTCGGTCTGGAGCTTGAACGCGAGCGCGCAGAAGGGCTCATCGTCGCTCGCGTGGCGCTCGACCGCCTCGCCGGTCTTCGGGTTGATGCCGGTAACCGGCGGGAGGTCCGAGGGCGACGGGAGGTAGTCGACGACCGCGTCGAGGACGAGCTGCACGCCCTTGTTCTTGAGCGCCGAACCGCAGTAGACCGGGAAGATTTCATTATTGATAACCGCCTTGCGGAGAATCGCTTTGAGCTCGTCGAGCGACGGCTCCTTGCCTTCGAGATACGCGTTCATCGCCGCCTCGTCGTTCTCGACGATGCGCTCGATGAGCTCGGCGCGGTACTTCGTCGCCTCGTCCATGAGCGCAGCCGGGACCTCGCCCTCGTTCACCTCTTCGCCCATGTTGCCGGAGAAGGTGTAGGCCTTCATCGTGAGGAGGTCGACGACCCCCTCGTGCACCGCCTCCTCGCCGATCGGGATCTGCATGCGCACCGCCTTGGGCGAGAGACGCTCAAGGATGCTCGCGTAGGAGCCCTCGAATGAGGCGCCGACGCGGTCGAGCTTGTTGATGAAGCAGATGCGCGGCACGTTCGCCTCGTCGGCGTAGCGCCAGTTGGTCTCCGACTGCGGCTCGACGCCCGAGACGCCGTCGAAAACGACGACTGCCCCGTCGAGGACGCGCATGGAGCGCTGCACCTCGGCGGTGAAGTCGATGTGCCCCGGCGTGTCGATGATGTTGAAGCGGAACTTCTTCGCGATGTCCTTCTTATCCTTCTCGCTCGTGCGGCTCCAGAAACAGGTGATGGCCGCGGCGGTGATGGTGATGCCGCGCTCGCGCTCCTGTTCCATCCAGTCGGTCGTCGTCTCGCCCTCGTGCACCTCGCCGATCTTGTGCTGGCTGCCGGTGTAGAAGAGGACGCGCTCGCTGGTGGTCGTCTTGCCCGCATCAATGTGGGCGATGATGCCGAAGTTGCGCACTTTCTCTAGCGGATAATCTCGAGTCATAACGGTTGTCGTGATGCAATGGTAAAAATAAAAGCCCCGCCGAGGGCGTTACTAGAGAGCATAGCCCAAACGGCGCAAAATGCAATCGCGCTACGCGCGGGAATAGCGGCCGATGAGCTCGGCGATGGCGAGGGTGTGGCCTGCCATCGCGGCGCGGATGGCGGCCTGAGTCGCGCCCGCAGGCAGGTCGAGCATCGTGTCGAGCGCGTAGAGGCGGAAGAGGTAGCGATGTTCGCGCGGCTCGTGGTCGGGAGGCGGGCACGGGCCGACATAGGCACTCGTGCCGCGCGTGTTCGCGCCCGACGTGCCCGCCGACGCGCCTTCGGCGATACCGGTCGCGTCGGCAGGAATATTGAAGAGCGCCCAGTGGTCGAACGCCTCCACGCCGAACCGCTCCTTCGCGACCTGCGGGATGTCCGGATCGTCCATGAGAAGCGCGAACGACTTCACGCCCGCCGGCGCGCCGCTCCACGCGAGCGCTGGCGAGACCTGCTCCCCGTCGCAGGTGTGCCTCGCGGGGATGCGGCCGTCTGGATCGAATGCGGGGCTGGTGAGGGCGAAGGTCATACGTATAGGGTACTACGCGCCGCACGATAGTATGTTCTCAACGGGGCCGCCTTCGCGCCTTCGGAGCCTAAACGACAACACCGCCTCGAAGCGGTGTGTTCGTTCCCCCGGCGCACCTGATTACCATGCAAAATGCGCGAAAGCCTTGTTCGACTCGGCCATGCGGTGGACGTCTTCCTTGCGCTTGATCGCATCGCCTTCGTTCTTGGCCGCCAGGACGAGCTCGGTCGCGAGCTTCTCGGCCATCGGCTTGCCCTTCTTCGCGCGGGCCGCGTTGATGATCCAGCGGAACGCGAGCGCGAGGCGGCGGTTCTGCGGCACCTCGCGCGGCACCTGGTAGTTGGCGCCGCCGACGCGGCGCGAGCGCACCTCCATGAGGGGCGAGGCGTTCCGTATCGCTGCCTCGAAGGTCTCCAGCGGGTCGGCGCCCTCGGCCTTGACGCGCTCGAGCGCAGCGTAGACGAGGCCGCGCGCGACGCTCTTCTTGCCGTCCCACATGACCGCGTTCACGAAGCGCGTGAGCGTCTCCGACCCGTAGACGAGGTCGGGCCGCCAGGCGCGCTTCTTCTTGATGGGGCGTCGCATAGGCTTACTTCGGCTTCTTGGCGCCGTAGCGCGAGCGGGCGGTGCGGCGCTTCTCGACGCCAGCTGCGTCGAGCTTGCCGCGCACGATCGTGTACTGCACGCCGATATCCTTCACGCGGCCGCCGCGCAGCAGCACCACCGAGTGCTCCTGCAGGTTGTGCCCCTCGGCCGGGATGTAGGCGGTCACCTCCATGCCGTTCGACAGCTTGACGCGGGCGATCTTGCGGATGGCCGAGTTCGGCTTGCGCGGGGTCTTGGTGGTCACCTTGGTGCAGACGCCGCGCTTGAAGGGCGAGGGGTAGCCCGTCGGGCGGTTCTTGAGCGCGTTGAAGCCGCGCCCGAGCGCGGGCACCTTGGTCTTCGTCGTGCGGCGGCCGCGGCCGTGCTTAGCGAGCTGGTTGATGGTGGACATGTAAAAATAAGACCCTGTCGCGGGTTAGCCCCACTATACGGGAACCGCGCGAGAAACGCAATACCTTTGCCGCTACGCCGGCGGCTCGTCGAACGGCTCGCGGTAGGGGTCGGCGCTGCGCGGTGCGGATGGGGGCGGGGGTGGAGGCGTAGCTGGAGCAACTGCCGGGCGCGGGGGCGGTGCAGCGGGCACGACGGGTTGCGCAGGCGGCGCGACTGGCGGCGCGGTCGGCGCGGCAGC
>CAYZWA010000050.1:0-3933 GCA_964482105.1 uncultured Candidatus Saccharibacteria bacterium
GGCGTGCCGATCTCGTCCTGGCGGCGGTAGCGCTTGCCGATGTTGCCGTTATCGTCCCAGGCGACCTGCGGAATCTCTTTCTTCAACTCCTGATAGACCGCGCGCGCCTTCTCGACAAGCTCGGGTTTGTTCTTCAACAGCGGCGCGACCATCGCTTTGACCGGCGCGAGCCGGGGGTGAAGCGCGAGGTACGTGCGCACTTCCCCGCCGAGCTCGTCTTCACGGTACGCGTCCGCAAGTACGGCAAGAAAGAGCCGTCCCATGCCCATCGAGGTCTCGAGGATCCACGGAACGTACTTCTCCCCTGTCTCCGGGTCGGTGTAGCGCAAGTCAACGCCAGAAAACTCTTGATGCTGCGTGAGGTCGTAGTCGCTGCGGTCGTGGATGCCCTCGAGCTCGTCGAAGCCCCACGGATAACGGTACTCGACGTCCCACGCGTCTTTCGCATAGAAGACGAGGTTCTCGTGCTGTTTGAGGCGGAGGTTCTCCGGCTTGATGCCGAGCGAGACGTACCAGGCCATGCGCTCTTTCTTGAGCGCTTCGTATGCGGCCTTGTTCTCGTTCGGTTTTATGAAAAGCTGCGTATCCGCCTGCTCCATCTCGCGCGTGCGGAAGAGGTAGTTGCGCGGCGAGATCTCATTCCGGAATGCCTTGCCGATCTGCGCGATGCCGAACGGAATCTTGGGGCTCATCGAGTCGACGACATTCTTATAGTCAAGATAGATACCCTGGCATGCCTCGCCAGGGAGATACACCGGCTCGCCGCCCTCGGAGGTGAAGTCGCCGAGGTTGGTCTTCACGAGCAGATTGAATTTGTGCACGCGGGAGAAGTCGTGCGCACCACACTTCTCGCACGCGATCTCCTCGCGGTGCGCGTCGAAAAGCGCGTTGATCTCGTCTTCGCTCATCTTCTCGTCGGCCGTCACGCCGACGGCCTCGAGCGCCTTGTCGACGCGGATGCGTGCGTTGCACTTCTTACACTCCGCGAGCGGATCGGAGAAGCCAGTCGTGTGGCCGCTCGCCTCCCAGACACGCGGGTTCTTGAATAGGCCGGCATCGAGCGGGTACCAGCCTTCGCGACCGTACACCGTCGCGTCCCACCACGCCTGCTTGAGATTCTTCAGGAGCTCGAACCCGCGCGGGCCGAAGTCGTACACGCCCGCGAGGCCGCCGTATATCTCTGAGCCCGGGTAGACGAAGCCACGGCGCTTCGCGAGCGAGACGATCTTCTCCATGCGGTCGGTATCCATCATCGGCAGCGATTATTGCACGGTTCCGTCGCCTTGTACATAGCCCGGGTCGCCGACGAGCTCGGTCGTCACCGCGTCCGCCGTCGCCGACACCTGCGCGCCCGCGAACCGGTCGTACCCGGAGAACGACACCGGCCCGGTGAGCGAGATGATGTTCCCCCGCTGCGTGATCGAGGGCGTGAGCGATATCTGGGCTATCCCCCGCGCGCTCCCGCCCTGCGGGAGGTCGCCCGGCTGCCAGGTGAGCACGTGCGACGCGGGGTCGTAGACGAACGACCCGGCGCCGGCGGTCGCCCCGAGATAGGTGACGTAGTTCGGCAGGGTCATGGTCAGCGTGCCGGCCGCGACCGCGCTCCCGCGCGTCCCGACGGAGAAGACGAGCGCGTAGGTGGTCGGCTCGTTCGCGACCGGCGGGATCGGGCCGGTCTCCGGGAAGGCGCCGGCGGTGCGCGATGCGGTCGCCGAGAGCGAGAGCGCCGTCTGCACCTTGGCCGTCTCGACCGCGGTCGCCGAGAGCTGCTCGGGCACGTTCGTCTCGCCGGTGCGCGTCCCCGCCACCGACACGGAGAACGAGACCGTCGGCGAGAGCGTGCCCGACGGCAGCGTCGAGAAGGAGAAGGTCTTGGTGCCGGTGACACCCGGCGCGAGCGAGGCGAACGCGTGATCGGAATCCTTGTCGAAGATGACGGTGCGCGTCGCAGAGTCGTAGAAGCCGCCTTGCGCCTTGACGCTGTTGTAGTCGATCGCGCCGGAGAGCGCGACCGAGACGGACGCGTTCGCGATCGGCGTCGCGAGCGTGTTCTGGTATGAGACGGTGACGAGCTGCGTGCTCCCGGGCGTGAGGACGACGTTCGTCGTCTCCCCGTTCACCGAGAGCCCGGTCGAGAGGAACGACCCGACGATCGCGACCGTCGCGTCCTGGGTCATATAGGAGAGCAGCGGCGTTACGTCGGTCGCGGAGGTAGCCGTGCCGACCGCGAAGTGGAACACGCGATTGACGTTGTCCGGCCCGACGAGCGTGCCGGAGAGCTGGATCGTCCGGCTGTCGCCCGGCGCGAGGGTCCCGAGCGAGAATACCGAGTTCTCGATCGGGACCGACGACGATGCGACCGTGAAGCCGAACGGGAACGTCGGCGTCACCATGACGTTGCTGATAGGCACCGTCGCGTTCGACCGGACCGTGAGCGTGAGCGAGAGCGGCTGGCCGGAGGTCGTCTGTGCGGGCGATACGACCGAGAGCGAGAGCGGCGTCGAGGTGACGTTGAGGGCATAGGACGACTTCTTCTGGAAGAGCGCGTTGCTGCCGGACATGTCATACGAGACGGTGACGGGGAGCGTGAGCTGCGTGTTCGCCGGGCCGAAGAGGATCGCCTTGACCGAGCTCGTGACGGTCTCCCCGCTCGCGAGCGTGCCGATCGTCTCGGTGTACCGCGGATAGGCGCTCGTCACGTCGGCCGCAGACCGCGTGCCGCTCGGGAAGTCGATCTCGAGCGTCACGTCGTTTATCGCGACCGGGTTGGTGTTGGTGACCGTCACGATGAGCGGCACCGTGTCGCCGCCGGCGATGGTCGTCGGCCCCTGGACGCTCACCACGACCTTCGCCGGCGAGACCGCGTTGCTCCCGAAGTAGAGCGCGTAGGCGACGACGCCGAGCGCGATGCAGAAGAATGCGATCGAGGCAGCGAGGAACGCGACCGCATACCGCACCCGCCGCGGCCGGCGCGGCTCGCGCGCTGCCTGCGGCGCGGCCGCGCGCTTCCACGCGTGCTTGAGCGTGCTCGGCCGGCGCGGCGAGAAGGCCGTGCGTGCGAAGCCCGGCCGGAAACGCGGGCGGTACAGCTCGCTCCGCGCCTCCTCGAGCGCGCCGACATCATCTTTCTCCTCTTCAGGCGTTTGCTGCATGTGTCTCAAGTATAATACATCGTCACAGCCCCGATGCAGCAAGGCCGGCGTCAACGAGCGCGATGAGCGCCGGGCGCTCGGCGGCGGCGCGATCGAGCGTCGTGCGCGCGTAGTCGTCGACACTGCCCGCGTCGTAGGCGGCGAGGCCGAGCACCGCGAGGAGACGCAGCGTCGCGAGCGTCTCGATGCTCTCCTGTCGGCCGTCTCCCCCCTCGGCGAGCGCGCGAAGCGCGCCGCGCACGAGGACGAAGAGACGCGGGTCACGCGACTCGACCGGCACGAGGCGCGCAAGGAGCGCGACGAGGCGCGCCGCGCTCGCGCGCGAGCCGCCCGGGAGCCGCACGAACCAGCTCTCTGCGAGCACCGCGCCGGAGACGCGCCACTGCTCTTTCCCCCGCACGAGCGCCACCGCGCTCTCGGCGAGCGTCGCGAGCGGCGCCGCGAGCTTCGCGCCCGGGCGCCGCACGCTCTGCGCGCGTGCGTAGACGAGCCCCAGGTCTTCGGTGAGGAGCGCGATGAGCGCGGTCGCCTCGCCGACCGGCACGCGCCCGAGCGCGATCGCGCGCGTGTCGTAGGTGTGACGCATCGCTAGCCGCGCACGAGGTCGAAGCGCGTCTCGCCCGTGGAGAGATGGGCCGCGTACTTCCCTTCTGGGCGCTGCTCGACCCGCGCGGCGTCTCCCGGCGCGAGCCCCTCAGCCTTGCGTGCCTGCGCGACCGCGCTTGAGAGCTCGCGTTCGTCGCCCTCCTTGATGAGTTCGGGCGTGAGCGCCGTGTCGAGC
>CAYZWA010000051.1:0-3900 GCA_964482105.1 uncultured Candidatus Saccharibacteria bacterium
CTCGAGACCCGGTGTCGGGCGGCGCGCAGGCGAGGCTTACGCGCCGTGGCGCCGTTCGCGCGCGGCGTAGTCGGCGAAGGCGGCCTCGAGCTCCTCGATCGAGAAGTCGGGCCAGAGCGTGTCCGAGAAGGCGAGCTCGCTGTAGGCCGACTGCCAGGTGAGGAAGTTGGACAGACGCCGCTCGCCGCCCGGGCGGATGATGAGATCGGGGTCGGGGATGCCCGCCGTCCAGAGATGCTCGGCGAGGGACGCCTCTGTGGCGGGTGCGCCATCGCGTAGGAGGGCACTCGCCGCCTGGGCGATGTCCGCGCGGCCGCCGTAGGATACCGCGAGCGCGATGGTGCCTTGCGCCACCACGCCACCATTGCCGCTTGCGGCGGAGTTGGCGTGGTGGCCCGCAGTCGCGTGCTCGAATGCGAGCATACGCCCCTGCAGACGCGGAGAGAAGCGCGCTCGGTCGCCGAGGAAGCGGACGCGGACACCGCCTTCGACGAGGCGGGGCAGCTCGCGTTCGAGCGCGTCGAACGCTTCGTCGAAGACGCCCATGAGATCGGCGATCTCCATGTCCGAGCGCCGCCAGTTCTCGGTCGAGAAGGCGTAGAAGAGGTAGTGCCGCGTACCCCAGCGCTCGCGCAGATCCTCATACGCGTCGACGATGCGGATGAAGGCGTCCTTGCCGGCGCGGTGTCCCTCGATGAGCGGGCGGCCGCGTCGTCGCGCCCAGCGGCGGTTGCCGTCCATGATAATCCCCACTGTCCCGGGTCCGCGCGTGCCGACTGTCTCCTCTATTGCCATACGGATGAAAGGTGATTATACCACGGACAGACGCCTCAGCCACGTGCCGCGGTGCCGGATTGCGCGGGCGCGCATACGGCGTAGGATGAACGTATGAACCGATACGGGCTCTGGGGGATAGTGATCGTCGCCGTGCTGCTCGTCGCATGGTACGGCTTCGCGCGCGACAGCGCCCGGATGCCGGCGGCGAGGCCGGCTCCCTCCGCGCCCTTCATCGCGACGACGACCATATCCGCAGTCCCGCATCTCGGGGCGAGCGCCGCGGCGGTCGGGCCGCTCTCGCAGTACGTAGAGATCATCGACTCGTGCGGGCCGTACTACGGCGGCGTGTGCGTGAATCTGCGCTCAGGGCCGAGCACGAGCACGCCGGTCGTGATGCCGCTCCGGGACGGCATGGTGCTCAAGGTTGCGAGCACGACCGAGCGCGCCGGCCGCACGTGGTACGAGATCGGCTTCGACGGCGACATCCATTACCCCGAGCGCGTGACGAGCCCATGGTGGGTCGCGGCCGATTACACGCGTCCGTTCTACGACGCGGGCGAGGTATCGACGACGAGCGCGGATACCGCGAGCGAGAAGAAGATCGTCGTCGATATCGCGAACCAGACGCTCTACGCCTACGACGGCGACACGCTCTTCATGCAGCAAGCCATCTCGACCGGCCTCGCGCTCACTCCGACGCCGGCCGGGCGCTTCTATGTCATGCGCAAGATGCCCGACAGCTACATGCAAGGGCCGATCCCGGGCGTGAGCGACCAGTACTACGACCTGCCCGGCGTGCCCTGGGATCTCTACTTCACCGCTCAGGGTGCGGCGATCCACGGCGCCTACTGGCACAACCACTTCGGCGAAGAGTGGTCGCACGGCTGCGTCAATCTGCCGGTGGGCGACGCGGAGAAACTCTACGAATGGGCGCCCGTGGGTACGCCGGTCATCGTCGAGCGCTGACGCTTGCAATCCGTCGCCGGAATTGAGATGATACATCGGTGTTAGCCTTGCTGGTCGCGTTCGCCATCTTGCCGCTCACCGCCGCCGCTCCCGCGCCGGCGGCGACGCCGCTTCTCCCGCGCGTCGCGCCTGTAGCGCCTGCCGCGCACGCGGCGGTCGCCATGCCGCGCGCGGCCACGAGCACCGTGCCGGTCGTGCCGTTCTACTCCCAGTTCGCCGATATCGCCTCGCCCCGATGGCAGAAGGTCGGCTGCGGCATCACCGACCTTACGATGCTCATCCACTATTACCGCCCCGACGCCACGACGACAGTCGACCGGATGCTCGCGAAGGGTATCGCCGCCGGCGCCTACGACTATGGCGCGGGCTGGACCTACCAAGGGCTCATCGACCTCGGCGTGCCCTACGGCCTCACGGGCCGCTGGGTCGACCTCTCGGGCCTCGGCACGAGCGCGGCCTTCGCGCGCTTCACGGCGCTCCTCGCCTCGGGGCCGGTCATCCTTTCCGTACACTATAAGTTCGACCCGGCGAGCACCATCCCGCACCTCGTGGTCATAAACGGCATCGCGGGCGACACCGTCTACTACAACGACCCGGCGACGACCGGCGGCACGCGGCAGATCAGCGTGGCGCAGTTCCTCCGCGGCTGGAAGCGCAAGGTCATCATCATCCGCCCGGTCACTGCGGCGACGACCACGATCGCGGTGCGCTAGCCCCCGCGCGTACCGTGGCCCGAGGCGGTCGACCGGATCTCTTTTGCCGGTGTCGGGAAGGGGTCACTCCTCCGCGACGACGCAGGTCGTGCCGGTGCAGAAGACGCCGCCGCAATCGCGGCACTCCATCGGATAGGCGCTCCAGGCGCCCGAGCCGGCGAGCGCGAGCGAGAGCGACGCGAGGGCGAGGTAGAGCTCGAAGCTGATACCGTGCCCGAAGCCGACTACGAAGGCTGCGACGAGCATCTCGATCGCGAAGACGACGCCGAAGAAGCGCGTCGCGATACCGAGCACGAGCGCGAGGCCGCCGAGGAGCTCGAGCCAGGCGATGAAGTAGCCGATCCAAGCCGGGAAGCCCATGTGTGCGAACATGCCGGCCGTGCGCGCGAGGTCGCCGACCTTCATCCATCCGTGGGTGAAGAAGACGAGGCCGGTCGTGATGCGCAGGAGCATGAGGCCGAGGGATTGCCGGTAGAAGAAGCGGCTGAGCGCGTTTGCGGTGCGTATAATCATGATAAGCAGGGATGAATGGTTATGGCCCCAGTATACCGCACGCGCGCGCTTGACCGCGGTGGTATACTGATACTATGAAAGGCTACCTCACCGATATCGAGAAGGAGACGCGCGCCAATGACGACTACCGTCGCGTGCTCTATACCGCGCGGCACAGCCAGCTCGTGCTCATGAGCATCGAGCCGGGCGACGAGATCGGCGAAGAGACGCACGAGCTCGATCAGTTCATCCGTATCGAGGCGGGCGAAGGGAAGGCCGTGCTCGACGGCACCGAGCACGCGCTCAAGGACGGCATGGCGCTCGTCATACCCGAGGGGACGCGGCATAACGTCATCAACACGGGCGACCAGCCTTTGAAGCTCTACAGCGTCTATAGCCCGCCCGAGCACAAGGATGGCACGGTCCACCGCGCCAAGGCCGACGAACGCGAAGAGCATTTCGACGGCGTGACGAGCGAATAATATCCCCCGCGTGCGGTCGCGCCGTTGAGAGGGTATATACTGTAGGGTAGTTACCCGGTAATCATACGCACCTATGGCAGAAGACGATCAGAAGAAAGAAGAGGCGACCGCGCACGAGCATGCGGCGCCGCAAGGCGGAGAGCCGTCGTTCATGGGCATCCTCGCGTACCTCGGGCCGCTCGTCATCGTGCCGTACATGGCGGTCAAGGACGACCCGTTCGTGCGCTTCCACGTCAAGCAGGGGCTCGTGCTCTTCGTCGCTGAGCTCATCCTCTGGGTGGCGTCGTGGCTGCTCATCTTCCTCTTCCCGATCATCGCGCTCCTGCAGCTCGGCGTCTTCATCCTCGCGATCGTCGGCATCATGAACGTCGTCAACAAGAAGGAAGCGCCGCTCCCGATCGTCGGCGGCTTCGCGGACCGCTTCAAGATCTGACGCGCCTATGGCGACCGGCTACGCCGACAACCGTCTC
>CAYZWA010000052.1:0-3893 GCA_964482105.1 uncultured Candidatus Saccharibacteria bacterium
GGCGCGCATAGGGGGTTGCGAGACCTCCTAGAAGAGAACGCGCACGGGCGGCCCCGAAGGGGCCGCCCGTGCGCGTTCTCTTCTCGACGCGGCTCTTTTGTTTTGTGGACCATACCGGACTCGAACCGGTCACCTCGTGCATGCCATGCACGCGCTCTACCAGATGAGCTAATGGCCCCTACCCCGCCCGACCTTCCGGACGGGCGAAGCGGTGGACCCAAGGAGAGTCGAACTCCTGACCTCTGCAATGCGAATGCAGCGCTCTACCAACTGAGCTATGGGCCCGTGCGCGGAGTATAGCACATCTTTCGGGCTGCCGGGAATTGAACCCGGTCTACATCCACCCCATGGATGCGTACTACCGGTATACTACAGCCCGCCTGGGGCGGAAGAGATCCTCTGTCGGGCCGCCGGGAATTGAACCCGGTCTACACGCACCCGAAGCGTGCGTACTACCGTCATACGCCGGCCCGACGGAAGATCCCTTCCGGGTGCGCTCTACAGGATTCGAACCTGTGACCTTACGCGTGTGAAGCGTACGCTCTAACCAACTGAGCTAAGAGCGCGCACGCTTATCATAGCAGAAACCGGCGCGGATGCCCACCGATCACCCTTTCCCGCCCTTGAGGCGCTCGAGCTCCGTGAGGACGCGGCGGAGGTCGCGCGAGAGCTGTTCGATCGTCGCCGCCTCCTTCATCTCGCGTACCTCGTCCTCCTCCTCATCTTCGTGGATCTCTTCGATATCCTCCTGAATCTCGTCGATATCCTCGCCCACCTCGGCGAGCTCGGCGGCCTGCCGGTTCACCGTCATCTGGATGAAGATCGCGAGATAGATCGCCTCGAGCGAGACGACAGTCGTGAGGATGAGGAGCATCCGGTTCCACGAGAGGATGCCGTCGACCGACAGCGCGAAGGACACGATGAAGAGAATCGTGTGCACGACGAGCGAGGGGGTCGACCCGACCCACTCGGTAATCTTCTCGACAAGCGTCTTCTCGCGCATGAGCATGCGCTCTGTTATAACACGATATGTATATTCACGCAAGCTTTGTCGCGCGCGGGCGGGGCGTCGGCACGCGCCCCTCTGACGGCCCGAGCGCTTCGTAGTACTTCTTATCCTCGAGGAGGATGTGGTGCGTCCACCAGTCGCCCAAGTATACCTCCATTTCCATGAGGAGGCCGTCCGGAGCGTGCCGGCTCGTCAGCTGCTCGTGGAAAGCGCGATACTTCTCCCGGAAGTCGTCGTGATACTTCTGGTGCTCAGCGAGATGCGAATACCCGCGTTGCGCCATGTATGCCTCCTCGTACGCGAGATGCTCGTCTGCGTAGGTCTTGAAGAAGTCGACTGCCCGCACGATCTCTTCTGACTCGGCGCCGAAGAGCATTGCGTCGATGACCTTGTTCAGCTGCGCGAGCAGGCGCTGATGCTGAGCGTCAATGGTCTCCTCACCGACAGACATGTCCGGTGTCCACTCAAAATGCGTCGAAACCCGTTTCCCGCTAGGCATACGACAAAATAGATTATGAGTACCTACCTATCAGGATAACGCTCTTTTTCTGCCGCAACCGCGTTGTCCCCACTCCCGGAACATGCCGGTTCAGGTTTGCCCTTTGGTGGACCGTACCGGATTCGAACCGGTGACCCCCACATTGCAAATGTGGTGCTCTACCAGCTGAGCTAACGGCCCGCACCTCTCGATACTACCGTCTCTGCGCGAGCTTGACCAGATGGGAGAAGAAATCGGGCAGCGGGATGCCGACCGCGGCGAGCGCCTTCGGGAAGAGCGACTCCTCGGTGAGCCCCGGCAGCGTGTTGGTCTCGAGGTAGTAGATACGGTGCGGCGTGACGATGAAGTCGCTACGCGAGTAGTGCCGGAGCCCGAGCGCGCGGTGCGCGACGCGGGCGAGGCGGGCGAGCTCGCCCGCCGTCTCGCGGGAGAAGTTGCCCGGGCAGGTCTTGCGCGATGTGCCCGAGTACTTCGAGCGATACGAGAAGAAGTCGCCCTCGGGCGGAGTGATCTCAACCGCCGGGAGCGCATAGAGCGCCTCGCCGCGCATGTCTTCGATGATGCCGACCGCCGCCTCGCGGCCGCGAACGTACTCCTCGATGAGGACGCTCGGCGCGCCCGCCGCGAAGAGGCTCTCTACCGCCCGGCTCACCTGCGCGTAGCCGCCGACGATCGAGACGCCGACCGACGAGCCCCACCCGACCGGCTTCACGACGACCGGCTGCGAGAAGGCGCGCGCGACCTCTGCGGCCACCGCAGGTATCTCGTCAACGCGCTCGACGTAGCGGAAGTCGGGCACGGAAGCGCCTTCGTCGCGCAGGTGCATCTTCGACAGGAATTTGTGCATCGCGAGCGCGGAGCCGGTCGGATCCGCGCCGGCATACGGGACACCGAAGCGCGCGAGGAGCCGCTGCACCCCGCCGTCTTCGCCGTAGGTGCCGTGGAGTCCGATGAGCGCGGCGTCGAGCTGCCGGAGCACGCGCACGGGCTCGACCGGCCGGCCGCGGTCGTGCCAGCGCCCGTCGCGGTCGATGTAGATGTCCCGCGCGACGAACCGGTCGCTCGGCAGGTGGGCGATGATCGACGCGCCGCTCTTGAGCGAGACCTCATGCTCGTTCGACGGCCCGCCGCGCAAGATGCCGATGACGGTACTCATCGCTTCATTGTAGCAGAGCGCAATGCCCGCGAGCGAGCGGCGCGGTGCTTGGCGAGCGAGAAGCGGTGTGCCTCAGCGTTCGCGAGCACCGCGTCGGCTTCGCGCACGCCGGCCGAGCGCGCGCCGATGACCTCGCGCGGGCGGTGGCGCTCGTCCTTGACCACCGCCGCGACCGGTATCGCGACACCCGCCTCCCTGAGCACCGCCTCAGCTGCCTTCTTCTGCGGGCGCGCGCCGTCGACGACGATCGCGTCGGGCAGCGGCCACTCCGGGTGGCCGAGCCGGCGCGTGAGGACCTCGCGCAACGACGCGATGTCGTCGTTCTTCTGGATGCCGCGGATACGGAAGGTGCGATACGCTCTCTTCTCCGGCGCGCCGTCTTGGACGACGACCACCACGCCGATCGCGTTCGTACCCGCGAGGTGCGCGGTGTCGTAGGCTTCAATCCGCGCGCCGGCGAAGCCGGCGCGCGCGCTCCCCTCGTCTTCCCTCTTGATGAGCGCCACATCCTGCACGTGGTCGAGCGCGTACAGCGCGCGCCGTGCCTCCGCCGCGTCTTCGAAGCGCTCTTCGGCTGCGGCCTGCGCCATGTCGCGCCCGAGCGTGCGACGCAGCTCCGCCGTCTTCCCCGCGAGGAAGAGCGCGACGCGGCGGACGCTCTTGCGATACGCTCTCGCGTCTAGCTCGCGCGGATACTGGCCGATCTGCCGGTTGAATTCGATCCGCGCACCCATGTAGGACGTTGCACGTCCTACATGGGTCTTCGTCGTGATCGGTTTGGGCGTATCGTAAAATGGGAAGATCTTGCGGATGAGCCGGAGCGCTTCACGCAATTGCGGCCCAGACGGGAACGGGCCGTAGATATGCAAGATGGGAATGTTTAACATTCCCATGCCCTTGTCGGGCAGATCTTTGCCTCGGACGGTGAGTACCCGCGGCCACTCTTCCTTCGTGATGACCGCATAGAGGAAGCTCTTGTCATCCTTGCCGTCGACATTCGCCCGCGGCTGGTACTGCTTGATGAGCGCCGCCTCGCGCACCAGGGCCTCGAGCACGGTGGGCGTCGGCTCGAAGGCGACACGGTCGGCCTTGGTGACCATGTCTACGATGCGCGGCCCGCGCGTCGCGATGAGATCGTCGTCGAAGTAGCTCCGCACCCGGTCGCGCAGCGACGTCGCCTTGCCGACATACAAGACCCGCCTCCCCTGCTTGAAGAGGTACACGCCGGG
>CAYZWA010000053.1:0-3779 GCA_964482105.1 uncultured Candidatus Saccharibacteria bacterium
CGCGCGATCGTGGCACTGGTGCTTATCGGCGCGGCGGGGGCGGCGGGCTATATGCTGGCCGGGGGCGGGCACCCCTCGCTTCGCTCGGGGTCTGCGGCGTGCGTCGCGGTGCCGCCGGCGACCGTGGCCACGCCGGCAGCGGGCAGCATGCGCGTCCTCTACTCCCTCGACCAGAAGCAGAATGATAAGGAGCTCATCGCGCTCATCGACGCCGCGAAGGCGAAGGCGTACTTCGCCATCTACGAGTTCACCCTCAAGGACGTGGCTGACGCGCTCGTGGCCGCGAAGAGGCGCGGGGTCGACGTGCGCGGCCTCGTCGACGCGGGCGAGTCGGCCTCGAGCTACGACCAGCCGATCATCAAGGAGCTCGTCGCGGCGGGCATCCCGGTCGAGGCAGAGAAGCACCCGGACGGCAACGGCATCATGCACATCAAGCTCCTCGTGACCGACCAGGCGTACGCGCTCGGCAGCTACAACTGGACGGGCTCGGCCACGACCGAGAATGACGAGATACTGGAGATAGGCACCGACCCTACCCTGCGGCAGACGTATGAGAACCTGCTGACGCGGCTCTTCGCCGCGTATGCGGGGACAAACGCGGCCGCGCAAGCGGCCGCGACTTCTATCGGCACCATCGATTACACGCAAGCCGCCGACCACATCGGCGACACCGCCTCGGTGCGCGGCACCTTGGTCGATGCGTACGCGAGCAAGAGCGGCACGGTCTTCCTCGACTTCTGCCAGAGCTACAAAGCCTGCCCCTTCTCGGGGGTCATCTTCGCCGACGACGCAAGCGCCTTCGGCGACCTCTCGCGTGACGCGGGGCACCTGGTGACCCTCACCGGGAAGATCACCAGCTACCAGGGCCAGGCTGAGATGATCCTCTCCGACCCGTCGCAGCTCGCCACGCACTAGGGGGCGCCGGTGTCCTAGTTCGCGGCAGGAGCGGCGGCCAACACCTGGTGTCGGCCATGCGCGCTCGCCGAGGCGCGCTGGCGCACGATATACTTGCGCACCTCCTCGACGAGGACGACGAGCGCGGCGGCCGAGAGGATCGGGATCCACTCGCGCGGCCCGAGCGGCACGGTGTGCAGGATATGCTCGAAGACCGGCGTGTAGATGGCGATGAGCTGGAGGATGATGACGATGCCGGTCGCGCCGATAAGATAGCGGTTCGTGAGAAGGTCGCGCGAGAAGATCGACTCGCTCTCTGAGCGACAGTTCCAGGCATTGAGCCACTGGAAGACCGCGAGTGTCGTGAGCGCCACCGTCCACGAGAGCTCGGGGCTCGCGTGGGCGGCACGGCTGAAGAGGAAGAGCGTCCCGAGCGCCATCGGGATCGCCATGAGCGCCATGCGCGCGGCCATGAGCCGCGTGATGAGGTAGCGCCCCGGCTTCGCGAAGCGGCGCGCGAGGAGGCCGCGCTCCATCGGCTCGAGCGCGAGCGCGATGTCGAGGAAGGTGTCGGTGACGAAGTTGAGCCAGATGATCTGGGCGGCGAGGAGCGGGAGCGGCAGCGCGAGCGCGAGCGCGCCGAGGATCGTGAGCGCCTCGCCGATGCTCGTCGAGAAGAGGTAGAGGAGGACCTTCTGGATGGTCTGGTAGATGTTGCGCCCCTCTTCGATCGCCGCGACGATGGTGCCGAAGTTGTCGTCGAGCAGGATGATGTCGGCTGCCTCCTTCGCGACATCGGTGCCGATGCCGCCCATCGCGACGCCGAGGTCGGCCGCGACGAGCGAGGGCGCGTCGTTCACCCCGTCGCCGGTCATCGCGATGAGCTCGCCGCGCTGCTGGTATGCCCGGATGATGCGCAGCTTGTGCTCGGGCGTCACGCGGGCGAAGAGGGCGACATCCTTGACGCGCACGGCGAGCTCGGCATCGGACATGGCCGCGATCTCGGCCCCGGTGAGGAGCTCGCTCTCTGCGGTCGCGATGCCGGCCTGCTCGGCGATCGCACGCGCCGTGACCTGGTCGTCGCCGGTGATCATCACCACCTTCGCGCCCGCCGCGTGCGCGCTCGCGAGCGCGCCGGCGACCTCGCTACGGATCGTGTCCTGCATGCCGAGGAGGCCGACGAACGAGAGCCCCGCCGCCGACGCGGCGGTGAGCTCGCCGTGCACCCGGGCGCGCTCGGCGAAGGCCACGACGCGCAAGCCCTGCCCCGAGAGCGTCATGAAGGCGACCTCGATCGCGTCGAGATCCTCCCGCCGCAGGAGCTGGTTCCGGCCGCCGCGACGTATCCGGGTGCAGCGCTCGAGCACCGCCTCGGGCGCGCCGGAGACGACGAGCGTCTCGCCGCCGCGCGCGCGATACGTGAGCGCGCGGTAGCGCGTATGCGCGTCGAAGGGGAGCGTCGAGACGACCGGCGTGGTGCGCCGGAGATCATCCTGCGAGAAGCCGACCTTCTCGCCGAAGACGCGGATCGCCGCCTCGGTCGGGTCGCCGGCGATGCGCCACTCCTGCTCCTCCTCGGTGAAGAAGACCCGCGCGTCGGCCGAGAGCGCGGCGAGCTTCCCGAGGTGAAAGAGGTCGGCGTGGTGCGCCGGGTTCACGAGCGCGCCGTTCGCCGTGATCGCGCCCACGGGATCGTACCCGGCGCCGGCGACCGCGAACGAGTCGCCGGCGACCCACGCCGTGCGGACGACGAGCTCGTTCTTGGTGACCGTGCCGGTCTTGTCGACCGCGATGACGCGCGCCTGGCCGAGCGCCTCGACCGCCTGGAGCCGCTTGACGAGCGCGTGGCGCTTCGACATCTGCCAGACGCCGGTCGCGAGGATGAGGGTGAGCACGACCGGCAGCCCCTCGGGGATGATCGAGACGGCGAGCGACACGGCGATCGCGAAGAGCGAGACGAGATCTCGCCCCTCGGCGACGCCGACCGCGAAGACGACCACGCTCACGGCCGCGACGATGCCGATGATGACGCGCGAGAGCCGGCGGATGTCCGCCTGGAGCGGGATGGCGCTCTCGAGGTGAGAGACCTCGCGCGCGATCGAGCCGATGACCGTGTGCACGCCGGTCGCGACGACCACGGCCGTGCCGGCGCCGGTCGTGACCTGGGTGCCCTTGAAGACCATGTCGTGCTGGCCCGACGGCGGCAGCTTGGCGCCCTCGGGCGGCTCGGCCGTCTTCCCTACCGGCTCAGACTCGCCGGTGAACGCTGCCTCGTCGATCTTGAGCGCGTGCGCGTCGAGGAGGCGCGCGTCGGCCGCGACCTGCTCTCCCTCGCGCAGGACGAGCACGTCGCCCGGCACGATCTCGCGTGCCGGGACGACCGTCTCGCTCCCGTCGCGCCGCACCGTCGCGGTCGTGTC
Organism: uncultured Candidatus Saccharibacteria bacterium; assembly: GCA_964482105.1. Taxonomy (GTDB): domain Bacteria; phylum Patescibacteriota; class Minisyncoccia; order Phycocordibacterales; family Phycocordibacteraceae; genus C7867-001. The sequence continues at coordinate 3,315 of CAYZWA010000053.1, forward strand.
GACGAAGTGCCGCAGCGCACGGAGCGTGTCCTGCGCACGCCCTTCCTGCACCGCGCCGACGGCGGCGTTCAGCGTGAGCACGACCAGGATGATGGCGCCGTCGACAAGCTCGCCGAGCGCGAAGACGACGACCGAGGCGCCGAGGAGCACATAGATGAGCGGGCTCGCGAACTGCCGGAAGAAGAGCTGCCACCGCCGCGGCGCGGGCGCCTCGGGGAGCACGTTCTCGCCGCTCACGGCGAGCCGGCGCGCGGCCTCTGCGGCAGCGAGCCCGCGCGCGCTCGTCGCGAAGTCGGCGAAGAGAGCCGGCAGGTCTTGGGCGTATCGCGCTACCATGTCCCTTCAGCGTAGCACGCGGAGGGGCATGAGGGGAACGGCGCGTTATTCAGCGACCTTCGCGATAAGCTGCGCGCGGCTCACGAAGCCGATGTGCGTGGAGTCCATGCTGCCGTGGGGCTGGTCGCC
>CAYZWA010000054.1:0-3472 GCA_964482105.1 uncultured Candidatus Saccharibacteria bacterium
CGCAAGAGGAGCGCGAGCGCGCAGTAGGCGGCGAGGATGACGATCGCTTCCTGCGCGAGCGGCGAGCCGGCAAAGGTCCACGACCACACGGGGAAGAGGCGGTTCGCTAGCTCATATGCCGCCCCGACGGCCGTGGTGATGAGGTAGAAACGCCAGAAGCGCTCGCGCCGCACGAGCCACACGGTCGCGCACAGGGCACCGTACGAGAGCGCGCCGTTTACGACAAGAAAGGGCAGCGCGAACCCGGCGCGATACGTATAGACGCCGAGCGTCTTGCCGACGACGAGATCGAACGCGATGCCGAAGACCGTGCCGAGCGCGATGCTCCCGAGCAGGATGCCGGCCGCACGCCGCACGGGCGTCCGGCGCACGAGCGCGACACCTGCGAAGAGCGCCCACTGTATCGTGATGACTGCCAGGAAATCTGTCCACATACCGTACATACGTCACTATATCACCGACGCGCGATGCTATACTTATCAGCAAGCAGTTATCCGCTAGCGTACCTATCTTATGTCACTACGTTCTCGTCTCCGCGTCGCGCCTCTCGTGCTCGGTGCGCTGTTCCTGTGTGCGCCGGCCGCGTTCGCGTCGTCGGTGTCGGTGAGCAATATCGCACCCGCCTCCGGTGTCTCGGCGGGGACGACCATCACCTTCTACGCATCCGCGAACGGCTTCGTGAACCCGACCTACGCGGTCTCGGGCGGCGGGAAGATCGACCAGTACGGCTACTTCTCCTGGACGCCCACGGTCGACGACGCCGGCTCGCACACGATCACCGTCACGGCGAGCGACTCGCAGGGCGACACGGCGAGCACGAACGTGACCCTCTACGTGATCCCGGACACCATCACCATCGAGAACCTCTCGCCCGGCGTCGTCGCCTACACGCGCGAGCCGGTGACCTTCACCGTCCACACGCCCGGCTTCACGAGCCCGGTGTTCACGCTCCGCGACGCGTACGCCGGCACGACCGCATCCGCCTCCGATATCGACCCGAGCACCGGCGCGTTCTCGTGGACGCCGGCGACGAACGAACAGGGCATCCACACCTTCACCATATCCGTCTTGGATCGGTACGGGCGCAGCGCGCAGGTGACCCAGACGATCACGGTCCTCCCGCCGACGCTCGCGGTCGGCACGGTCTCGCCAGGCACGAGCGTCGCGCCCGGTACGGCGGTCTCCTTCGCGGTGAGCTCGGTCGGCCTGACGGACCCGATGTATACGGTCGCCGATTCGCTCGGCTACCACTCGAGTGTCTCGGCGGCGAGCATCGCCTCGACCACCGGCGCGTTCTCGTGGACGCCGACGGCAGACGATATCGGCACGCATGTGCTCACCGTGACGGGTCGTGATGCGAACGGCAGCACCGCTTCGGCGAAGGTGACGATCACGGTCTCTGCCACGCCGGCCTCGGCCGCGACGACGAACAGTGCGACGAACGCGGCAAGCGAGGCGACCGTCGCGCCGGCGCCGGCATCTGCGCCGAGCGCGGCCGGAGCCGCCCAAGACGGCTACGTCTTCACCACCTACCTGCGCGTCGGCTCGACCGGCGCGGCAGTGACCGAGCTCCAGAAGCACCTCACCCTCGACGGTAGCTACAGCGGCCCGGTGACCGGCTATTTCGGCCCCCTGACACAGGGCGGCGTCGAGACCTTCCAGCGTACGCACGGCATCGTCTCTTCGGGTACGGTGTGGACGACCGGTTATGGCGGCGTCGGCCCCCAGACGCGCGCGGCCTTGAACGCGGAGCGCTAATCTCTCCCGCAGCGCCTCGGAGGCTATTGCGCCGACTCGTCGACCAGGGCGCCGTTTGCGATACGCAGATACTTCGAGACGCCGACCGACGGGGCCGCGCTCATCGGCTCACCTGCTGCGCGCGTGGCGTAGTTTACGATGATCTCGCCGTCCTTGATCTCGGTCGTCTGCGGCGCGATGCGGTCGCCGAGATAGACGGCGTTCGTGCCGCGGTAGCCGGTGGTCGTCGCGAGCGCGGCGGCGACGTAGTAGAAGGTGCCGCTGCCGCCGGTATCCTGGGTGAGGATGAAGGCGACATCAGGCGTGCCGTCGCCGTTCAGGTCGCCGGTCGCCTCGTTGCCGAAGTATTTCGTCGTTACCATCGCGGCTGAGCCGGGCGCCGCCGACACCTCTGCCACGCCGTGTACGAGCGTGGTGCTCGTGCCGTTTATGAGGTACGTCGCGTCCTGGTAGCTCGTCGCCGGCGGCGGGGTGCAGGCGCCGGTGCGATAGAGATCCCACTCCTCGCACACGCGGTTGTCGGGCAGGTGGCAGTAGCCCACCTGGCCCGCAGGCGTGTCGACGATCTCGAGCGCCCCGTCGAGCGTCTTCTCGCAGTTGACCGATGCCGGGTTCGCGAGCATGCCCGACGGCGCCTCGCGCTGTGCGTAGTACCAGTACCCGCCGCCGACAACGACGAGCGCGATAAGGACGATCCATAGCCACGTCTTCATATCTTGCATCATACCACGCGCCGCGCGGTTGCCGAGGCGCGTCAGTGCAGGGAGGGGTCTGCCCGCGACGCGAGCATGCGGTCGAGGAGCGCGGCAACGGCGTCGTGGTCGTCCGGGTCGACCGTGGCTTCGTGCGGGTGCGCGGCGAGGTAGCGGTTCCACACCTCGGCATAGCCGTCGCGCACCCAGTCAAAGCCTGCGGCATTCTCTGCCTCTTGGTCGGCCGAGATTCCCTCGCCGTAGTGCCGGGCACGTGCCGCATGCATGAGCGCTTCTTGCAGTGCCGGCGAGTCCACCGTCATTGCCGGCGTCTCGCGCTCCTCGACTTCTTCCGTCTGATCCGGTTCGCGCCCGTATCCTGCGCTCTCGAATGATTTGTGATGCATATGCTTGTAGTATATACCCGCACGTCAGTCGATAAAGGTGAGCGTGTACTGCCAGGGAATCTGGTCGTGGCCGAAGATCGAGTATTGCCCGATATCAAGAAAGGCGAAGGTGTCTGGGTGTCGCGGGTCGTACAGGAAGTAGCGCATCCCGTTCGTCTGGTCGTAGGTCTCGTTGCAGAGCGCGGCGTTCGCATACCAGGGCTGGTCTGCGCCCTCTGGCCGCGGGTAGGTGATCTCTGCCACCTGGTAGCCGCTCTGGATGTTAGACGGCGTCACGATCACGGCGCAATCGGGAGACGGATAGGCGGCCAGAATCTGTCGCCGTATCGCGGCCTTGAGCGTCTCGTCGGCGCGCTTCGCGAACACCTGCACCGACTGGCCGGCCTCCGGCGTCGTGCTGCCGGTATATACATATATGGTCGTGCTGGCCTCCCATACGCTCGCCGGCACGCCGCCCGGCTGCACGGGGAGGTACCTGAATTGCACCCCGAGCGCATACGAGGTATACGTCTCCGGCTGCGCAGACTCGACAGCCCGCTCGGTCGGCGACGGAGCGGTGGCAATCAACACATAGCCCGCGATAGCGATCCCGACGACGCACGCGAGTATCCACCA
>CAYZWA010000055.1:0-3406 GCA_964482105.1 uncultured Candidatus Saccharibacteria bacterium
ACAGGGCGCGCGATACTCATCCCGCGCCCACAGGAACCGATCGTCCCAGAATCACGTTATCACGACTCGTATAAACTGTCAAGCACGCGGCCGGCGGAGCCGGCCGCGTGGGGCGCAGGTATGCCTTATGTTACTACTCGCTCACCGCGCGGAGGACCTCTTCGAGCGAGGTGATGCCGCGGGCGGCCTTGTAGATGCCGTCTTCGATCATGGTGAGCATCCCCTCCTTCTTGGCCTGCGCCTCGATGGCGTCGCTCGTCGCCGAGCGGAGGATGCTCTCACGGATGGCGGGCGAGACCGCGAGCACCTCGTGGATGCCGATACGCCCCTTGTAGCCGTCTTCGCACTCGCCGCCCGGCGTGGGGTGGTAGAAGGGGATGTCGTCGAGCGAGGAGCCAGGTTTCACGAGCTTCTCTTCGGTGAGCGCGCCGAAGGCTAAGTCGAAGTCCGCCTTGTCCGCGATCTTCGCGCGGGTCTCGGCCGTGGTCGCGTAGGCGTCCTTGCTCTGACAGAGGCGCCGCACCAGGCGCTGGCCGACGATCGCGCGGATGGTCGAGACGAGGAGGAATGGCTCGACGCCCATGTCGATCAGGCGCGGGATGGCGCCGGCGGCGGAGTTGGTGTGGATAGTCGAGAGGACGAGGTGTCCGGTCAAGGCAGCGTTGATAGCGAGCGAGGCGGTTTCGCCGTCGCGAATCTCGCCGACCATGATGATGTCCGGGTCCTGGCGCACGAGCGAGCGCAGCCCGTCGGCGAAGGTGAAGCCGATCGCCGGGGTGACCTGGGTCTGGTTGACGCGCTTCATCTGGTACTCGATCGGGTCTTCGATGGTTGCGATGTTCACGTCCGGCTGATTCAGGAGATCGAGCATCGTGTAGAGGGTCGTCGTCTTGCCGCTCCCGGTCGGGCCAGACATGAGGATGATGCCGGTGGTCGCTTTGAGCGTCGCGTGGAGGCGCTCGACCGCGTCGCCGTGGAAGCCGAGCGACTCGAGCGTGAATCCCTCGCCGGTCTCGCGCAGGAGGCGCAGCACCGCTTTCTCGCCGTAGAAGGTGGGGATGGTGGAGACGCGGAAGGAGACCCGCTCGCCTTCGGTCTCCATCTTGAAGCGGCCGTCCTGCGGGAGGCGCTTCTCGTCGAGCTTCAGGTTGGAGAGGATCTTGATGCGGGCGGTGATGCCGGCGGCGGCGGTCTTGGGGAGCGTCATCGCGTCGTGGAGAATGCCGTCGATGCGGTAGCGGACGAGCACCTCATCCTCCATCGGCTCGATGTGGATGTCGGAGGCACCCTGGACGATCGCGTGGCGCAGGAGCGTATCGACGATGCGCACGATCGGCAGGTCCTCGGCCATCTTCTTGAGGTCGTCGCCTGAGGCCTCCTTGCCGTTCTCGTCGACGACCTTGATCTTGCCCGCTTCGGTCGAGATGATGTCGCCGAACTCGTCCTTGAGCGACTTCTGGTACTGGAGGAGCGCGTGGCGCAGGCTCTCGGTGTCGGTCAAGCGGGGGAGGATCTTGAGGCCCGTCTTCTTCGCGACGGTATCGATCGAGGCGAGGTCACGCACGTCGAGCATGGCGACCTGGAGCGTCTCCCCTTCTTTCTTGAAGGCGATGATGTTGTGGGTGCGGGCGATCGGCTCGGGGATGAGGGCGAGCGTCTCGGCAGGGATGTTGTGTTCCTGGAGGTTTACGAACGGGATCCCGATGACGTACGCGTGGATGCGCCGGAGCGCGTCTTCGGTGAGCAAGCCGCGCGCGACGAGCATGTCGCCGAGCGGCTTGTGCTTGGCCTCGGCCTCTTTGACCGCAGCATCGAGGTCTTGTTGCGAGACGAGGCCGGAGTCGGCGATGAACTCGCGCAGGCTCTCTTCAGAGACGTGCATATGCGCATAGTATAGCGCGCGCCGCCGCCGCTATCGCGCGCAATGCACAGGCGGAGGTGGAACCAGCGCGCGCCGCGAAGCGGCGCGCATTGCATTTTCCCCGTATTCTGCTATGATGCCGCTATCCCGATGTCCGCAGTGCGGGCATTCTTTGTTAGAGTGGGAGCATTAGCAGACATACACATTCTATATGATCGATCTGAAAGCAATCAACGCGGCCCTGGGCGAGTTCGAAGAGCGCGGCATCGCCCGCGACACGATGGTCGACGCCGTCGAGAACGCGATGGCGACCGCCTACAAGCGTGAATATGGCAAGCGCGGACAGGTGGTGCGCGCCCGTCTCGATCTCGCGACCGGTACGGTCGCGTTCGAGCAGGTGAAGACCGTCGTCGACGAGACGACCGTGCGCTTCCCCGACGAGGATGAAGACGCTGCCGAGACGCATCCGCATTACGCCGAAGAAGAGTCGCTCGAAGAGGGTGAGCTGCCGCGCTTCGACGCGGAGAAGCACATGCTGCTCGCCGACGCGAAGCTCATCAAGCGCGATGCGCAGCTCGGCGAGGAGGTCGTCTTCCCGCTTGAGCCGCAGGACGACTTCGGCCGCATCGCCGCGCAGACCGCCAAGCAGGTCGTCATCCAGAAGGTGCGCGAGGCCGAGAAGCTCTCGATGATGGAGGAATTCGGCGAGAAGAAGGGCGAGATCGTCTCGGGCATCGTGCAGCGCATCGAGCGCGGCGCGCTCTTCGTCGACCTCGGCCGCACGACCGGCATCATCCCCTACGAGGAGCAGATTCCCGGCGAGCGCTACCGCCCCGGCGAGCGCATCCGCGCCTATCTCTACGCGGTCGAAGAGGGCTTCCGCGGCGTCTATCTGCGCCTCTCGCGCGCGCAGCCGCAGTTCGTCGTGAAGCTCTTCGAGCTTGAGGCGCCCGAGCTCGCCTCCGGCGCGATCGAGGTCAAGGCCATCGCGCGCGAGGCCGGCGGCCGCACCAAGATCGCTCTCGCCTCGCTCGACCCGCATGTCGACCCGGTGGGCTCGCTCGTCGGCCAGCGCGGCGTGCGCGTCTCGACGGTTATGAGCGAGCTCGGCGGCGAGCGCATAGACATTATCGAGTGGAATGACGATACGGCCGAGTTCGTCCGCGAGGCGCTCTCGCCGGCGAACCCGATCGAGGTCGTGCTCGACGAGGCCGAGCATCGCGCGGTCGTCACGGTCGTCGAAGACGAGCAGTCGCTCGCGATCGGTCGCGGCGGGCAGAACGTCCGCCTCGCGGCCAAGCTCACCGGCTGGAACATCGACATCGTCTCGACCGGCGGCACCGATATCGCCGAGTCCGACGGCGAGTCGGTCGAGGAGGATCCGGCGGCCGCGGCCGGCGTCATGCCGACCGAGAGCGCCGAATCCCAGACGAACGGCTCGGGCGAAGTCACCGAGCTTCCCGCCGAAGAAGAGCTTGCCGACCTTCCCGCCTCCGACGAGACCGTCGCTGACCGCGAAGAGGACCGCGACAAAGCGAAAGACGA
>CAYZWA010000056.1:0-3347 GCA_964482105.1 uncultured Candidatus Saccharibacteria bacterium
TTCTCGCCTACCGGTACGCGATCGTCTTCCCGCTCGCAGTCGTCGAGGGGCCGCTCGTCACGCTCGTCTGCGGGTTCCTCGCGCGGCTCGGCTACTTCGACCTCGTCCTGCTCTACGCCGTCATCGTCGCCGGCGAGTTCGCCGCCGACCTCCTCTGGTACGTCGTCGGGCGCTACGCCGCGTGGCCGTTCACCGGGCGCTTCAGCGGCTTCTTCCACATCGCCGAGCCGGACGTCGACCGGCTCGTCGCGCTGTTCCAGCGACAGCACACCGCCGCCATCTTCCTGTCGAAGGTCACCATGGGCTTCGGCTTCGCACTCGCGACGCTCACCGCCGCCGGCAAGGCGCGCGTGCCGTTCGGCACCTACGCGGGGCTGAACCTGCTCGGCGGGCTCATCTGGACCGCCGCGCTCCTCTTCGGCGGCTATCTCGTCGGCGACGGGTATCTCGCCCTGCCCACGGCGCTGCACGGTGTGTTCGCCGTGCTCTTCGCTAGTGCTGCGGTCGCTGCCGCCTATGGCTTCAGACGCTACATGCGCACGCACGTCGGCACGACCCTCATCCGATGACCATGACCCGCCCCCCGCTCGTCTCGATCATCATCCCTACCCTGCGCGAGGCCGGCTACCTGAAGGAGACGCTCGACTCGCTTAGCGCGCTCGGCTCGTTCTCGCACGAGCTCATCGTGAGCGACGGCGGATCGACCGACGGTACCCTCGAGATCGCCCGCGCCTATACCGACAAGGTCACCGTCTACCATGGAGCGGCGCGCCAGTCGCTCGGCGCGGCGCGCAACGCGGGCGCCACGCTCGCGAGCGGCACCTACCTCCTCTTCCTCGATGCAGACGTCACGCTCCCCGAGCCCCGCGCATTCCTCGAGGATCTCGTCGCCGATTTCGAGGCACATCCCGGCATCGTCGCGCTCACGGTCCCCTTCGTGCCGACGCCCGCCTACGGGACGCTGCTCGATCGCCTGTTCATCTGGCCGCTCAACCTCTGGCTCATCCTCATGAACAACGTCTTCCATGTCGGTAGCGCCGCCGGCGAGTTCCAGATGATCCGCGCGAGCGCCTTCCGGCAGCTCGGCGGCTTCCGCGAGGATCTCGCCGCCGCCGAGGACAACGATATGTTCTACCGGCTTGCGAAGATAGGGAAGACGTACGTGTATATGCGCCCGTGGGCCTACCACACCTGCCGCCGCGCGCACAAGGTCGGCTGGCTGCGCCTCTATGCGCAGTGGCTTGCGAACGGTCTCTCCTTCTATCTCTTCAAGCGCGCCGCGTCCAAGGAGTGGACGGTCGTGCGGTAGGGTATACTGAAAGGTATCATGGCCGTCCGCGACGAAGCCTACGAAAAGAGCGTCGAGCTGCTCACGGAGCTGTCGACGCCAGCCGGCTTCCTCGCGTCGAAGGAAGACGTCGAGAATTATGAGCGCGTATGGGCGCGCGACGGCGTCATCGCGGGGCTCGCGAGCCTGCTCGCGGGCGACGAGGAGACAATCGGCACCTTCAAGCGCACGCTCGAGACCCTGCGCGCGCACCAGGACGAGACCGGTCGCATCCCGAGCAACGTGACCCCCGAGACCGGCGCGACGAGCTATGGCACGACCGTCGGCCGCGTCGACGCGACCCTCTGGTACGTCATCGGCGCTGAAGCAGTCGCGCAGCTCGGCGGCGACCGCGCCTTCTTCGACGATCACCGCCCGTCGGTCGATAAGGCGCTCTTCTACCTGCGCTGCCTGGAGTTGAACGGCCGCGGCCTCCTCTACATCCCGCAGGGCGGCGACTGGGCCGACGAGTACATCAATCACGGCTACGTCCTCTACGACGAGATGCTCTACTACTTCGCCCTCGCCACCTACGCCGCGCTCACCGGCGACGCGAAGGTCGAGGCCGCGCGCGCGCGGCTCGGCGAGCTCATCCGCATCAACTACTTCCCCTCTGCCGATCATCTCGGGAGCCCGCTCGTCTATCACAAGACGCTCTACGAGCACGCCTCGCGCGACTATCGCCCGCCTCTGCCCGCCGCCTACTTCACGAGCCACAGCATCCGCTTCCATCTGGATACCTTCGCGACGAGTCTCTTCCTCCTCTCCGACCTGCCGACCGACACCCAGCGGATCGAGATCCAGGAGCACCTCTGCGCCCTCGCCGCGCACGACCGCTTCCCGATCCTCCCCGCCTTCCACCCGGTCATCACCGAGGCAGACGCGCTCCTCTGGGAGGAGCTGCGGCTCAACTACCTCTACGAGTTCCGCAACCAGCCGAATCGCTACCACAACGGCGGGCTCTGGCCGCTCGTGCACGGCTTCTTCCTCGCGTCGCTCCCGTGCGAGAAGAAAGGGGACGAGGCGCTCGACGCGTTCGCGGGCGTGCTCGCGCGCGACGGGTACCGCTTCCCCGAGTACTACCACGGCGAGACCTTCGAGGCGCTCGGCACGAAAGAGCTCTCCTTCTCGGCCTCCGCCTACCTCATCGCCTATGGCGCGCTCGCGCGCGGGACCTCCCTCTTCGCGGCGCTCACCGCGCCCGCCGCGCCGGCCGCATCATGATACTCATCGCCACCGACCTCGACCGCACGCTCCTGCCGAACGGCCCCGCCGAAGACGACGGCGGCATCCCGCGGCTCTTCGCCGCGCTCGCGGGCGTCGCGCATCGTCTCGCCTACGTGACCGGCCGCGACCTCGCGCTCTTTCACGAGGCGCAACAGGAGTACGGCATCCCGACGCCCGACTACCTCATCGCCTCGGTCGGCACGGTGGTGTATCGGAAAGAAGACGGCACGCTCGTAGAAGACGCGCGATGGCGTGACGCTATCGCGGCGCACGAGCCCGCATGGGACCGCGATCGCATCACGGCCGCGGTCGGTACCGCCGAGGGCCTCTCCCTCCAGGAGCCGGCGGTGCAGAACCGTTTCAAGATCAGTTACTACCTCCCCGCTCACGCGAGCAAAGATACGGCGCTCGCGCACATCCGCGCCGCGCTCGCGAATCTCGGCATCGACGCGCAGGTCGTCTGGAGCGTCGACCCGCTGAAGAACCTCGGCCTCATCGACCTCCTCCCCGAGAGCGCGACCAAGGCGACCGCCGTCGAGTTCCTGCGCGTGCAGGAGGGTCTCACGAAAGAGCAGGTCGTCTACTGCGGCGACAGCGGCAACGATATCCTCCCGCTCACGAGCGGGTACCGCTCGATCCTCGTCAACAACGCGCTCCCAGAGGTCAAAGAAGAGGTCACCCGCCGCGTCGCCTCCGGCGCCGCGACATCTTCCCTCTACCTCGCCACCGGTGCCTCAGACGGCAACGGCAACTACGCCGCCGGCATCCTCGAGGGCCTCCGCCACTTCGGGGT
>CAYZWA010000057.1:0-3213 GCA_964482105.1 uncultured Candidatus Saccharibacteria bacterium
ACCCCTTATTCGATGACCTGTTCATAGCCGCCCGTCTCGTCGTAACGCATGAGCGCGGGGTCGATATCGGCGAGGAATGAGGACGGAATCGTGGCCGACGTGCTCCCGTAGATGGTGCGGAGCCGCGCGAAGGTGAGGACGAGGCGCGTCTTCGCGCGCGTCATCGCCACGTAGAAGAGCCGGCGCTCTTCTTCTTCGTCGCGGTCGCGGTCACCGAGCCCCTGGTGCGGGAAGAGCCCTTCCTCCATCCCCGCGATGAAGACCGTATCGAACTCGAGCCCCTTCGCCGCGTGCACGGTCATGAGCGTCACGCCGGATTTTTTCCCTTGGTCGAGCTCATCCTGGTCGCTCGCCAGGGCCGCCTCGGCGAGGAAGGCGGCAATGCCCTCCCGGCCGGGCAGATGATCCTGCCGCGCCGCAACCGTCGCGAGCTCCTCGATGTTCTCGAACCGTTCGCGGTCGTCCGCGCTCCCCTCGTCGACGAGCGCGCGGCGCATGCCGCTCTCCTCGGCAACCCGCTTCACGAAAGCCGACGCGGTGTCTGTCTCTGCGGCCTCCGCGAGCGCGGCGACGACCCGCTCGAATGCCTCGACCTTGGCGCGGTCGGCCGCGCGCAGCTCTTCGCGCTGCCCCGCCGCGAGACGGCCGAGGGTGACCTTGCCCAGACCGCGCGGCGGCGAAGCCGCCGCGCGCATCTTGTCCGCTTCGCGCGAGGGGTCGAGCGCGAGGCGCATCCACGCGAGCATGTCCTTGACCTCCTTGCGGGCGAAGAACTTGGTCCCGAGCAGCTTGTACGGCACGCCCGCACGCAGGAGCCCCTCCTCGAGCGCGCGCGACTGGAAGTTGGTACGGAAGAGGACGGCGATCTCCTCCGGCGCGACGCCCTCCTCCATGCGCGCGCGGATGGCGGTCGCGATCCAGCGCGCCTCGTCTTCGGCGTGCTGCGCGACGTGGAGCGTGATCGGCTCGCCCGTCGCGCGCTCGCTCACCGCGCGCTTCTCCTTGCGCTTCACGTTCTTCTCGATAACGCCGTTGGCCGCAGCGACGATCGTCTTGGTCGAGCGGTAGTTGCGTTCGAGCACTATGGTGCGCGCATCGGGGTAGGTCGTGTCGAATTCGAGCAGATTGTCGATGGTCGCGCCGCGCCAGGTATAGATGGTCTGGTCGATGTCACCGACGACGAAGAGATGCCGATGCTCGGCTGCAAGCAGGTTCGCGATGCGGCCCTGGAGCTCGTTCGTGTCCTGATACTCGTCGATGTGGACGTAGCGCCAGCGCGCCTGCGCTGCGGCGCGCACGTCGGCGTGCTCCTCGAGGAGCCGCGCCGGGAGCGCGATAAGGTCGTCGAAGTCGAGTGCCTTCTCGCCCGTGAGCGTCTCTTCGTACTTCTGCCACGCTTCGGCGACGACGCGCCCGCCGAAGCTCGTGCGCCCGTAGCGCTCGCGGAAGACGCTCGCGCGCATCCCCTCCCCTTTCGCGCGTGAGATGCGGCCCAAGACCGCGCGTGGCGAGAGCTCCTTGGCCGACACGTCGAGGCTCTTCAGCGCCGCCGCGATCGCCTTCTCGGAGTCGTCGCGGTCGTACACGCTGAAGTAGCGCGGCACGCCGACCGCCGCGCCATACTGCTCGAGGAGCTCGCGCCCGAGCCCGTGGAAGGTCGCGATAAACGGCGTCGGGCTCCTGTGCTCCGAATCCGTCGAGGGGTCGCCGAGGAGCGCTTGCACCCGCGCGCGCATCTCGCGCGCAGCCTTGTTGGTGAAGGTGACCGCGAGAATCGTCTCGGGCGCGACCCCTTGCCGGACGAGGTGGTAGATGCGGGTGGTGAGGACGCGCGTCTTGCCGCTCCCCGCGCCGGCCAAGACCGACACCGGCCCCTCGGTCGCCGTCACCGCTTCCCGCTGCGCGTCATTAAGCCCGTCGAGATAGGACATATCTGTGCACTATACCGTATGGTCGGCTCTCCACCACCCTGCTGCGAACGGGGTTGCCGAGACCCCCGTTTCGGGTATACTGGCTGCATTGACTGACACGGCTGCCCGCAAGAAACGGCGTATATCGTGCATGTAGGCCGTTTTTGTATGTTCTTGACTGTCTGACGTACCGCCTCGTTTGCGTATCATACCCAAACACACATCCCGCTTTGCATTAGCACTCTTTCTCCTCGTGACCGCGGTCGCGGCGGTCTTGGTGCCGGCGCGCCAGACGGCGGCCTTCTGGCCATTCTCGACCAGCGCCGACGCCGCGACGCCCGCGTTCGTCCCGAGCGCCGCGACGCCCGCGCTCGCTGCGGCAACCAACGTCGACCCGAACCCCGATAAGGGGCTCGACGCTTCTGTCCATACGAGCGGGAACGCGGTCATCGCGTCGGTCGGCCCGACCGGCACCATCGCCGACGTGACGAACACCCCGCCGCCCGACCGCATCTCCATCTATGTCGTACGCCCCGGCGATACTCTCTCGGAGATCGCGGCGATGTTCAACGTCTCGGTCAACACCATCATCTGGGCGAACAACCTCAAGAACGCGCGCGACGTGCACCCGGGCGATACGCTCGTCATCCTGCCGGTCTCGGGGCTCCAGCACACCGTCGCCACAGGCGAGACGCTCAGATCGATCGCGAAGAAGTACGGCTCCGATGCGACCGAGATCGCGCAATACAACGGCCTCGACGCGGGAAGCGCGCTCGCCGTCGGTTCGGTCATCATCATCCCGGGCGGCGAGATCGCGACGCCCGCGCCCACACGTACCGCGAAGGGCCCGATACAGAGCGACGGCACGATCCACGAGCCGTACCTCGGTGGCAGCGGGCCGCTCTATGCCGACTACTATCGCGCACCTATCCCGGGCGGCATCCTGACCCAAGGACTGCATGGGTGGAACGCGGTCGACATCGCCGCTGCGCGCGGCACCCCCATCCACGCCGCTGCCGCAGGGAAAGTCATCATCGCGCGCAACAACGGCGCGTGGAACGGCGGCTACGGCAACTACGTGGTCATCACCCACGACAACGGCACCCAGACGCTCTACGCGCACATGTCGCACCCCGCCGTCTCGTCGGGACAGACGGTCGCGAGGGGGCAGGTCATCGGCCATGTCGGCATGACCGGCATGACGACCGGCGCGCACGTGCACTTCGAGATTCGCGGCGCGAAGAACGTGTTTGCTGCCACCTGCCGGGTCGGCGAACCGGTCGGTTTGTTCGGGTGCAACTAA
>CAYZWA010000058.1:0-3139 GCA_964482105.1 uncultured Candidatus Saccharibacteria bacterium
CGAAGCGCGCATAGATGCCGGCGGGGATGACGCGAGCGGCGTCCGCCTCTCGTATCTGTAGCTCGCCGTACTCGAGCGCGGTGTCGGGGAAGGCGCTCTGAAGCGCCTGAGCGAACGCGCGCGGCGCGTAGCCGGCCGCGTAGCCGTTCAGGAGTAAGAACGCGCCGGGCTCGCGCGCGAGAAGGTCGCGCAGGGTAGCGAGGAGCTTCGGGAGCGACGCTTCTATCTTCCACACCTCGCCCTTCGTCCCGCGGCCGAAGGCGGGCGGATCAAGAATGATGCCGTCGTAGCGCGTGCCGCGGCGCAGCTCGCGGCGGGCGAAGGCGAGCGCGTCGTCGGGGATCCAGCGGATCGCGTCGTCCGGCAGGCCCGAGCGGCGCGCGTTGTCGCTCGCCCAGTCGAGCGACTGCTTCGAGGCGTCGACGTGGGTCACCTTCGCGCCTGCCTGCGCCGCGACGACCGACGCGATGCCGGTGTAGCCGAAGAGGTTGAGTACCTGCGGAAACTTGGACATCGGATGTCCAAGTTTGAGCTGCGCGACGCGCTCCGCCGTCCATTTCCAGTTGGGCGACTGTTCGGGGAAGAGGCCGGTGTGCTTGAAGCTCGTGAGGCGGGCGGCGAATCGGGCATCCTCCCACGCGAGCTCCCACGCCTCGGGCACCTGCTGACGTGTCTCCCAGCGCCCCTTACCGCCTTCCATCACGAAGACGGCGCGCGCGCGTTCCCAGAGCTCCGGGCGGCGCTTCGCCCAGAGCGCCTGCGTCTCCGGGCGCGCGAGGACGACCTCGCCGAAGCGCTCGAGCTTCTCGCCGTCGCCGGAGTCGAGGAGCTCATAGTCGTCCCATGGTTCGGTCACGAGGTCTTTTCCGTGCATAGGCATCTATGGATGTCGTACGTCCATATGTCACGCGAGCGCGTCGGGGTGGGCTCCGCTCCACGCGTAGAAGACGACCGCGGCCGAGACGGCGGCATTGAGCGACTCGGTACGCGGGTGCATCGGGATCGCGAGCGTCGCGTCGCAGTGCTCGCGCGTCTTCTCGCGGAGCCCCTGCCCCTCGTTGCCGACGACGAACGCGGCGGGCGCGTCGAACGCTTCGGCGCCGACCGGCGTGCCCTGCATATCGAGGCCGTAGACCCAGAAGCCGCGCTTCTTGAGCGTGTCGAGCGCGGCGTTCACGTTGCCGATCGAGACGAGCGGGATGCGGAAGACCATCCCCGCCGACGCCTTCACGACCGCGCCGGTGAGCCCCGCCTGGCGATGCTCGGGGATGAGCACGCCCGAGAGGCCGAAGGCCGCCGCAGAGCGGATGATCGCCCCCACGTTGTGCGGGTCCTGCACTTCGCCGAGGATGGCGAGCGCCGGTTGCCGAGCGAGGTCGAGGGTCGCGAGAAAGGCGTCGAGCGTCATGAGGAGCGAACCCGGATCCATGACCGCAATGACGCCCTGGTGCACCGCGTCGCGGCCCGCGAGCTCGCGCCCCCGACCCGCGGCGAGCGGCACGACGGGGATCGCGTGCTCAGCGAGGCGCGCGCGCAGCCGCGGCTCGCGCACGGTGGGCGCGAGGTGTACCTTCTTGATCGCGTGCGGCGCAGCCGCAAGCGCCTCTTCGAGCGCGTGGGTGCCGTAGATATAGACCTTTTCCCGTTTGGGCTGTGTGGCGTGCATGGGGAAGTTATAGCATAAAAAAGATCCCCCGACCGAAGCCGGGGGGAATCACCAATGAGGAGAAGATCAGATGATGAAGAGCGCCATTGCCCCGACTGGGGGCTGCTGCGAACTTCAAGAAAAGCATATCACGCCCCGCCGGCTTTTGCAAGCCCGTTCTTCAGGAGCGCGATCTCGCGGATGAGGAGCGTGTTGCCGGCGAGGATGATGACGAAGATGAGGATGAGCGAGTCGCCGCCCAAGAAGATGCCGCCCAGGATCGCGACGAGCGCTGCGCCGAGCGTCGTGACGATATTGTCCATCGCGACGCCGGTCACCGCGTCGCCGATGCGCCCGTTCGGGTTGACCGAGAAGTTGTGCACGATGAGCATCTCGCCGAAGCAGCCGATGACGCCCGCGATGACGCCGGTGAGGACGAACGGCAGGTGCGCGAGGGTCGAGAGCATATCCATCGCCTGCACCATCGCCTCGGCACCGACGAGGATCGCGACGCCCGCGAGGAGGAGATCGGCCCAGAGGCGCGCGGTCGCGCGGGAGCGGTAGTAGCTTGCGCCCTCTGCGAGCTCGGGTACTGCCGGCGCCGGCCGGTGGCTCTTGCGGAAGGCGTAGAGCACGCCCACGCACAAGACGAAGAGCACGCCGCCGACGGCGGGCGTGAGCTGGTAGAGGTCACCCGTGACGTGGACACCGTCTATGGCGACCCGGCCGAAGAGCACCATCGAGACGGCGGCGAAGGCGGTGAGGAGGGTAAGCGTCGCAAGGATGCTCGCCGCCGCGTCGATCTCGCGCACGTGCGGGCGGCGCGCATGCGCGGTCATCGGCCTGAGCGCGCCGAAGCGCGCGACGCCGGGGAGCATCGGTACCGCGCGGCCGCGCCGGTCGGCGAGATTCTGCCGGTGGAGGCACCAGGTCGCGTGGAGGATATTGTAGATGTTCGAGCCGAAGGTCGCTGCCGCCGCGAGGATGGCGAGGTCGATCGCGCGCACCGGGTCGCTGCCTCGCACGCCGAGCGAGAGGAGCGCCGCGACGACGCCGATGATCATGTCGGGGAAGGCGGTCCCGAGCGCCTGGAGGAAGCCGCCGGCGAGGCCGGTGCGGTCCTTGAGCACGTCGGTCGTCTCCTCGATGACATCTGCCGTCCCGCGGAAGACGAACCAGACGCCGATAATGAAGACGACCGCGATCGCGACGAGCTCGACGAGCGCGCCCCGGCCCGCGCTCCAGCCGACGAGGCCGCGCAGGAGGAACGCGACGACGATGAACGCGACGATCTTGAGCGGCTGGGGCAATGAGGGCAGAGAGAACATAGCAATCAGTGCGCGGTGAGGAATTCGAATCCCCGGCCTTCCCCACGTCAAGGGGACGCTCTAACCAACTGAGCTAACCGCGCATCCGCGCACGAGAGGGAGTATACCACACGAGCGCGTGCCTCACCACAGAAGCGGGACGAGCTTCTTGATGCGCGCGCACCCA
>CAYZWA010000059.1:0-3117 GCA_964482105.1 uncultured Candidatus Saccharibacteria bacterium
GAAGAAACGGGGACAGGCACGGTTTGTATCGCGGTGCTAATTTCGCGTATACGCGAGCGCGCCGAGGTACGCCGCAAACGTCATGCTCGTGATCAAAAAGCTGACCGGAACAGGAACGTAGAATGAGATACAAAGGGCGACCCAGGTCGCGAGAAGCGCGATGGCGGCCGAGAGCAGCATGCCGTGCACCGGACGGCGCGTGAGCCGCTCGGCGGTCGCCGCAGGCGTCACCATGAGCGCGAAGATGAGCAAGATGCCGATCACCTGCACGGCAATCGACGTGGCGATGGCGACGAGCACCATGAACGCGATGCCGAGCCGGGCGACCGGTATGCCGCGCGCCTCTGCGACCTCCGCGTCGAGCGAGCTGAAGAGGAGCGGTCGATACAGAAGCGCGAAGGTGCCGAGCACGAGAACCGCCGCGATGAGCGTCACGAGCACGTCGGAGGCGCTCACGCCGAGCACCTGGCCGAAGAGAAGCGAGTACGCCTCGGTGGCGTAGCCCGAATACAGGCTGATGAAGAGGACGCCGAGACCGAGCATGAACGCGAGCACCGTGCCGATCTGTACGTCGCGCTCCGAGACGCGCTTGCCGAGCGTGCCCATGAGCACGCTCGCGCCGGTGGTGAACGCGAACAGTCCCGCGAGGGGGTTGACCCCGACGAGCACGGCTCCTGCGGCTCCCGCAAACCCGACATGGGCGAGCGCGTGCGCGGCAAACGACGACCGGCGCAGCACGACGAAATAGCCGATGACGCCGGCGACTATGGCGATGATCGTCCCCGCCGCAAACGCGTGCTGCATGAATCCGTACTGCCACATCGCGGCGAAGTCGGCGAGGATATGCCAACTGAATGCGGGATTACTCATGGTGATGCTCAGGTTCCTCAAGGCCGACGACGGCGATCCTCCCGCGTGAATCACGCAGCACCTCTATGGGCGCGCCATATATGGCCGACAGCGACTCCGACGTGAGCACCTCCTCGGGCGTCCCGGGCGCGATACGGCCGTTCGCCACGTAGATCACGCGGTCGAGCACGGGAAGGAGCGGGTTGATGTTATGCGCGATGAGCAGCGCGGCCACGCCTCGCGTATGGACGATGTCCGCCACGAGCTGCACCAGCTCGGTTTCGCGGCGGATGTCGAGATTCGCGAGCGGTTCGTCGAGCAGGAGGAGCTCTGGTTCGCCGGCAAGCGCTTCGGCAAGGAAGATGCGCTGGAGTTCGCCGCCGGACAGTTCGCCGAGCGGGCGATGGGCGAGCGCTTCGGCCCCGACGGCGTTGAGCGCGGCAAGCGCCGCAGGCGTTCGCCCGCCGGATGCGGCCGCCGCAGCGCTCACGCCGAGCCGTACCAGCTCGAGCGCTTCGATGCGCGTCGAGCCGTCTATCTGATGGCGCTGCGGCACGTAGCCTATCTTCGGGTTGCCGCGGCGTGGCGGCGCGCCGAGTACGGAGAGCGTGCCTGCGCTCGGTTTCGCGAGGCCGAGCAGGAGCCGGAGGAGCGTCGTCTTGCCTGCGCCGTTCGGCCCTAGGACGCCGACAAACTCTCCACGATTAACGGAAAAGTCAGCGTGACTCCAAATCGGTGTGCTGCCGTAGCCCGCGGCAAGCCCTTCCGCACGGATACTGGATGCGGCGTTGTCCATGCTAGCTTCCGAGCGCTTTCGCGTTCAGCGCGTCCTGTAGCGCTATGAGTTCGGCATTCATCCAATCCTCAAACGAGGCATCCGGCGGCTGGATGGTTTCCGTGATACCGACGACGGGAATGCCCTCGTCGGCCGCGAGCTTCTTCATCTGCTCGGTGAGCGGCATCACGGTCTGCTGGTTATAGACGAGCACGGCCGGCTCCTTGCTCGTGAGCTGGTTGTGGAACGTCACGACGCTCTGCACAGGCGGATCGTTGCCCTCAGCGACCGCCTGGATGAATGCGGGCGGTGAAATGAGATCGAGCCCGGCGGCGTCCGCGAGGTACGCGAAGAGGTCCTCGGTCGCGGCGACCTTCGTGCCGCCGAACTGAGCCTTGATTGCGGCGATGCGGTCCTGGTACGGCGCGAGCGCGGCTTGCAACGCCTGGTACTGCTGCGCGTAGTACGCGGCATCAGCCGGATCAAGCGTCGCAAGGTCCTGCGCCATGCGCGCCGTGACCTGGTTCACGTATGCGGGGTCGTACCAGAAGTGCGGATTGTCGCCTTCTTTCTTGCCGAGGAGGTCGGCCACCTTCAACACCTTTTGCTTCGGATTCGGGCTCGCGCCGAGGAGCCGATCGCCCCAACTGTCGTATCCCGCGCCGTTCAGGATGAGGTAGTCTGCGCCCGCGAACGCGCGAGCCGTGTTCGCGCTGCTCTCGTATTCGTGCGGATCGGCATTTGGATCCGACACGATGCTTGTCACCCGCACGTGCGTCCCGCCGATCTGAGAGACGAGACTGCCCCAGAAGTTTTCGGCCGCGACAACCTGCAAGACCTTCCCGCCTGCGGGAGCGCTCGGCGCTACCCCCGGATGCTCGTACCACAGCACTCCGCCCGCGACGATGGCGAGAGCGATACTGCCGACGATAGCTTTTGTGCGCATGGGGCGGTGGTTGCCGATACGGTTCTTCGCTACGTAGCGCACGCTTTGCACGTGCCGAAGAACTCGAGCGCGTGTTCGCGAAGCGAAGCGAACCTCGAGCTGCTTTTAAGGGCTACTTTCTCCATGTTCTTCCCGGGGCAGCCGACGAAGTCCTCGATCGTCCCGCATGAGGTGCATACCAGGTGGTGATGATGTTCTCCCGGCACTATGAGCTCGTAGTCGGTGTGCCCATGCTGCAGGTCAACCCGCCGCACGATTGCTGCGTCTACGAGAGCGTCGAGCGCTCTATAGAGCGTCACGGCATCTATCTCGCCCTTCTTCCATCTCGCCTTGATCTCGTGAGCGCTCATGGGCTCCTTAAGCTGCGTGAGCAGGGAAATGAGCTCAAGGCGCTGAGGGGTCACCTTAAGGCTCTGTCTGCGGAGCCTGTCCGCGTACTCCGTGCGCGTTTTCGGCATGCGCCTATTATAAACGCAATACTGTTGCATTTGCAAATCAACACCGCCGCGCCGGCGCATAATGGCCTATTGTGGCAATGGAGACAGTC
>CAYZWA010000060.1:0-1478 GCA_964482105.1 uncultured Candidatus Saccharibacteria bacterium
TAAACATACGCCTATGCATGCAAAACTTTTGGTCGCACTCCACGCCTTCATCATGAACGAGAGTGGCGACGTGCTCCTCCTCAAGCGCGAGAACACCGGCGTAAACGACGGCTGGTGGTCGGTGCCTGCTGGCCGGCTCGACGAGGGCGAGCGCGCGACGCGCGGCGTGGTGCGCGAGGCCGAAGAAGAAGCGGGCATCCGCATCGACCCGGCAGACCTCGGCGAGCCGCTCGTCATGCACCACAAGGACGATCGAGGCGAGCGCGTCTATTTCTTCTTCAAGACTACGAAGTGGGAGGGCGAGCCGGAGAACCGCGAACCGGAGAAATGCGGCGGCATCGCCTGGCACGACATCCGCGACCCGTCCATAAACGTACTCCCGCACGTCAAGAAGGCGTTCGAGCTCATGGAGTCGGGCGTCCGTTATTGCGAGTACGGGTTCGATGGGTAACCTCTCGACATGAGAGACGACGCATTGCTCCCCGTCAAACCCTTCCAAGAAACCATGGGAGGCGGGTACTGCGGCCCGGCAAGCCTGAAGATGGTGCTGGACTTCTGGGGTGTCGCGAAGAGCGAGGAGGAGGTCGCCGTGGCGTGCCGCCGCGACCCTGACCTCGGTACAGATGACGAGTCGCTCAAGACGGCTGCGGAGTCATACGGCTTTGAGGTCGAGATCGAGAACGGCGCGTCGTTCGACTCCGTACGGAAATGGCTCGACCAAGGGGTACCGCCGATCGTCGACTGGTTCACCCGCGGCAGAAGCGACTACGGCGACGACGCCGTCCCCGACGGCCACTACTCGGTCGTCGTCGGTCTCGACGATACGCACATCTACTTGCAAGACCCCGAGATCGGCGGCCTCCGCACCCTCGCGCGCGACGACTTCATGCGCGTCTGGTTCGATTTCACGCCAGCGTTCATTACCTCGTGGGATGACATGATTGTCCGCCAGCTGATCGCGGTGTATCGCCCGAGGTGACCCGGCATCGGTACGGTGCTGGACGCGGAGAGGTATACTTGGCACATGAAGAATCTGATTGCGCCGCCCAAGCTACAACGAGGCGATACGGTCGCCATCCTCTCGCCCTCGTTCGCGGCGCCGGGCGCGTTCCCGCACGTATACGAGCTCGGCGTGCGGCGGCTGCGCGAGCAGTTCGGCCTTGAGGCGGTCGCGTTCCCCGCGACGGCGAAGATCGGCGCATCGGGCGAAGAGCGGGCCGCAGACCTGATCGCGGCGTTTGAGGATCCGTCCATCAAAGGAATCATCACATCGCTCGGCGGCGACGATCAGGTGACCTACGTCAAGAACCTCCCGCCTGAGCCGTTCGTACGCAACCCGAAACCCGTGTTCGGCTACAGCGACAACACGCACCTCGAGAACTTCCTCTGGCAGCAGGGAATCGCGTCGTATTACGGTGGTGCGCTGTTCACTCAGTTCGCGATGGAGGGGAAGATCGATGACTTCACGCTCAAGTATT
>CAYZWA010000060.1:1578-2928 GCA_964482105.1 uncultured Candidatus Saccharibacteria bacterium
TTCGAGGGCATAGTCCTCGTTACCGAAACCTCGGAAGAGATCCCGTCTCACGACTACGTCTTCCGGGTGTACCGGGCGCTCGGCGAACGCGGTATCCTCTCGCGCGTCAAAGGGGTGCTCGTGGGGCGGCCGAAAGCATGGGAGTTTGGCAACGAGCACGACGAAGCGTGGCAGAGCGGCTACCGAAGAAAGCAGCGCGAGACTATCCTGAAGGCCGTGCGAGCATATAACCCGAAAGTCTCCGTGGTGCAGAATCTCGACATCGGGCATACGAATCCACAGATCCCGTTGCCGTACGGAAGACGCGTGCGTATCGACGCGGCTGCAAAGAAGATCCTCGCCGAGTTTTGATACGTGATCTCCTCTGCGCACCCACTTTAAAAGTGATACGATAGCCGTATGAACACGAGCGCCTCACTGGAACTGGCCCGGCAGTATCTCGGCAGAGAGGTCGAGGTGGTGATGGACCGGCCGCTCGGCTCGAAGCATCCGAAGCACGGCTTCACCTACGAGACCAACTACGGCTACCTGCCAAAGACGAAAGCGCCCGACGGCGAGGAGCTCGACGCCTACTACCTCGGCGTCAACGAGCCGCTCGAGCGTGCGAAGGGCGTCTGCGTCGCCATCGCCCATCGCAGGAATAACGACGACGACAAGCTCATCGTCTTGCCGCGCGGCATGAATATGACCGACGCCGATATCATGGCCGCCATCCGCTTCCAGGAGCGGTGGTTCGATACGGAGATCGTGCGCTAGGTCGATACCATGGTCATCTTCCTCAACGGTTCCATCAACGCGGGCAAGAGTACGGTCGCGCGGCTGCTCGCGGACAAGCTCCAGCGCTGTGCGCTGCTCGAGATCGATGCCGTGCGCGAGATGATCGCGTGGATGCCGCTCGAAGAGAGTATCCCGGTCAACCTGGAGAACGCCGAAGCGCTCATACGGAACTTCGTCGGCAAGGGTCTGCATGTGGTCGTCCCGTATCCGCTCTCGCGGAAGAACTACGACTACATGGCGGAGAACTTGAAAGACCTGAATACAAAGATTTACGTCTTCACCCTCGCGCCCTCTCTTGAGAAGGCGCAATCGGACACCGAGGGCCGGAAACTCACCGACTGGGAGCGCGAGAGGATCGCGCACCACTACGCCATCGGCATCCCCCGGCCAGACTTCGGCACCACTATCGACACGACGCACCAGACGCCCGAGGAGACTGCGGAGCACATCCTGTCGGAACTCTCCTGAACGATCGGCAGGGCATCGCGTCTTGGTATACTGCGTCTCATGCACGCTAGGGACGCCACCGACGAGTTCTCGTTCCGGCTGAAGCCGTCCGCGCACGGCATCGGC
>CAYZWA010000061.1:0-2873 GCA_964482105.1 uncultured Candidatus Saccharibacteria bacterium
TCGCTGCCCTCATTCTCGTCGCCGCAGGAGGAGATCGCGTACCTGCGTGCGCAGGTGGCCGAGCGGGAGGCCGCGCTCGCGCAGGGCGGGTGGGGGAAGGGCTCCGAAGCGGAGCGCGCCACGATCGTCCGCGAGCAGATCCGCGCCCACCACGACGCGCCGACGGAGGTGCTCGCCGAGCCGTATCGCTTGAATGACGCGACGCGGGAGAGCGAGGCCGAGGCGATCCTGAAGGAGCTCGCGCTCGGCGGGAGCGAGGCAGCGGTGCGCTCGCTCGCCGATACGCTCGAGCGGGAGGGGGTCAAGAACGCGCTCGCGGTGGCCGAGAAGGCCGGCGACCCGCACCTCGTCGACGACTTCCACCGCTACCTCGTGCGCTATCTCGCCGCCGGGCTGCCGGCGGTGGGGCTCGACGAGCGCGCGCCGCGCTTCCAGGCGCTCCGCATGACGCTCTACGAGGTCGCGCTCCCCGAGCCCTCCGGCGCGCCCGAGGAGCGGGAGAAGACGCTCAAGGAGCTCATCTCGGGGATGGAGCAGTTCTACGCCGGGATGCTCGCGGTGGGCGAGGCGGCGCCGGGCGAGCCGGGCTACTTCGCGCTCGAGCTCGCGGTGCCTGCCGAGAGCGCGGAGCTGCGCTTCTACGCAGCCGTGCCGGAAGGGAAGTGCGGGCTCTTCGAGAAGCAGCTCCTCGCCATCTTCCCGCACGCGCACCTCTCGGTGCAGCCGCGCGACTACAACCCGCTCGTCGCGGGCGGCACCTCGCTCGTCTCGCTCGCCCGCCTCGCCGAGCCGCCGGCTCTGCCGCTCAAGGATTACGCCGCCTTCGATTACGACCCGCTGAACGCGGTCATGAACGCCTTCGCCAAGATCGAGCGCGCCGGCGAGGGCGCGGCGCTCCAGATCATCGTCGCGCCCTGCGGCGAGCGGCACCTCGCGCACTACCGCAAGATCCTCGACGCGCTGCGCCGCGGCGACCGCCGGGGCGACGCGCTCGCGCTCCCCGAGAGCATGCTTGGCGAGCTCGCGCAGGGGCTCGGCAAGACGCTCTTCGGCGGCGCGCCCGAGAAGGACGAGGAGAAGGCGCGCGAAGAGCGCGCGCACCGCGCAGAAGAGAACCGCGCGACTGTCGAGGCGGTCGAGCAGAAGGTCGCTGCGCCGATCGCCGACGTGACGATCCGGCTCGCGGCCTCTTCGGGCGACGCGTCGGTCGCCGAGCGCGTGCTCGGCGACCTCGAGGCGTCGTTCAACCAGTTCGCCAATACGGCCGGAAACCGCTTCCGCTTCGAGCGTCTCGGCCCGCGCCAGAGCGCCGCCGCGCTCGAGGATTTCTCCTTCCGCTTGCCCGCGGCCCGTGCGCTCCCGCTCTCGCTGCGCGAGCTCACCACGCTCTACCACTTCCCGCCGCAGGGGGTCGAGAGCTCGCCGCACCTGAAGCAGTCGCGCTTCACCCACGCCCCGGCCCCGCTCGGCCTCCCGCGCGAGGGCGTGCTCCTCGGCGAGAACGCCTTCCGCGGCGCGACGACCGACGTGCGCCTCGCCGCCGACGACCGCCTCCGCCACCTCTACGTCGTCGGCCAGACGGGGACGGGCAAGTCCGGTTTCCTCCAGTCGCTCATCATCCAGGATATCCTGAACGGCGAGGGCTGCTGCTACATCGACCCGCACGGCAACGACATCCTCGACGTGCTCGCGGCGGTGCCGCCCGAGCGTTACCAGGATGTCATCTACTTCGACCCGGCAGACGTACGCCGGCCCTTCGGCTTGAACTTCCTCGAGTACGACCTCGCGCGGCCGGAGCAGAAGACCTTCATCGTGAACGAGCTCCTCATGATCTTCCGCAGCCTCTATGGCGACGTGCCCGAGAGCATGGGGCCGGCCTTCGAGCAGTACTTCAGGAACGCGACGCAGCTCGTCATGGAGGACCCGGGTAGCGGGTCGACCATCCTCGACATCCCGCGGGTGCTCTCGAGTGCCGAGTTCCGCGCGGCGAAGCTCTCTCGGAGCATGAATCCGGTGGTGAACCAGTTCTGGACCGAGATCGCGAGCAAGGCCGGCGGCGAGGCAGCCTTGGAGAATATCGTCCCCTACATCACCAACAAGTTCGACGACTTCACGGCCAACGACTTCATCCGCCCGATCGTCGGGCAGCAGCAGTCTTCCTTCGGCTTCCGGCAGGTGATGGACGAGAAGAAGATCCTCCTCGTGAACCTCTCGAAGGGCCGTTTGGGCGAGCGCAACGCCTCTCTCATCGGCCTCATCCTGGTCGGCAAGCTCTTCATGGCCGCGCTCTCGCGCGCCGACAACCCGCGTGCCGCGTATCCGCCCTTCTACCTCTACATCGACGAGTTCCAGAACGTGACCACCGACTCGATCCCGGGTATCCTCTCCGAAGCGCGCAAGTATCGCCTCGCGCTCACGGTGGCACACCAGTTCCTCGCGCAGGTGGGAGAGAAGACGCGCAACGCCGTCTTCGGCAACGTGGGCAACATGGCCGTCTTCCGCGTCGGCGAGGAGGACGCCGAGGTCTTCGCGAAGCTCTTCGCGCCGGTCTTCGCCGCGAGCGATTTCGTCAATATCGAGAACCGCAACGCCTACGCCCGCCTCCTCGCGGCCGGCGTCCCGCAGAAGCCGTTCGACTTTCGCACCGCCGATCTGCCGGCGGTCAATCACGACCAGGTCGAGGACCTCATCCGCCTCTCATCGCTCGCGTACGGTCGCGACCGCTCCACTGTCGAAGCTGCCATCCGTGAGCGCTATCTCGGGCGCGGCGCGTAGCGCTATCCCCGTGCGGCCGGTGGGGAAGCGCGTGCGCGTGCGGTATAGTAGAGGGTAATCACCCGCGCCTATGCCTGAACAGCAACCCGAACGACCCC
>CAYZWA010000062.1:0-2865 GCA_964482105.1 uncultured Candidatus Saccharibacteria bacterium
GAGCCAACCGGCCGCGAGGAGATCGGGGGGTGCCAGCAGCCGCGGTATCACCCCCTCGGTCTGCAGTTCCTCGCGGTCGCCGGGTGGACACTTAGTGTCCACCCGTGTCCACCCGGCGCTTTTAAAAGTCGAAGGAGTTTAGTTGGTCGAGACGATGGAGCATAGTTTCTCGTGCGAACTCTTTGAATACATCTGGTTCAACACCGATTTCGCGCAACAGCGCATGGTCGAGTATCGCACGGTTCGTGCGTTCGAGGTATTCCGCGAGACTGGTAAACGGGTAAGCGAGCGCGTGCTCGTATGCTTGGTCGAAATTTAGACAGGCGTGTGTCAGGCCGCCCGGGTATAACTCGAACGGATTTTTGATCATCGTATACACGAGCAGATTCCTGAAGTCTGTATCGTCGTCGATACGACGTGACTTATAAGTGCCTTGGAAGAGACGGCCACTCTCGCCGTATTTCTCGTTGATGAATTTCGAATAACTCATACCGACCCGATGCATAAACTTGCCTACGCCGCCATCTACGAGTTCCTTGAGAACGATGTGCAGGTGGTTGGGCATGATGGTAAAAGCGAGTATAGAAACGAGAGGGGAGCGCGGTTCCCAGTGCAAAGGCCACGAGAATGTGCTCATACCTCCGGCGCGTACAATATCGCGCACCCATGACGGGGGCATCTGGTGTGCCGTATTGAAGTAGTACAAACCGTACATGAGGCGGAAAAGATCGGGATTTTCTCGGAAGATGCTAAGTTTCTTAGTACCTCGATTGTATACGTGCACATACGAGTTTGTGATGGTCTGACGATACCCCATATCTTTGAGCATACCACGTGGGTGGACACTTAGTGTCCACCCACGTGGTGGAAGTGTTGATTGGTTGATTGCGCGCGCCGCGGAGCGGCGCGCGTGTCCTCACGCCAATGACGATGCCGTATGCACACACGGTTTTGTTGCAGGCCGCCATTGGCGTTAGGGCGTGGTATCCTAGAGGCATATGAGCGACTCAAGCGACTCGTTTAGCGTGCCGCGGGAGAATGTGCTGCAGATGGGCCTGCATGAGGGGCAGATGGTCGGCGAGTTCGGCGCGGGGAGCGGCCACTACGCTCGCGCGGCGGCGGGCATCGTCGGCCACAGCGGCCGGGTCTACGCGGTCGATGTCCAGGAAGACGTGCTCAAGCACGTGGCCCTCAATTCGTCAGACGCGCACAACGCCGTCATCGAGACCGTCTGGGGCGACATCGAGACGCCCGGCGGCTCGGGCCTCGCCGACGCCTCGCTCGACGCGATCATCCTCGCCAACACCCTCTTCCAGCTCGACGATCGCGCCGGCCTCGCGCAAGAGGTGAAGCGCGTCCTCAGGCCGGGCGGCAAGCTCCTCGTCGTCGACTGGGCAGGGAGCTACGGCGGCATGGGCCCCGCGCCCGACCGCGTCGTGCCCGAGCACGACGCCGAGGACTTCTTCATCCGGCACGGCTTCCATAAGGCCAAGGCCTTCCGCGCCGGGCCGCACCACTACGGCCTCCTCTTCACGCTATGAAAGGCCTCTCCCTCTTCCAGGTCGTGCTCTACGTCGTCTTCGGCTTCGCCGCGCTCATCGGGCTCTTCGTCTTCGCGACGCACTCCAACCAGTCGTCGTCGGGCCCGGCTGCGGTGGGCAAGGTCGTCATCTGGGGCACGCTGCCGAAAGCGGGCGTCAAAGACGCGCTCGCGGCTGCGGTCAAGATCGACCCGGATCTGAAAGATGTCTCATACGTGCAAAAGGATACGGCGACCTTCTCCACCGGCCTCGCCGCGGCTATCGCGACCGGCAACGGCCCAGACCTCGTCCTCGCGTCGCAGGAGGAGCTCGCCTCGCTCATGCCCTTCATCACGCCGGTGCCCGCGTCGACCCTCCCCGAGAAGACCTTCGACGGGGCGTTCACCACGGGCGCGCGGATCTTCGCCGCGCCGGGGAAGGCGGGCTACTATGGCGTACCCTTCCTCATCGACCCGCTCGTGCTCTATGCGAACACCCCTCTCCTCGCCTCGGCCGGCGTCGCCAAGCCGCCCGCCACCTGGGACGCGCTCACCGGCCTCGTGCCGGCCGTCTCGGGGCTCACGCCCGCGCGGCAGATCACGCGCGCGCTGATCGCGCTCGGCACCTACGACAACGTGCACGACGCGCGCGGCATCCTCTCGGCGCTCTTCCTCCAGCTGGGGGTGCCGCTCGTCACCTACGACGGCACGATGTTCAGCGTCGACCTCTCCGGCGGCGGCGGGTCGGGCACGCCGCCGGGGCAGTCGGTGGTGCGCTTCTACACCCAGTTCGCCGACCCGTCGAAGGTCTCCTACACCTGGAACACCGCGCTGCCCGACTCGCAGCAGGCCTTCACCGCAGGCACGCTCGCGCTCTACATCGGCTACGTCTCCGAGGCGAGCCTCGTCCGCGCCGCGAACCCGAACATCACGGTCAGCGTCTCGCCGCTGCCGCAGCCTTCGACGCAGCTCGCCGCAGGGGTCAAGACCGCCTACGGCCGTATCTACGCCTTCATGATCCCGCGCGGCTCTGGGAACGCCTCGGGCGCCTACCACGCCGCCGCGGCGCTCGCCGGCTCGGCCGAGCAGGCCGCCGCCGCGGCGGCGACCGGCCTCGCGCCCGCGACGCTCACGGCGCTTAGCGCCGCGCCCGCCGACCCGACCAGCGCGGTCGCCTACGCCGAGGCGCTCTACACCAGAGGCTGGCTATCCCCCACGCCCGCAGAGACAGACCAGACCTTCTCGACTATGATTAACAACGTGATCAGCGGCAAACAGAACCTCGCCACGGCGCTCGCCACCGGCGGCGCGGCGCTCGGCGCGCAGCTGCAGAAATGAGTATGCGA
>CAYZWA010000063.1:0-2784 GCA_964482105.1 uncultured Candidatus Saccharibacteria bacterium
CATGAACACTGAGATAGAAGCGACGTTCGTGGGGGTCGATCATGAGGCGCTGCGCGAGAAGCTGAAAGCGCTCGGCGCGCGGCTCGTGCGCCCCGAGCGGCACATCCGCCGCACGACCTTCGACTACGACGACCTGCGGCTCGATAAGCAGGCCGCGTGGATTCGCGTGCGCGACGAGGGCGAGGTCATCACGATGACCTACAAGCAGCGCACGGGCGAGACCGTCGACGGCATGAAGGAGATCGAGCTCGTCGTAGACGACTACGAGAAGGCGAAGGCGCTTCTGCTGGCCGCCGGGCTCTCGGTCAAGGCGGAGCAGGAGACCAAGCGCGAGCTCTGGGAGCTCGACCACGTCGAGCTTATGCTCGACACCTGGCCGTGGCTCGATCCGATTCTCGAGGTCGAGGGGCAGAGCGAAGCGGCAGTGCGGGCGGTGGCCGAGAAGCTCGCCCTCGACTGGGCGACAGCGCTCTTCGACAGCGCGGACGGCCTCTACCAGCGGGTGTTCGACGTCACACGCACCGAGATCTCAACGTGCCCCATCACCTTCGGCCCCGTCCCCGCGTGGCTCGAAGCGAAGCGCAGGATGCAGGAGGGGAACGCGTCATGACCGAACTCCGCTCGACGCTCGTGAACCGCGCGGGGCAGACGCTCAAGACGCACTATCGCGATGTCGAGAGCGAGGCCGACCTCGCCGGCATAGAGATAAGCGGCGTGCACGCGTTCTGCTTCTGCGGCGATAAGCTCGTCATCGTCTACTCGGAGGAGAAAGGGTACTGGACCCCGCCCGGCGGGGGCGTCGAGGCGGGCGAGAGCGCCGAGGAGGCGGTCGTGCGCGAGGTGAAGGAGGAGACGAACATGCGCGTCTGCAAGCAGCGCCCGCTCGGCACCCTCGACGTCTTCGAGCCGACGCGCGTGGTGCACCAGCTGCGCGCCGTCTGTATCGTCGAGCCGTATGGCCCCTTCGTCGCCGATCCGGACGACGGCGAGGTGACCGAGATCCGCCTCATCGACCCGGGAGACATCACGCAATACTTCGACTGGGGCGAGGTCGGCGCGCACCTCCTCCGCCGCGCGCTTGAGATAAAAGGACTGATGGCATCCGCACAAGCCGTGTAAGCGACGCATGCACATACTTCTCTCAACGAAAGACATCGGGTGCGAGCTCTCTGACAGGACGCTCTTCAAGGCGCTCACGCTGTCTATCGCCCGCGGTGACCGCATCGGGCTCATCGGCAGGAACGGATCGGGGAAGTCGACCCTCCTCAAGGTCCTGGCCGGCATCGTGGTGCCGACCGCCGGGCGCGTCGAATCGTCCGGCACCGTATCATATCTCCCGCAGCTCGACTTCGCGCTCTTCGCGCGCGCCGAGACGGTGGGCGCGTTTCTCGAGAGCCGCAACCTCGCGTGGCCGCTCGTCCGCGCCTCGCTCGACCGGCTGTTTGGCGCGACTGCGATTACAGAAGAGAGGGAAGTCCGGGCGCTCTCAGGCGGCGAGCTCGCGAAGCTCTTCATCGCCATGACCGACACCGATACGCCAGACCTGCTTCTCCTCGACGAGCCGACGAATCACCTCGACGCCGAAGGGCTCGAGGTCTTGCAGCGGTACCTGCTGGGCTTCGACGGGGCATTCATCGTCGTGTCGCACGACTCGCTCTTTCTTGACCACGTGGTCACTTCGCTCTGGGAGATCGACCACGGCACGCTCACCCGATTCGGCGGCACCTATGCCGCCTATCAGGAGCAGAAGCGGCTCGCCGACGAAGCGCGCGAGCGCGACCTCGAAGCGGCGCGCAAGGAGGTGCAGCAGGCGCGCCGCGCGATTGAAGCGCGCGAGACGCGCACCGCGCGGGCCGAGCGCACGGGGCGGCAGAAGAAGGGAGAACCGAGTCGTGACAAGATGGCGAGCGCCTTTTTCAAAGGGCAGGCCGAAGTGACGATGGGGAAGCTGAAGCGCCGCCAGGAGCGGGCGCTCGAAGAGCGGCAGGAGCAGGTGCGGCAGCTGCACGCGCCAAGGCGCAAGACGGCGCACCTCGATCTTGCTGCGGGCGATGAGCGCTCGAGGCGGATGCTCATCGACGTGTCCGGCGGCACGCTTCGCATCGGCGGGCAGACGCTCCTCGACGATATCACCCTCCGCATCGAGTTCGGCGACCGTATCGTCTTCACCGGCAGGAACGGATCGGGGAAGAGCTCGCTCGCGAAGGCGCTCCTCGGCCCGCCGGGCGCTCCGGCGCTCGAAGGGGTCGTCAAGCGCTCCGATCATCTTGATGCGGTGTATCTGGACCAGAAGTACGCGACCGTCGATCCCGAGGCATCCCTGCTCGACAACGTGCGCCGCGCGAATCCGCACCTCGGCGTGCCTGCTGCGCGCGGGCAGCTCGGCCGCTTCCTTTTCGGCGCGGAGACACTCATCCGCAACCCGGCGGGCACGCTCTCGGGCGGCGAGACGGCCCGGCTCGCGCTCGCCCAGGCGACGAGTCGCCCGATCGACCTCCTCGTGCTCGACGAGCCGACGAACAATCTCGACATCGAGACGCTCGACGTCATCGCCGATGCGCTCGACGGCTTCCCGGGCGCGCTCGTCGTCATCTCGCACAACGTGCGCTTCCTCGCGCGGCTTAGCATCCGGCGGGCCTACGCGCTCGCCGATCGGCGCCTGAAGGGCATGCAGACGCTCCCCGCAGACGAGGAGGCGTTCTATCGGGAGTTGACGGGGTCGAGGTAGCGCGCAGGCGACGGACGACGGCACGCGGTATGGAGGCGCCGTCATCGCCGATGCCG
>CAYZWA010000064.1:0-2773 GCA_964482105.1 uncultured Candidatus Saccharibacteria bacterium
GTCCACGCGCATTAAAGAAATCAAGAAAACGCTGCCGGACTTCTGAGACGGTCATGTGAAAAACGATAGCATGCCCGCGTCTTTTCGGGTACCATGCAGATTATGACGACAAAAAAGAATGGTTGGGGATTTGATGTAAACGGCATGGATGCGCAGGTGCGTCCGCAAGACGACCTGTACCACTACGCAAGCGGCGGTTGGATGAAGAAGAACCCGATTCCGCCGCACGAGTCTCGTTGGGGCAGCTTCTTGAAGCTGCGCGCCGACGTCGACCAGCAGCTGCACGCGATCCTCAAGGACCTCGCCGCGGAGCGGTCGCTCGCCGCAGGCTCGCCCGAGCGCATGATGCACGACTTCTTCCGCTCTGGCATGGACACGAAGCGCCGTGCTGCGCTCAAGGCGACACCGCTCGACGCTTTGCGCAAGAAGATCGCGAAGATTGACTCGATGGATGCACTCGTGCGCGTCATCGCTGAGCTCCACCTGATCGGCGTCGGCGTCGCGTGGGGGCTCATGATCGATCAGGACGCTAAGGCGAGCGATCGTTATATCCTCTACCTCGGCCAAGACGGCCTCGGCCTGCCCGAACGTGACTACTACCTCAAGAAGGACGCGGAGTCCGAGCGCGTACGTCGTGCCTATGAGGCACATGTCGAAGCGCTCTTCCGGCTCATGGGGCGCGACAAGCCCGCAGCCGCACGCGACACGCAGAAGCTGCTCGCGCTTGAGACCAAGCTCGCCAAGGCGTCGATGTGCAAGGAAGATGTGCGCGATGCCGACAAGACGTACCACAAGAAGTCACTTCGTGATCTCAAGAAGCTTGCGCCGCGTGTCGACTGGAACGCCTACTTTACAGGCATCGGTATCGAGCCGCCCGCGAAGGTTATCCTCATGCAGCCTGAATTCATCACTAAGATGAGCGGCTTCTTCGACGCGGTCTCGCTCGCCGATTGGCAGACGTATCTTGAGTGGCACCTCGTAAACGACTATGCGGGCGCGCTTTCCTCGGCATTCGTGCGCCAGAGTTTCTCTTTCTACGGCAAGATCCTCACCGGCAGCGAGAAGATGAAGCCGCTCTGGCGCCGCACGCTAAACGCGGTCAACGGCGAGCTCGGCGAGCTTCTCGGACAGGTGTACGTGAAGCGCCACTTCACGCCCGCGGCAAAAGTGCGCATGAGCGGGCTCGTCGACGACCTCTTCGAGGCATATGAGGCACGCATCAAGAATCTCGACTGGATGAGCCCTGCGACGAAGCAGAAGGCGCTGCATAAGCTCCACGCGATGACGCGCAAGATCGGCTATCCGGACAAGTGGAAGAGCTACCGCGGCCTCGTGATTCGCGCAGATGACTACGCGGGCAACCTCATGCGCTCAACGCGCTTCGCTGCCAAGCGCGAACTGAAGAAGCTTGGCAAGCCCATCGACCGCGCCGAGTGGCTTATGTATCCGCAGACGGTAAACGCGTACTTCAATCCTGTGATGAACGAGATCGTCTTCCCCGCCGGCATCCTCCAGCCGCCGTTCTTTGGCGAACAATTCGATGACGCACTTAACTATGGCGCTATAGGCTCGGTCATCGGACACGAGATCACGCACGGTTTCGACGACCAGGGCGCGAAATTCGACGCCAAGGGCAACATGAAGAACTGGTGGACGGCTAAAGATAAGTCCCAATTTGAGAAGCGTACGAGTGTCCTCAAGAAACAGTTCGATCGGTACACTGTGGCCGACGGCATGAAGGTGAACGGAGCGCTCACGCTCGGTGAGAATGTCGCCGACCTCGGTGGCGCATCAATCGCCTTTGACGCGTACCAGCTCCGTCTCGCGAAAACCGATCGCACCGATATCGACGGCTTCACGCCCGAGCAGCGCTTCTTCCTCGCGTTCGCCCTCTTCGAGCGCGAGAATACGCGCCCCGAATTCCAGAAGATGCAGGTGCTCACCGATCCGCACTCGCCTGGCATCTTCCGCATCAACGGCCCAGCATCGAACCTCCACGAATTCTATGAGGCATTTGGCGTTAAAAAGGGCGATAAGCTCTACCGCACACCAAAGGATCGCGCCAAAATCTGGTAGGCACTACAGCCAATCAATCGGCGTCTCGCCGTGTGCTTCAAGATACTCGTTCGCCTTGCTGAAGTGCTTGCAGCCGAAGAAGCCCGAGGCGGCGGAGAAGGGCGAGGGGTGCGCCGACTCGAGGACGAGGTGCTTGCTGCGGTCTATCTGCGCGCCCTTCGCCTTCGCGTAGTTGCCCCAGAGTATGAAGACGAGATGCGCGCGCTCGTCGGAGAGCGCTTTGATGGCGGCATCGGTAAAGTGCTCCCACCCGCGACCCTGGTGGCTCCCTGCCATGCGCGCGCGGACGGTCAGCGTCGCGTTCAAGAGCAGCACGCCCTGCTCGGCCCAGCGCGAGAGGTCGCCCGAGCGGTGCCCGAGCGGTGCGCCGAGATCGCTCTCGATCTCTTTAAAGATATTCTGGAGCGAGGGCGGGAGCGCGACGCCGTCAGACACCGCGAAGCAGAGGCCGTTGGCCTGCCCCTTCCCGTGATACGGATCCTGGCCGAGTATGACGACCTTCACCTTCTCGAACGGGCAGAGGTCGAACGCACGGAAGATATATTTGGGCGGCGGGTACACCGCCTCGCCTTTATATTCCTCCCTCACGAAGTCCGTAAGCTCTTTGAAGTACGGCTGCGCAAACTCCCCCGCGAGCCGCGCTTTCCATGAAGGGTCAATCTTCACGTCCATTGGCTCTAGCGTATCACGCCTTTCA
>CAYZWA010000065.1:0-2721 GCA_964482105.1 uncultured Candidatus Saccharibacteria bacterium
GTCGGCACCTTCAACTATCCCGTCCTCATGGCCGCCGACATCCTCCTCTACGACGCCGCGGTCGTCCCGGTGGGGGCTGACCAGAAGCAGCACATCGAGTATGCGCGCGACATCGCCGAGAAGTTCAACCGCGTCTATAAAGAAGACGTCTTCACGCTCCCCGAGCCCTACATCATGCCCGAGGTCGCCGTGGTGCCCGGCACCGACGGGCAGAAGATGAGCAAGAGCTACGGCAACGTCATCCCGCTCTTCGCGAGCACCGATGAGCTCAAGAAGCGCGTGATGAGCATCGTCACTGACAGCTCGGGCACCCGGCCGGAGAACGTCTACGCGATACACAAGCTCGTGCGCAGCGAGAGCGAGCTCGAGCCGCTCTATGCTGAGCATGCGGGCAACTACAAGGCGCTCAAGGAGCTCCTCGTCGACGATCTCGACCGCTACCTCGCGCCCATCCGCGCGAAGTATGAAGAACTCAAAGCGCAGCCCGACGTCGTCGACGACATCCTCGCCGCCGGCGCGCGCGAGGCCCGCGCCGTCGCCGCCGCCAAGCTCGACCGCGTCAAGCGCGCGATCGGGGTGGCATAGTATATAGTTACTCATCATATGGAACGAACGCTTATCGGGGAGCTGGGGAGCCACGTGGGGGAGACCGTTTCTATTTCGGGCTGGGTGGACGTGCGGCGGGACCAGGGCAAGATGGTCTTCTTCGACTTCCGCGACCGGTCGGGCACGGTACAAGGCGTCGTCCTCCCGAAGTCAGACGCGATGGAGGCGGCCAAGGAGACGCGCGACGAGTATGTCGTGCGCGTGACCGGCGTCGTCAACAAGCGCCCGGAGAAGAATGTCCAGGCGGAGAAGCCGAATGGCGACCTCGAGCTCGAGGTGCAGGACATCGAGGTGTTGAACCCCTCTGAGCCGCTGCCGTTCGACACATCGGGCGACACGCGCGAGATCGACGAACACATCCGCGCCGCATACCGCTACCTCGACCTGCGGAGCGCGCGGATGCAGCAGAACATGCGCACGCGCAGCGAGTTCGTCCGCCGCTGCCGCGAGTATCTCTTCGCGCGCGACTTCACCGAGATCGAGACGCCGCTCCTCACCGAGTCGACACCCGAGGGCTCGCGTGATTTCGTCGTCCCTTCGCGCCTCCACCCGGGGAAATTTTATGCGCTCCCGCAATCGCCGCAGCAGTACAAGCAGCTCCTCATGACCGCGGGCTTCGAGCGCTACTTCCAGATCGCGCGCGCGGTGCGCGACGAAGACCTGCGTGCCGACCGCGGCTTCGAGCACAGCCAGGTCGATATCGAGCTCTCGTTCGCGACGATGGATGACGTGATGAGCCTTGTCGAGGGCATGGTCACCGAGACGGTCGAGGCGATGGGCTACACGATCAAAGAGAAACCCTTCCCGCGCATCTCTTATCGGGAGGCGATGGAGACATACGGCGCGGACAAGTTCGATCTGCGCACCGACGAGGAGAAGGCGCGCGGCATCCTCGCGTACGCGTGGGTGGTCAATTTCCCCTTCTTCGAGAAGACCGCGGAAGGGAAGTGGACCTTCACCCACAACCCGTTCTCGATGCCGATTCCCGAGCATGTCGATTGGCTCCTGAAGGGCGAGCGCGTCGACGAGATCCTCACGACCCAGTACGACCTCGTGTGCAACGGCTTCGAATCTGGCGGCGGCTCGATCCGTGCGCACCGGCCGGAGATCCTCGAGGCGACCTACCGGGTGATGGGCATGACGCGCGAAGAGACCGAGGAGCGCATCGGCCACATGCTGCGAGCCTTCAAGCTCGGCACGCCGCCCCACGGCGGCATCGCGCTCGGTATCGAACGCAACCTCATGAACCTTACCGGCGAGACCTACCTGCGCGAGGTACAAGCCTTCCCGATGACCCGCGGCGGCCAGACGGCGGTGATGCAGGCGCCCAAACCGCTCTCCGACGCGCAGCTCGACGAGCTCCATATCTCGCATGTACCCGGCCACGACGAGTAAGACCGGCTTCTCGATCCACACCGAGGCGTACCACGGCCCGTTCGAGCTCGTGCTCGACCTCATTCACGCCCGCAAGCTCCTCGTGAACGACCTCGCCCTCGCGGCCATCACCGAAGAGTTCATCGAGCATGTGCGCACCCAGGACGTCTTCCCGATCGACGAGACCGCGACGTTCGTCCAGATTGCCGCGACCCTCATCCTCATAAAGTCGAAGTCGCTCATCCCCGACATGACGCTCACCGAAGAGGAGCAGGGCGATGTCGACGACCTGAAGCGCCGCCTCGCCGCCTACGAGCAGGTGCGCGCGGCGGCGAGCGAGCTCGGGCGCATCTTCGGCGCATCGCCGCTCTACCCGGCCGGCGAGCGCGCGCCCGAGCCGGTCTTCGCCCCCGCGCGCGATTGCACGCCCGAGACGCTCGCGACCGCGCTCACGAAGGCG
The DNA here is from genome assembly GCA_964482105.1 of uncultured Candidatus Saccharibacteria bacterium. Taxonomy (GTDB): domain Bacteria; phylum Patescibacteriota; class Minisyncoccia; order Phycocordibacterales; family Phycocordibacteraceae; genus C7867-001. Next base: position 2,441 of record CAYZWA010000065.1, read on the forward strand.
CTCGCCGCGCGCAAGGAGGTGGAGAAGCTCCCCGAGCGTCGCGTCGCGCCCGCCATCTCGCTCGAAGAGGCGATGGATAATCTCTCGAAACGCATCCGGAGCGCGATGACGCTCTCGTTCAAGTCATTCACCGGCGCGGGTGCCAAGGAGCGCGTCGCGGTCATCGTCTCCTTCCTCGCCCTCCTCGAGCTCGTCAAGCAGGGCGCCATATCGGCCGAACAAGCCGAGCCCCACGGCGACATCACCATGCGCCACGCCGCGCCCGAGGCACTTCCGCGATA
>CAYZWA010000066.1:0-2664 GCA_964482105.1 uncultured Candidatus Saccharibacteria bacterium
GGGTTCCAGAGTGGGCTCACCTGTGGTATGCTTTGCGGGCAACTTTCAGCGTATGGCGACCAAACGACAGAAGCATGAACACCGGCACGGGAGCGACTGGCTCTCGGTGAAGGGTGCGCGCACCCATAACCTGAAGGGCGTCGACGTCGAGATGCCGCGCGGGGCGATGACGGTCATCACCGGCCTTTCGGGCTCGGGCAAGTCGTCCTTGGCCTTCGACACCATCTTCGCCGAGGGGCAGCGGCGCTATGTCGAGTCGCTCAGCGCCTACGCGCGGCAGTTCTTGAACCAGATGGCGAAGCCGGATGTCGACGAGATCGCCGGCCTCTCGCCGGCCATCTCTATCGACCAGAAGAGCCGCTCCAACAATCCGCGCTCGACCGTCGCGACGATTACGGAAATATATGACTACCTGCGCGTCCTCTACGCGCGCGCGGGGCAGCCCTACTGCGTCAACCACGACGTGCCGATCGCGCGCCTCTCGAAGGAGGAGATGATCAAGATGGTGCTCGACCGCGTCGAGGCGCGGCGCAAGGGTGCCGACACCACGGTGATGGGCGTCGCGGTCGACAAGGCGGCGGTAACCGTCTCGGCACCGGTCGTCGTGGGGCGCAAGGGCGAGTACTACCAGCTCCTCTACGACCTTCTCGGCAAGGGCTTCGAGAAGGTCGTCATCGACGGCAAGACGCAGAGCCTGCGCGAGAAGATCGTCCTCGATAGGAACAAGCGCCACAGCATCGACGCGCTCGTGGACCGCATCTATGTCTCAGACTTCGCGCGTTCGCCGTCTGCTGCGCGCGAGCGGCTCTCGGAGGCCCTCGAGCTCGCGCTCAAGGAGGCGGAGGGGCTCGTCAAGATTACCCACGCCGATGGCACCGAGGAGACGCTCTCGTCGAAGTTCATCTGCCCCGAGTGCGGCGCGTCCTTCCCCGAGGTGGAGCCGCGACTCTTCTCCTTCAACTCGCCCTACGGCGCGTGCCCGGCCTGCAACGGGCTCGGTACCGAATCGCTCTTCTCCGAGACGCCGTGTCCGGTCTGCGAGGGGAAGCGCCTGCGCCCCGAGGCGTTGCGGGTGTACCTGAAGGGCGCGTCCGGAATGGGGGGACGTCGTACGTCCTCCTCGGAATCCGGACGTACGACGTCTAATCATGGGCTCGGCCTGAACATCGTCGACTTCGTCCGCCTCTCGATTACCGACGCGAAGGCGTTCATCGACCGCCTCGACCTCTCCGAGATGAAGCGGGACATCGCCGCGCCTATCGTGCGCGAGATCGACAACCGCCTCACATTCCTCCTCGACGTCGGCCTCGATTATCTCTCGCTCGACCGCAGCGCCGCGACCCTCTCGGGCGGCGAGGCGCAGCGCATCCGGCTCGCATCGCAGCTCGGGAGCGGTCTCACCGGCGCCCTGTACGTGCTCGACGAGCCGACGATCGGCCTCCATCAGCGTGACAACGACCGCCTCATCGCGACCCTGCTCACGCTCAAAGACCTCGGCAACACCATCATCGTGGTCGAGCACGACGAAGATACGATCGCCTCGGCCGACTACCTGGTCGACATCGGACCTGGTGCGGGCGTGCATGGCGGAGAGGTCGTGGCACACGGCTGGCTCGACGAGCTCCTCGCGGCGAAGAAGAGCGCGCACGGCTCGCGCACGCTCAGCTATCTGCGCGGCGAAGCGTTGATTCCCGTGCCCGAGGCGCGCCGCGAGAGCGAGAAGGGGTGGCTGCGGGTCAGGGGCGCGACGCTGCACAACCTCAAGAACCAGGATGTCGATCTCCCGCTCGGCCGGCTCACCTGCATCACCGGCGTCTCGGGCTCGGGCAAGTCGACCTTCCTCTACGACATCCTGCATAAGAATATCGCTGCGCGACAGAGCAGGCGCGAGGCCAAGCTCGAACACATCGCGAAGCTCACCGGCACCGAGTATGTCGGCCGCACGGTGCTTATCGACCAGTCACCCATCGGCCGCACGCCGCGCAGCAACCCCGCGACCTACACCGGCGCGATGAGCCACATCCGCGACCTCTTCGCGGCGACCAGCGAGGCGCGGGCGCGCGGGTGGAAGCCGGGGCGTTTCTCCTTCAACGTGCCGGGCGGGCGCTGCGAGGCGTGCCAGGGCAACGGCGTCATCGCGGTCGAGATGCACTTCCTGCCGACGGTCTACGTGACCTGCGACGTGTGCGAAGGGAAGCGCTTCATGAAGGAGACGCTTGAGGTGACCTATCGCGGCAAGACCATTCACGACGTGCTCCATATGACGGTCGAAGAGGCCGAACAATTTTTCAACGATATCCCCGCGGTGGCCGACCGCTTGCGCTCCCTGAACGCGACCGGGCTCGAGTACCTCACGCTCGGCCAGAGCGCGACGACCCTCTCGGGCGGCGAGGCGCAGCGGGTCAAGATCGCGAGCGAGCTCTACCGCCCGATGCCGATGAAGACCCTCTACCTCCTCGACGAGCCGACAGTCGGCCTCCACTACGACGACGTCGCGAAGCTGATCGAGATCCTCCAGGAGCTCGTGCATCGCGGCAACACGGTCGTCGTCATCGAGCACAACCTTGACGTGGTCAAGAGCGCCGACTGGCTCATCGACTTCGGCCCCGAGGGCGGCGCGGGCGGCGGCAAGGTCATCGCGAAGGGCACGCCCGAAGAGGTCGC
>CAYZWA010000067.1:0-2615 GCA_964482105.1 uncultured Candidatus Saccharibacteria bacterium
CTCGGCAAGCGCGTCGACTACTCGGGCCGCTCGGTGATCGTCGTCGGTCCGAACCTCGAGCTCGATCAGTGCGGTCTCCCGAAGCACATGGCGCTCGAGCTCTTCCGCCCATTCGTCATCGCCGGGCTTCTTGAGCGCGAGCTCGCGTTCAACATCCGCGGTGCCGGGCGCCTCATTGAGGACGGCGTGCCGGAGGTGTGGGAGATCCTCGAAGAGGCGATCCAGGGCAAGTATGTGCTCTTGAACCGCGCGCCGACTCTGCACCGCCAGGGTATCCAGGCCTTCCGCCCGCAGCTCATCGAGGGTGACGCGATCCAGCTCCACCCGCTCGTGTGCCCGGCGTTCAACGCGGACTTCGACGGCGACCAGATGGCCGTGCACGTTCCGCTGTCCGAGGAGGCGCAGTGGGAGGCGGAGAACGTCATGAGCGCGAACAAGAACATCCTGAAGCCGGGGAGCGGCGCACCGGTGGTCGCGACGTCACACGACATCGCGCTCGGCATCTACTGGCTCACGCGCGACATCCCTGGCGCCAAGGGCGAGGGCGAACACTTCGCCTCGCCGAACGCCGCTATCCTCGCGTACGACTACGGCGCGATCGACATGCGCGCGAAGATCACGGTACTGCCGGTCGAGGGCAAGGAGAAGTATGCGATCTTCGACGGGAAGCTCTTCGAGACGACGGTCGGCCGGCTCCTCTTCAACACGGTGCTCCCGAGCGACTACCCGTTCGTCAACGAAGCGGTCACGAAGAAGGCACTCGGCCGCATCGTGAACGACAGCATCAGCCGCTACGGCCTCGACGCGGTGCCGGATATCATCAACCGCGTGAAGCACTTCGGCTTCGCATACGCGACGCTCTCGGGCGTCACGTGGTCGATCGGCGACATCGAGGTGTCGGCAGAGAAGCGCCGGATCATCACCGACGCGCAGGCGAAGGTCGCCCGTATCGAGGCGGACTATCAGAACGGCCTCCTCTCGGCCGACGAGAAGTACCGCATGGCGATCGAGACGTGGCAGGCGGCGAAACAGGCCGTCGAGACCGCGATCGAAGAGTCGCTCGACTCGATGAGCCCGGTCTACGACATCATCAAGTCCGGCTCGCGCGGCTCGATGGGGAACCTCTCGCAGATGGTCGGCATGAAGGGGCTTATCCAGGACACCTCGGGAGCGACCATCGAGGTGCCGATCGTCTCCTCGATGATCGAGGGGCTGAACCCGATCGAGTACTTCATGTCCACGCACGGCTCGCGCAAGGGGCTCACCGACACCGCGCTCGGTACCGCGAAGTCCGGGTACCTCACGCGCCGCCTCTTCGACGTCGCGCAGGATTCGATCATCACCGAGCGCGACTGCGGCACGACGCGCGGCGTCAAGATCAACCGCGTGAGCGCCTCGGGCATCCAGATCGACTACGCCGAGGCACTGCGCGGTCGCGTGCTCGCCGAAGACGTGATCGACGGCGATGGCGTCACGCTCTTCAAGAAAGGGCACTATCTCACCATCGACGACGCACAGGCGCTCGCGGCGGCCCAGTCGGTCACGTCGGTCGTGGCACGCTCGGCGATGAGCTGCGAGACGCACTACGGCGTCTGCCAGACCTGCTACGGCATGGACCTCACGAGCCGCGAGATCGTCGACCTCGGCGAGGCGGTCGGTACGGTCGCCGCGCAGGCTATCGGCGAGCCGGGCACCCAGCTCACCATGCGCACCTTCCACGCTGGCGGCGTGGCCTCGGTGGGTGGCGACATCACGAGCGGCCTCCCGCGCGTCGAGGAGGTCTTCGAGAAGCGCTCGCCCAAGAATCCGGCGGTCATCTCGAAGTCCGACGGCATCGTGACCGAGGTCAAGGAGGTCGATCGCGAGAAGGTCATCGTCGTCGCGCCCGAGGCGGGGCAGGGGAAGAAGGACGGCTCGGCCTACGAGTACCTCGCGCCCTTCCCGCGCGTGCCCTTGGTGCGCGAGGGAGACGTGGTCGCGAAGGGGCAGATCCTCACCGACGGCTCGGCCGATCTCGACGAGCTCTTCGAGCGCGCCGGCCGCGCGGTGACGCAGGAGTACATCATCACCGAAGCGGCGAAGATCTACGAGCTCCAGGGTGCGCCGGTGTCGCACAAGCATCTCGAGGTGGTGGTGAAGCAGATGTTCAGCCGCGTGAAGGTGACCGACGCCGGCGACACCGACTGGTCGGTCGGCGACGTCGTCGAGGATTGGGAGTTCGCGAAGGCGGTTAAAGAGATGGAGGCGGCGAACAAGATCGCGCCGCAGGCGAAGGAGATCGTGCTCGGCATCAAGGAGAGCGCGCTCTCGCGCCGCTCCTTCCTCTCTGCCGCATCCTTCGAGCAGACGACGAAGATCCTCATCAACGCGTCGCTGCGCGGCTCGGTCGACCGGCTTCGCGGGCTTAAAGAGAACGTCATCCTCGGTCGTCTCATCCCGGCCGGTACCGGCTTCGCCGGGAGCAAGAAGCACGCGTCTATCACCGACCTCCAGGCCGAGCGCCCGGAGCCGAAGCCGAGCGCCCCGATGCGATAGCATTCAGAATAGAGAACAGAGATGCGCGGCCGCCCTCCCGGGCGGCCGCGCGCGTTTCTCCGCACAAAAAGGAAGGCGCG
>CAYZWA010000068.1:0-2348 GCA_964482105.1 uncultured Candidatus Saccharibacteria bacterium
GTGCGCCCAGGTGGGCTCGAACCACCGACCGTCTCCTTAAAAGGGAGCTGCTCTACCGACTGAGCTATGGGCGCGCTTCTTCAATCTACACCTAATAGCTGAACGCGTCGACGGTCTTGCCGTCCTTGTCGAGAAGCTTCACGATCTCGTGCTTGGTGCGGAACAGCGAGTCGGAGCGGCCGAGGTAGACGCGCCACGTGTCGCCTGCGAAGTCGGCGTCGGCCTGGTGCGCGGTGACGCAGCCGTTATAGTTGAGGTATTTCACGAGGAATGATTGGCAGACGCCTGTCAGGGTCGTGGGCGGCGTGAGCACGGTCTTGCAGCGCGGGATCGTGTCGACGTAGTCGATGCAGCTCGCGTCGCGGATATAGTACTCGCCGTAGTGGGCCGTGAGCTCAGTGCTCGGGTCGGGGCAGGTCTGCGGCAGGGAAGGATAGAAGGTCTGGAAGGAGCTCAGGTAGCCGATGCACTCGTTCTCGCGGAAGGAGGCACCGATAGGCGACTGGCCGGAGATGATGATTGCCTGCTCGCCGGGGGTGAGCACGATATCCTGCGCGGCGTTAATGACCCCCGACCGAGGGAGCTCGGTGCCCTTCGGGATTACCGAGGCATTGCCGGTCGTGTCGCTCTCGAGCGTCCAGCCGGTGATGTCGACCGGCGTCTGGGCGCTCCCCGAGACGCGGAGCGTGACGTATTCCCGCTTCGGGTCGGTCGCGCCGGGGCTCGAGACGCCGTGGCTGAGGGTCACGATGCCGTAGTATGGCGACGCGGTACCGAAGGTGCCGCCGACCAGGGTCGGGAGCGAGAGCGCCCCTGACCCGCCGTTGCCGCTCGACGAGCCTGGGAGTGAGATCGTCTGGCCGCCCCCGAAGCCGAATGACGCGGTAGGGAAGGAGAGGTAGGTGCCGCCACCGATCTGCTGCGGCGCGGCGAGAGTCGGGCCGGAGAAGGCGATCGGGTGCGTCGGCCCGCCGGTCAGGATCCAGATGACGAATATGAAGACGAACACCCCGACGAAAAACCACGCATCGTGTTGCATACCTTGATACTATCAGACTTTCTCCCGGATGCGGGCGAGCTCCTCGCGCACGACCGCGGCGTCGCTCCACGGGGTCTTCGTGCCATTGGGGCCCATGATGAAGGGGTCGGTGCCCTTGCCGGAAACCAAGACGGCAACATCTGTACCCTGTCGCGCCTCGCCCTCGGCGTGTCGAAGGGCCGCGCGTATCGCCTTGCGCCGGTCCATGATGATCTCGGGCTTCCGCGCCATGCCCTTCGCCATGGCCTCGACGATGGCGCGCGGGTCTTCGTCATACGGGTCTTCATCAGTGAGGATGACCGTATCGCACGCCTCGTCGGCGATGCGGCCCATCTCGGGGCGCTTCCACGCGTCGCGGCCGCCGCCCGTGTTGCCGAGGACGCAGATTTTGCGGTGGTTCGGGAAGGCGCCGTAGAGCGCCTCAAGCGAGTCGGGCGTATGCGCGTAGTCGACGACGACGAGGAACTCTTGCCCTGCGTCGATACGCTCGACGCGGCCCTTGACCGGCGCAAGCGCCGCGAGCGCCGCCGCCGCTGTCTCGCGCGCGACGCCGAGCGCCTCGCCCATCTTCACCGCCGCGAGCGCGTTCAGCGCGTTGAAGGTGCCGGGGAGGGGAAGGGCGAAGGCCGTACCCGCGTAGGAGAAGCGCACGTGAGCATCATCGCTCGCAAGCTGGGCGAGCTCGCGCTTGCTGAAAGGGATCGCGCGCGAGACGTGCGCGCCGAGGAAGGCGTGCGTCTCGGCCTGGTCGTCGCTCGCCACGAGGATGCGCTCGCGCTTGGGCGAGCGTTCGAGCTCGGCGACGATAGCGCGCTTGGCTGCGACGTACGGGCCGAAGCCGCCGTGGCTCTCGAGGTGCTCGCGCTGGATATTGGTGACGATGAGGCCGTCGAGGGCGAGGTGGCGGTGGCGGTGCTGGATAGCGCTCTCGCTCGTTATCTCGATAACAAGGTGCGTGCAGCCCGCATCGAGCGCCTTCTTCATGAATTGCTGCGCGAAGCCGCGGCCAGGCAAGGACATCTTGTGCAGGTTCGGCTCCGACTCGTCGTCGAGGGCGAAGCGGATGGTCGAGAGGAGGGAGGTCTTATGGCCGCCAGCGCGCAGGATCGTGAAGAGCATCTCAGCCGTGGTCGACTTGCCCTTCGTGCCCGTCACCCCGATGACCGTGAGCCTTCGGGCCGGGAAGCCGTATGCGAGCGCCATGACAAGCGCGAGCGCGCGGTGGTACGCCGGCCGTAGCGCCCGCGCTACCGGCTCCGGCACCACCTTCTTCAACACGCGCACGACAGCCGAGACGAGGGCGTACATA
>CAYZWA010000069.1:0-2222 GCA_964482105.1 uncultured Candidatus Saccharibacteria bacterium
CGCTCATGCGTTACGACGAGACGGGCGGCTATGAACAGGTCATCGAATAAGGGGTTGCGTTTTTCCAGTGTCGTGATAGGAGTATCGATAGAAGCGGCAACAATCCCGTTGCCGTGGTATGGAGGGTCGTTGAAATGAAACATGGTATTACGTTACTCGCGGTGGTCTCCGTAATCGCTCTGTCCCTGTCCGGTTGTGTCGCTATACCGCTCGCGGCGGTAAGTGCTCTCGGTGTCGCAGGAGTCGCGGTGTCCGGCGTGGGCGTGACTATGGCAGTAGGACAGGCTACCCATCCGGCGGTCACGGATGACGTCGAAGGTACGGTCAGGCTGCATCACGCGGTATCGGGGCAGCGGTTTCGCACGATGGCGGGGTGGGCTGCTGCCCGCATGGGATACCGGGTAGTGAAGACCGCTTCAGACGGGGGTTCCGTCGGCGTCCTCCTCATGAAGGAGTCCGGATTCGCAAATGCGATGAAGGGCGGCGATTGGCGCTTCCAGATTGCTCTGAACCTGACGCGCGGCTCGCGGATCGTGCGCGTACACGCTCACGCGTGGGGGAACTACGGCTCTGTCTCCCAAGGGGTAACCGCCGAAGGGATGTTCCGCTCCTTGCGCCACAACCTACGGTCGGCTCCGTCGTAGAGCATGACGGGTGTCCTCTCTAGCAGAGAGGACACGATCTTTTCATTGTTGCCATCTCGCATGTTACGCACGCGGGCATGCAGGCCAAGATGACCGCGAGCCTGTCCTCAACCGGGAGCGCCAAGGCCGCTCCGTCGGAACCATTGCGTGCATTCCTGGAGGTGATACACTTTTGATATATGGCTACGACTAAAGAGCGCTTGCTTATCACCCTCGCGCCCGACATGGCGAAGGAGCTTCGTCAGCGCGCCAAACGCGAAGCGAGTCCGCGGGCGACCGTTGCGGCGCGACTGTTGCGCGAGGCTATGGACAACATCTCCGACGACGAGGATCGCGCGCTCGCCGAATTGGCCGAGCGGCGACGTAAGACGACAAAGCGGTGGCTATCGCCCGAGGAGTTTTGGGGATTGCCACCGCGAGCACGTCGTCGTACTGCGTAATACATGTACCGTGTCTGCTTCTCGGATCGGGCGCAACAGCGCGACGTGCCCAAGATTGATCCGACCGTGCGTGCCGAACTCGCGTACGCCGTTCAAGAAAAGCTCGCCACCGCGCCAGAAGTTTTCGGCAAGCCGCTGCGTCACAAGCTCCGCCGGTATCGCGTGCTCAGAGTAGGTGATTGGCGGATCGTCTTTCAGGTTCGCGGAAACACGGTATGCGTGCTTGCCATCCGTCACCGCAGAGAAGGATATGCCAATCTCGCATAAAGCCAAGAAGTCGCTCGGGCAGCACTTCCTCACGCGCCCCGCGCTCGCGGCGCGCATCGCGGAGGCGGCGAAGCTCACGCGGCGCGATACCGTCTTCGAGATCGGCCCGGGCACGGGCATCCTCACCCGCGAGCTCCTCGCGCGCGCCGGGCAGGTGATCGCGCTCGAAGCCGATGCGGCGCTCGTCGCGACGCTGCGCGAGACATTCGCCGGCGAGCTCGCGGCCGGCCGGCTCACGCTCATCCACGGCGACGTGCGCACCTTCGCCATCGACACGCTCCCGCGCGGATACGCGCTCGTCGCGAACATCCCGTACTACCTCACCGGCGAGATCCTGCGCCGCTTCCTCGGCGCGGCACGTCAGCCGAAGGCTATGACGCTCCTCGTGCAGAAGGAGGTCGCCACGCGCATCGCGCGGGACAAGAAGGAGAGCCTCCTCTCGCTCTCGGTGAAGGCATACGGCGACCCTGCGTACGCCTTTACCGTGTCGCGCGGGGCGTTCGCGCCGCCGCCGAAGGTGGACTCGGCGGTCCTGACGATACGAGATATCTCGCGCCGGCGCTTCGCCCGACACACGAAAGGCCGTGCGTCGGACTCGGCATCCGCGCGCGCCGAGACGCGCTTCTTCGCGCTCATCCACGCCGGCTTCGCGCACAAGCGCAAGAGGCTCGCTAAGAATCTCGCCGAAGCCGGCTACGCTGCCGAGGCGGCGCGCGTGCCGGCCGCCGTGCGTGCCGAGGATGTGCCGCTTGCTGCCTGGCTCGCGCTCGCACGCTAGAGCGTGCCGCAAAGGTTTGTGCACGCGCTCACTACTCATACACACCTAATCACCACCCTTGCGCCGCGCACGCTTGCGCGGATGGTATGATAG
>CAYZWA010000070.1:0-2219 GCA_964482105.1 uncultured Candidatus Saccharibacteria bacterium
TCTCCTTATTTTGCTGCCGGGCAGGGACTCGAACCCCGATTGACGGTGCCAGAAACCGCTGTCCTACCTTTAGACGACCCGGCAAGTATTTAGAGGATACGCTATTGGAGCCGTTTGTTCAACCGCGCGCTGAAAAGGGGAAGGCCGCCCGGAGGGCGGCCGTACGCCACAGATTCGTCAACTGTGGCATATCGGCCGGGATGCGGTATGCTCGAGGTATGGCGCAGGAGCATACGGAGATACGATCGGCGGCGTTCGTGCGGGGGGTTATCGGGACGACGCCGATATTGTACGACGGCGTGCCGCAGGTGGCGTTCGTCGGCCGCTCGAACGTGGGGAAGTCGAGCGTCATCAACATGCTCACGGGGCGCAAGAATCTGGTCAAGGTGGGCAAGACGCCGGGCAAGACGACCGAGCTGAACTTCTTCTCCATCAACGACGGCGCGTGCTACTTCGTCGACCTGCCCGGCTACGGCTACGCCCGCGTCGACCCGAAGCGGAAGGAGAAAATAAAGAAGATGATCCTCTGGTACCTCCTGTACGCGGAGGTGACGCCGCGCCTCGTTGCGCTCATCGTCGACGCGAAGGCGGGCGTGACGGCGTTTGATACGGAGATGCTGCGCGTCCTCCGCGAGCAGGGGCACCCGCACCTCGTCGTGGCGAACAAGATCGACAAGCTCAATCAGAAGGAGCGCGCCGCGGCGCTCAAGGCTATCCGCGCGGCGGCGGGCGAGTCGCCGGTCGTGCCGTGCTCGGCGACGAGCGGCGAGGGGAGGGCAGCGCTCCTCGCGGCGATTGCGGTGTGACGTGCGCGCACGGTGTGCGTAGCGGCCGGCGCGCAGGCGCCGGTACGCTATAGTTATAAGCACATGGCGAACGGGAACGTCGGGAAGCGGATCGAAGGCGCGTTCGGCGCGCCTTCGAAGGCACTTGACCGGAGCGTGCGCTTCGTCGCGAAGGGGGGGCGTGCGCTCCGCCACGCGAAGCCCTTCAAGCGCGCGGGGAGCTACTGGTCTACCTTGGGGCCCGGCCTCACCACCGGCGCCGCCGACAACGATCCCTCGGGCATCGTCACCTACTCGCAGGCGGGCGCGCGGTACGGCTTCCAGCTCATCTGGCTGTCGCTCTTCACCTACCCCTTCATGTCGGTGGTGCAGGAGATGTGCGCGCGCATCGGCGTCGTCTCGGGCCGGGGGCTCGCGGCGAACATCCGCCGCCACTACTCGCCGCGCGCGCTCTACGCGGTGACCGCGCTCCTCTTCGCGGCGAACGCGCTCAACATCGCCGCCGACTTGGGCGCGATGGCGGCCGCGACGCGGCTCCTCCTGCCGACGACCTCGGTCGAGCTCCTCGTCGTCGCCTTCGCGTCGGTCTCGCTCGTGCTCCAGATATTTACCTCCTACGCGCGCTACGCGAAGTATCTCAAGTACCTCGCGCTCGCGATGTTCTCATACGTCATCGTCGCGCTCGCGGTGCACCTCGACTGGGCGAACGTGCTCCACCACACCCTCGTGCCCTCCTTTACCCTCACGCGCGACCACATCTTCCTCCTCGCGGCCGTGCTCGGTACCACCATCTCGCCGTACCTCTTCTTCTGGCAGACGTCGCAGGAGGTCGAGGACGACATCCTCCACGGCGAGACCTCGATCGCGAAGCGCCGCGCACAGGCGACGCCGCAGGCGATCCGGAAGATGCGCGTCGACGTCTGGAGCGGCATGGGCTTCTCGAACCTCATCACCTTCTTCATCTTCGCGGCGTGCGCGGGGACGCTCTACGCGGTGGGCGACACGAACATCGCCACCGCCGCGCAGGCGGCCTCGGCGCTCCGGCCCTTCGGCGAGGCGGCCTACTGGCTCTTCGCGCTCGGTATCATCGGCACCGGCCTCCTCGCGGTGCCGGTCTTGGCTGGCTCGACCGCGTACGCCATCGCCGAGAGCTTCGGCTGGCGCTACGGCCTGTATCGCAAGCTGAAGCAGGCCTACGCCTTCTACGGCGTCATCATCGTCTCGATGCTGATCGGCATCGTGGCGAACTTCTTGCACCTCGACCCGATCCAGGGCCTCATCTGGGCGGCGGTAGGGAACGGCGTCATCTCGCCGGTCGTCCTCTACTTCGTCGTGAAGCTCTCGGGCAGCCGCCGCGTCATGGGCGCGTACGCGAATGGCCCGCTCTCGACCCTCTTCGGCTGGGTGACCATCGCGATCATGGCCGCGTCCGGC
>CAYZWA010000071.1:0-2188 GCA_964482105.1 uncultured Candidatus Saccharibacteria bacterium
GTCCACGCGCATTAAAGAAATCAAGAAAACGCTGCCGGACTTCTGAGACGGTCATTGGGGTGATGGTACCACAGCTTGCCGCTGCAGCGATATTATGCCCCGATCATCCTGATAAAGGCCTGGTTGTTCGGCTCGCGGCCGAGGAAGGCGCGGACCGAGTCGAGTTCTTCGCGGCTTGAGCCGACTTCGAGCACTTCTTGGCGGTACGCCTTGCCCACCTTCGGGTTCAAGACCCCCTCTTTCTCAAATCGGGTGAACATGTCGTCGGCGTAGACCTTGGACCAGAGGTAGCCGTAGTAGCCAGCGTCGTAGCCGCCGACGAGGTGGCCGAAGCCGGCGATCCAGAGCTGCCGCGCGGGCGGCGCGATGCCGAGCAGCTTCTTTGAAAGGTCGGCGTAGAGCCGCACCGGATCCTCGGCGCCGGTGGTGTGGAGCGTCATGTCGAGCAGCGCGAGCACGAGCTGCCCGCGCACGCTCCACGCCTCGCCGAAGAGGCGCGCGGCGATGAGCCGCTTGATGAGGTCATTCGGGAGCGGCCGGCCAGTCTTGTAGTGCTTCGAGAGGCGCGCGAGCATCTTCGCGTCCCACACCCAGTTCTCGAGCATCTGCGACGGTGCCTCGACGAAGTCCCACGCCGTGCTGAAGCCCGCCTGCGCGCGGAACTTCGCCGTCGTGAGCGTGAAGTGCATGACGTGCCCGAACTCATGGAAGAACGTCTCGACCTCGCCGTGGCTCATGAGAGACGGGTTCGCCTTGGATGGCTTAGGGAAGTTGGCGAGCATCGCGACGAGCGGCGCGCGATAGCGATCGACTTCTTGCCGGCCGTAGATGACCTCGGCCGCGCATGCGTGCCCGTACTTCCCTTCCCGTGGATACAGGTCGAGGAGGAACGAGGCGAGATAGCGGCGGCCGTCGTAGATGTCGTAGAACTGCACATCCTTATGCCAAAGCGGGATATCCGTGCGCTGTTTGAAGGTGACGCCGAAGAGCTTCTGATACGCCGCGAGCGTCGCCTGCTGTACATGCGCGAAGGGGAAGTACTCCTTCACGACGTCGCTGTCAATCTCAAACTTCTCCTTGCGGATCTGCTTGAAGAGGTACGCGACATCGTGCGACTCGACTGCCGCTTTCGCGTTCCCCGTGCGCCGGCGCTTGTCGCTCGTGAGCATCGCATGGTCTTCTCTCGCCTGCTTCTTGGTGCGCCGCTCAAGGTCGCGCAAGAACGCCAGCACCCGCCGCGCCGACTTCGCCATGCGTAGCTCGGTCTGGAAGTCGGCGTAGGTCTGGTAGCCGAGGAGCGCGGTATTTTCGGCGCGCAGGGCGAGGGTCTTCTTCAAGAGCGCGACATTCTTCACGCCGCCGCGCCGGACGAACTTCTCGAAGAGCTCGCGCCGTTTCGCCTCGTCGTGTGCGCCGGCGAGATAGGGATACACGTCCGGGTACGCGAGCGTCACCTTATATTTCTCGCCGACCTTCGCGAGGTTCGCCTTGTAGCTCTCCGGCAAGCCGTCGAGCTCGGCGTCGGTGACGAGAATGTGGTCCTGATACTCATTCAGATTCTTATCGAAGGCGAGCGCGAGGCGGCCGAGCTCTTTCAAGTTGCTCTTCAGCTTCTTCTGCTTCGCCTTCGGCAGGTCGAAGCCCATGCGCGCGTACCCTTTCATAAGGTCGTCGAGGAGACGCGCCTCGGGTACCGGGAGCGTCTCGCGCTTCTCGGCGTACTCTTTCACCGCGTCGTACATCCGCGGGTCGAACTCAAGCTCGACGAGCTGCTTCTGGAGCGCTTCGAGCATCTTCCCCGCTGCGACGCGCACCGGCGCATGCGGGCTCACCTGCTTCAAAAGGCTGACCTTGTTCAGGTCGTCCGACGGCTTATCGTCAGCTCTCTCGATCGCATACACCGTGTTCTCGAAGGTGCGCTCCGCCGCCGGAATCGCGCGGATTGCGGCATAGGCCGCCTTCTTCTCCCGCATGATCTCGTCGGCGACGCGCTTGAAATCCTGCTCGCCCCACCGTACCCAGGCAAAATCTTTTTTCGTGTACGGGATACGTGTGGGCGTCTTCATATTTTTCGAGCATACCATGTCGCTCGCGCGCAACCAAGATAATACAGGGCGTACGAGCTAGGTTCAGAGCCAATCAATCGGCGTCTCGCCGTGTGCTTCAAGATACTCGTTCGCCTTGCTGA
>CAYZWA010000072.1:0-2160 GCA_964482105.1 uncultured Candidatus Saccharibacteria bacterium
ACCGCGTCCTTCGCCCGCATCGCCTCCGGTATGCCCGCTTTTATCGTTTCGTGTAGGGTCGTATTCATATGGCGGCATCATACCACGACCACCGCGAGCCTCGTCATCTTGACGTTCCTCTGTCTGTTTGTGGCTGCGGTTGCGCACCTGCTTAGCAGGTGAAAATACTGTCCAGTCGAATACCGCCCGGAGCCGCTCGCTCCCGGGCGGCTTTCTTTTGCCTGCGGCGGCCGTGTAGAATGATGTACATGACGTTACTCCTCATTTCATTCATCGCGGGAGTGCTTACCGTGCTGTCGCCCTGCGTACTCCCGCTCTTGCCGGTGGTGGTGGGCGGGTCGCTCTCGGGCGAGCGGAGTCTGCGCCGCGCGATCACCGTCACGGCGTCGCTCGGCGTCTCGGTGTTCGCGTTCACCTTCTTGCTCAAGGTCTCGACCGCGTTTATCGACGTGCCACCGGCGTTCTGGAACTATCTCTCCGGCGGTATCCTGGTCCTCGTCGGGCTCGTCTTCCTCTTCCCGAAGCTCTGGGACCTCGTCCCAGGTACCGCGAAGGCCAACCGCGAGTCGAACGCGCTCATGTCGAAGGGCTACCTTCGCCAGAGCTTCTGGGGCGACGTGCTCGTGGGCGCGGCGCTCGGCCCCGTCTTCTCGACCTGCAGCCCCACCTACTTCGTGGTGCTCGCGAGCATCTTGCCCGCGAGCCTCGCGCTCGGCGTGGCAGACATCCTCGCCTTCATCCTCGGGCTCTGTCTCTTCCTGCTCGTCATCTCCTTCATCGGCCAGCGGCTCTTGAACCGGCTCAACGTCGCCGCTGACTCGCGCGGATGGCTGAAGCGCGTCGTCGGGCTCCTCATCCTCGCAATCGGCATCGTCATTCTCACCGGCACCTCGGCCGCTATCGAGGCGCCGCTCTACAGCCTCTTCGACGAGACCAAGGTCGAGCAGTTCTTGCTCCAGTCGCAGACGCCGATGGCGAATGAGAACGTGCCCGCCGCGATGACCGCGACGACGACGGGAATGATGGGCGAGGCGACGACTGCCGACGCGATGGCGACCAGCTCGGCCACGGCGTCTGCGCCGGGCTTCCTCACCCTCGCCGAGAAGGCGCTCCGCTACCAGAAGGCACCCGAGCTCGTCTCGCCCGATGCCTATCTCAACACCGGCGGAGAGCCCATCACGCTCGCGCAGTATCGCGGCAAGGATGTCGTCCTGCTCGACTTCTGGACCTACAGCTGTATCAACTGCCAGCGCACGCTGCCGTACCTCACCCGGTGGTACGCAAAGTATAAGGACGAGGGGCTCGTGATCATCGGCGTGCACACGCCCGAGTTCGCCTTCGAGCATGTCGAGAGCAACGTGGCGGCGGCGCTCAAGCAGTTCGGCATCACCTATCCGGTCGTGCTCGACAACGAATACCAGACTTGGAACGCCTACCACAACAACTCCTGGCCGCACGAATACGTCATCGACATCGACGGCTACATTACCCACGACCACATCGGCGAGGGGTCGTATGACGAGACGGAGAAGGCGATCCAGGCGGCGCTCGCCGAGCGCGCGGCACGCCTCAAGATGCCGATGCCCGCCGCCACCTCGACCGTGGCGATTACCCCGATGAATTTCTTCGCCGTCGGCTCGCCCGAAACCTACTTCGGCTCGAACCGTAATCAGTATCTGGGAAACGGCACGCCGGGGCGCTCGGGCATGCAAGACCTCACGCTCCCCGAGAGCCCGAGCGCGAACACGCTCTACCTCGGCGGCTCGTGGGATATCGAGCCCGAGTACGCGCGCAATGTCGCCGCCGGCGCGATGATCGAATACCGCTACCGGGCGAAGGACCTCTACTTTGTGGCAAGCGGGATGGCGAGCGGCACGCAGATCGAGGTGCTGCAAGACGGCGCGCCCGTCGGTACCGCGGCCGGGAGCGACGTGAAGGGCGGCATCCTCA
This sequence comes from uncultured Candidatus Saccharibacteria bacterium, assembly GCA_964482105.1. Taxonomy (GTDB): domain Bacteria; phylum Patescibacteriota; class Minisyncoccia; order Phycocordibacterales; family Phycocordibacteraceae; genus C7867-001. The sequence continues at coordinate 1,951 of CAYZWA010000072.1, forward strand.
CCGTCTCCGGCAGCCGCCTCTACCACGTCGTCGCGAACCCCGCCTCCGGCACCCACACCCTCAAACTCATCATCAAATCGGCGGGCCTGGAGGCGTATACGCTCACCTTCGGCTAATCCCGCAAAGCAGGTATACTGAAGCGCATGGACTTCTTCACCATCGCGCTTATCGTGCTTGCGCTCGTGTTTATACAGGGTATCGGGCTCTATC
>CAYZWA010000073.1:0-2095 GCA_964482105.1 uncultured Candidatus Saccharibacteria bacterium
AGGCAAGCTGGTAGGGCTTATTTTTTATGGCAAAAGCAGCTAATACCGAAAAAAAGGCCAAAACGAAGGCATACGACGCGTCCTCGATCCAGGTGCTCGAGGGGCTTGAGCCGGTGCGCAAGCGCCCGGGCATGTACATCGGGACCACCGGCCCCGAGGGGCTGCACCACCTCATCTGGGAGATCTTCGACAACGCCCGCGACGAGGCGATGGCGGGCCGCTGCGACGATATCGAGGTCGCGCTCCTGCCCGGCGGCTACGTGCGCGTCGCCGACAACGGCCACGGCATCCCGGTGGGCATCCACCCGAAGACGAAGGTCTCCGCGCTCGAGACCATCATGACCACCCTCCACGCGGGGGGCAAGTTCGACAACGAGTCGTACAAGTTCTCGGGCGGGCTCCACGGCGTCGGCGCCTCGGTGGTGAACGCGCTCTCCGAGCATGCGCAGGTCGTCGTGCACCAGGACGGCGGCCTCCACATGCAGGAGTATAAGGCCGGCAAGGCGCTCGCGAAGGTGAAGAAGGTCGGCGCAGCGAAGACGCACGGCACGGTCGTCTTCTTCAAGCCGGACGTGACGATATTCAAGGAGGGAATCGACTTCTCCTTAGACCGGATCGTGAACCACCTGCGCCAGCAGGCGTACCTCGTGAAAGGGACGCGTATCGCCATCGTCGATGCGCGCGGCGCGAGCGAGAAAGAGGCGTTCGCCTACGACACCATCATGCTCCGCGACCGGCAGCTCGACGCGCCTTCGATGACCTTCTACTTCGAGGGCGGGTTGAAGTCGCTCGTCGCCTTCAATAATAAGTACCAGACGCCGGTGCACAAGAACATCTTCTACGTCGAGAAGGAGCAGGACGGCGTCATCGTCGAGGTCGCGCTCCAGTACGTCGACGACATCACGCCGCGCATCACGGCCTTCGCGAACAACATCTACAACCCCGAGGGCGGCACCCACGTTACCGGCTTCAAGACGGCGCTCACGCGGTCGCTCAACACCTACGGCCGCGCGGCCGGCATCCTCAAGGAGAAGGAGGAGAACTTCACCGGCGACGACGTGCTCGAGGGCCTCACCGCGGTCATCCTCGTGAAGCTTCCCGAGATCCAGTTCGAGGGGCAGACCAAGGCGAAGCTCGGGAGCACCGAGGCGCAGGGCGCGACCGCGAGCGTCTTCTCGAATGCGTTCAGCACGTTCCTCGAAGAGAATCCGGACGACGCGAAGGCGATCGCGAACAAGGTGCTCATCGCGCTCAAGGCGCGCAAGGCGGCCAAGGCGGCCAAGGACTCCGTCTTGCGCAAGGGGGCGCTCGAGGGCATGACGCTCCCGGGCAAGCTCGCCGACTGCCAGGTGAAGAACGCCGAGGAGGCCGAGCTCTTCATCGTGGAGGGCGATTCGGCCGGCGGCTCGAGCAAGCAGGGGCGCGACCGGCGCACGCAGGCGATCCTCCCGCTCCGGGGCAAGATTTTGAACGTCGAGCGTGCGCGCATCGACCGCATGCTCGCCTCGGTCGAGATCCGCGCGCTCGTTGTCGCGATGGGCACGGCGATCGGCGATGTCTTCGACCTGTCGAAACTGCGCTACCACAAGATCATCATCGCGACCGACGCCGACGTCGACGGCGCGCACATCCGCACGCTCCTCTTGACGCTCCTCTACCGCCACTTCAAGGCGGTCATCGAGGGCGGGTTCGTCTACATCGCGCAGCCGCCCCTGTACAAGATTACGAAGGGTAAGACGGTCGCCTACGCCTACACCGACCCGGAGAAGGAGCGCGTCCTGAAGGGTCTGGGCGTCGCGCCCGAAGAGGCGGTCGAGACGGACGAGAGCGCCGAGACGCCAGACGAAGGGGCGGAGGAGACGGCTGCGAAGAAGACCGCGAGAGCGAATATCCAGCGCTACAAGGGTCTCGGCGAGATGAACCCGAGCGAGCTCTGGGAGACGACCATGGACCCGGCCCGGCGCGTGCTGAAGCAGGTCACGGTCGAGGACGCCGAGGGTGCCGACCGCATCTTCGACATCCTCATGGGCACCGACGTCGCTGCGCGCAAATCATTCATCCAGTCCAACGCCAAACAGGCGACGCTGGATGTGTA
>CAYZWA010000074.1:0-1904 GCA_964482105.1 uncultured Candidatus Saccharibacteria bacterium
AACTGGAAGGCATACGTCGACGACCTTGAGAAGGCGAAGCAGCTCGTGGCCGCGGGGAAGCGCGTCGCGCGGAGCGGGCACGAGGTGGTCGCCGCGCCGCCGACACCCTTCATCGGCGCGCTCGCGCGCACGCGGGGGGAAGTCGCGCTCGCTGCGCAGGACCTCTCGACCTCGACCGGCGGCGCAGCGACCGGCGAGGTGACCGCAGGCGCGCTCGCCTCGGCCGGCGCATCCTGGGCGATCATCGGCCACTCGGAGCGGCGCGCGCGCGGCGAGACGAACGAGGTCGCAGCTGAGAAGCTCGGCCACGCGCTCGCGCACGACCTCACGCCCATCCTCTGCGTCGGAGAGCGCGAGCGCGACCAGGACGGCCGCTATCTCGGCTTCATCCGCGAGGAGGTCGAGCGCGCGCTCGCGCCGTTCACGCAAAAGGAGCGCGGCCGCGTCGTCATCGCCTACGAGCCGATCTGGGCGATCGGCAAGCCAGCCGAAGATGCGATGCATCCGGACGACCTGACCGAGATGGCACTCTACCTGCGCAAGGTGCTCGCCGACCTCCTGCCGGGAAAGAACGCGGCCCGGGCGCGCATCCTCTACGGCGGCTCGGTCGACGCGACGAACGTCCGCGCACTCGCCGAGGGCACCGGCATCGACGGATTCCTCATCGGTCGCGCTTCGACCGACCCGGACGCATTCGTCGCTATCGCAAAGGCTCTGTAGGCGCCTCGTATGAAAACGCTCAAGGATCTCCCCGACATTTCAGGCACCCGGGTCCTCGTGCGCGCGCCGATGAATGTGCCGATTGAAAACGGTGCGGTCGTCGACGACTACCGGCTCCGCCGCGCCGCGCCGACCCTGCGCTACCTCGCCGAACGCGGCGCGCGCGTCATCGTCCTGAGCCACATCGGCCGGCACGGGACCGAGACCCTCGCGCCCGCCGCCGAGGCGCTCGGGAAGCTCGTCCCGCGGCTCTCGTTCATCGGCGAGACCGTGGGAGGGCGCGCGCAGGCCGCCGTCGAGGCGCTCCTGCCTGGCGAGGTGCTCGTCCTCGAGAATCTGCGCCGACAGCGCGGCGAGACCGATAACGACCCGGCCTTCGCTGCTGCGCTCGCCGCGCTCGGCGACCTCTTCGTACAAGATTCCTTCGACACCTGCCACCGCGCGCACGCCTCGATCGTCGGCGTGCCGAAGCTCCTCCCCTCGTATGCGGGGCTCCTGCTCGAAGAGGAGGTGAGCGAGCTCACGAAGGCGCTCGCCCCGGCACACCCCGCGCTCGCCGCTATCGGCGGCGCGAAGTTCGTCACCAAGGAGGCGGTGCTCGCGAAGCTCCTCGCGACCTACGACCACGTCTTCGTCGGCGGCGCACTCGCGAACGACTTCTTCAGAGCAGCCGATTACGAGGTGGGGAAGTCCTTCACCTCGGCGACCGAGCTCGGCGCGGTCGCCGCGCTCCTCCAGCATCCGCGGCTCGTGCTCCCGAGCGACCTTCTCGTCGTCCCCGCAGCCGTCGCCGACGCGCGCGACGCGCGAAGCCACGCGCGCGTCGCGGCGGTCGACGCGGTCGGCCCGGACGAAGTCATCCTCGACGCCGGCCCCGAGACCGCTGCGGCGCTCGCGGTGCTCGCGAAGGACGCCAGGACCATCCTCTGGAACGGCCCGTTCGGAAAGTATGAAAACGGTTTCGCCGACGCGACCGACGGCTTCGCGGCCGCCGTCGCCGAAAGCGGCGCGCACTCGATCCTCGGCGGCGGCGATACGGTCGCGGCGGTCGACGCGCTCGGCCTTCTCGACCGCTTCACCTTCGTCTCGACCGGCGGCGGCGCGATGCTCGACCTCCTCGCCGATGGCACGCTCCCCGGCATCACCGCACTCGGCTAGCGGGCAAAGATAAAACCGCCGGGGCG
>CAYZWA010000075.1:0-1870 GCA_964482105.1 uncultured Candidatus Saccharibacteria bacterium
GGGCCGCCCGCGCGGTTGTGCCGTCGCTCCGAGCGGGGCGTCAGACCATCTTCACATCGATCGTAACGCCGGTCGGGAGGGTGAGGTTCGTGAGTGCCTCGACCACCTTGGGCGACGGGTTCTGTATGTCGATGAGACGCTTGTGGATGCGCATCTCGAACTGCTCTCTCGCATCCTTGTGGATGAAGGTCGAGCGGTTGACCGTCCAACGCTTGATCTCGGTCGGGAGCGGGATGGGCCCGACGACCGTCGCGTCGAAGCGCGCCGCCGTGTCCATGATCTGCTTCACCGAGGCGTCGAGGATCTTGTGCTCATACGCACGGACGCGGATGCGGAGCTTGTGCTCGGCCGGCGCGGCCGGCGCCTTCTTCGCAGCGCGCTTCTTCGGGGCGGTAGCCGTCGTCGGTTCCATAGGCTGAGGCTCTCGCGACCGCGACCGCTAGGCCGTAATCTTGGTGACGACGCCCGCGCCCACGGTGCGCCCGCCCTCGCGGATAGCGAAGTTCTGCTTCTCCTCGAGCGCGACCGGCGCGACAAGCTTCACCTTGAAGGTCGCGGTGTCGCCCGGCATGACCATCTCCTTGCCGTCCGGCAAGGTGACCTCGCCGGTAACGTCGGTGGTGCGGATGTAGAACTGCGGCTTGTAGCCGGAGAAGAACGGCGTGTGGCGGCCGCCCTCGTCCTTGCCGAGGACGTACACCTCTGCTTCGAAGTCGGTGTGCGGCGTGACCGAACTCGGCTTCGCGAGCACCTGACCGCGGTGCACATCGTCCTTCTTGGTGCCGCGGAGCAGGATGCCGGCGTTGTCGCCCGCCTGTCCGCTCTGGAGCTGCTTGTTGAACATCTCGATGCCGGTGACGGTCGTCTTGGTCGTGTCCTTGATGCCCACGATCTCGACCTCTTCGCCGACCTTCACCTCGCCGCGCTCGATGCGGCCGGTGACGACAGTGCCGCGCCCTTCAATCGAGAAGATATCCTCGATCGGCATGAGGAACGGCTTGTCGATCTCGCGCGTCGGCAGGTCGAAGTAGCTGTCCATCGTGTCGACGAGCTCCTTCACCTTCTGGGCGTACTCGTCAGTGACGGCCGCTGCTTCGAGCGCCTTCAGGCCCGAACCGCGGATGATCGGCGTATTCGCGCCGTCGTAACCCTGCTTGGTGAGGAGCTCGCGCACCTCCTCTTCGACGAGGTCGATGAGGTCGGCCTCGGCGACCATGTCCACCTTGTTGAGGAAGACGATGAGCTTCTTCAAGCCCACCTGCTTCGCGAGGAGGATGTGCTCGCGCGTCTGCGGCATGACGCCGTCGGTCGCGGCGACCACGAGGACCGCCCCGTCCATCTGGGCGGCGCCGGTGATCATGTTCTTGATGTAGTCGGCGTGGCCCGGCGCGTCGATGTGCGCGTAGTGCCGGTTCGGCGTCTCGTACTCGCTGTGGTGGAGCGCGATGGTGATGCCGCGCGACTTCTCCTCCGGCGCGGAGTCGATAGCCTCGACATTCTCGTTGCGAGCGTTGTAGCCCTCGCCGGTCAGCATGCCGAGGACGTGGAGGATGCCGGCGGTCAAGGTCGTCTTGCCGTGGTCGACGTGACCGATGGTCCCGACGTTCATGTGCGGCTTGCTGCGATCAAATTCTGCTGCTGCCATAGTATCGGATAATTATTGATAAATAATGGATAACTCCGACTATGAGCCGGAAGCTCCGCGGCTTGCCGACCAGGAATCCCGCTCGCGCGGGCAGCAGACAAGCCAAAGAGCGACGCCACAATGCGTTACCCTGCATCATAGCAAGCCGCGCGAGAAATGCAACCGCATCGGCTGCCGAAATGCCGAGACCGCGCGGGCGGCCCCTCCGGGGCCGCCCGCGCGGTT
>CAYZWA010000076.1:0-1861 GCA_964482105.1 uncultured Candidatus Saccharibacteria bacterium
CTACCGCCGCGCCTTGGCGCGCGCTTGTTCGGTGAGGTGCTGCTTGCGCAGGCGGACCGACTTCGGCGTGATTTCGAGATACTCGTCCTCGGCGATAATCTCGAGTCCGCGCTCGATGGTGAGCGTGTAGGGCGGGGTGAGGTAGATGGCCTCGTCGTTCCCTGCCGCGCGCATGTTGGTGAGCTGTTTGCCCTTGGTCGGGTTGACCGCCATCTCCTCGCCCTTGGCGGTGTTGCCGATGACCTGGCCCTCGTAGACCTCGGTGGCCGGGCTGATGTAGAGGGTCCCGCGATCCTGGAGGTTGGCGAGCGAGAAGCCGAGCGCCTTCCCCGCGGCCATCGAGATCATCGAGCCGACCTGCCGGTGACGGATCTCTCCGGCGTAGGGCTCGAAGCCGACGAAGCGCGACGAGAGGATGCCCTCGCCCTTGGTGTCGACGACGAAGACGCTCCGGTAGCCGAGGAGCCCGCGCGTGGGGCCGAGGAACGTGAGACGCACGCTCGCCTCCTCTTGCACGAGGTTCTGCATCACGAAGCCGCGCTGCCCGAGCTTCTCGATGATCGCGCCCTGGAAGTCGGTTGGCGTGTCCACCACCACTTCCTCAAATGGCTCGAATACCTCGCCATCATTCTCCTTGCGGAGAATGACCTGCGGCTGGGAGACCTGGAGCTCGTAGCCCTCGCGGCGCATCTGCTCCAGAAGCACGGCGATGTGGAGCTCGCCGCGGCCGCTCACGTGGAAGGAGTCTGCGCTCGCGAAGTCGACCTTGAGGCCGACATTCACCTCGAGCTCCTTCTCGAGACGCTCGCGGATCTGGCGGCTCGTCACGAACTTGCCCTCCTTGCCGGCGAACGGCGAGTTATTGACGAGGAAGTCGAGCGCGATGGTCGGCTCGTCGACCGCGATCGCGGGGAGCGGTGTCGCGCCCTCGTCGCTCGTCACCGTCTCGCCGATGTAGATATCGGGCAGGCCGGCGATCATGACGATGTCGCCGGCTTGCGCCTCGTTCGCTTCGACGCGATCAAGCCCCTTGAAGGTGAAGATCTTTGTCGTCTTGCCGGCAATCGTCTCGCCGGAGACCTGCTTTAGGAAGACGCTCTGGCTCGGCTTTATCGTCCCCTGATACACACGTGCAACCGCCATGCGGCCGAGGAAGTTGTCGTAGGCGAGATTGAATGGCTGCGCGAGGAGTGTCGCCGCGGCGTCGGTGTCGGCATTGGCCGGCGGCACCTTCTCGAGAATAAGGTCGAGGAGCGGGGTGATGTCCTTGCGGGAGTCGCCGAGCTCCCGCATCGCGAAGCCGTCGCGCCCGATCGAGTAGATGACCGGGAAGTCGCACTGCTCGTCTGAGGCGCCGAGCTCCATGAAGAGCTCGAGCACCTGCTCGTGTGCCTTCTCCGGGTCGGCGGCTGGCTTGTCGATCTTGTTCAAGACGACGATGGGCCGGAGGCCGAGCTCGAGCGACTTCTTCAGCACGAAGCGCGTCTGCGGCATCGGGCCCTCCTGCGCGTCGACCACGAGCAGCACCGCGTCGATCGAGCGCAAGACGCGCTCGACCTCGCTGCCGAAGTCGGCGTGCCCGGGCGTGTCGACGATGTTGATCTTCGTGCCCTTATACTCGACCGCCGCGTTCTTGGCGTATATGGTGATGCCGCGCTCCTGCTCGAGCGCGTTGCTGTCCATCGACGTGCCCTCAGCAACGGCACCTGTCTGCTTCAGGATGGCGTCGGTCAGAGCCGTCTTCCCGTGGTCGACGTGCGCGATGATGGCGATATTGCGGATGTCCATAAAATAAAAGGCGCGCCAAAGGCGGTGGGGTCATTATATAACGAAAGTCGCGGCGGCGCAAAGCGCCGCCGCG
>CAYZWA010000077.1:0-1766 GCA_964482105.1 uncultured Candidatus Saccharibacteria bacterium
GAAGACGATAAGACCATCTATCACGACGACGGTGTCCCGGGCTGCTTTCTCCGGCGCCTCGCGCAGAGAAATTCGGAAGTATTTGCGTGCGAACAAGAGCAGGCGAGGAGATGGCGCGAGTTGATAGACGCCCGGGTGAGAGTCCCTTTCGACGGGGATTGGATATGATCTATTGGGCATGATCTTCTGATGCGCATTCGTAATAGCGAGGCTGGTGCAATCGATAACGCACCGGCCTCTTCTTTTATCCCCCGCCGGTGTCGCGGGGGATCGAGGCGATGAGGTATACTCAAGGATATGCACATCAAGACGATGGTGATCAGTGTTATCGTGCTCGCGCTCGCGGGCGCAGCCGGCTGGTATCTGTGGGGGCGCGCGGCGCCGACGCCGCAGACGCACCCCGCGCTCGCAGAGGCGCTCTACCCGCTCTACTCGAGTGCCACCTGGCAGGGGGCACAGACGGAGGAGGTCACCGTCGGGACCACCACGTATACGGGCGCGAGCGCCGCGTCGTATCCCATCGACGCGGGGATGGACCCCGGGGCCGTCTTCACGCCGTTCGATACCTACTATGATGCCAAGCTCAAGGCCGCCGGTTGGCAGATTGCCAACAGTCTCGCTGCGGGCGGCCACACGGGCGGCCAGACGGGGTATATCAAAGACGGCGCGCTCATCCTCACGCGCTTCCATATCGATTACCAGAACACGCCGCCGGACGCGCCCTCCGCGTGCCCGTGCACCGTCACGCTCTCGCTCTTCTCGTCGCCTCGATAGTGCGCCTCGCCGGAAGGGCGGGGTGATCGCGCGCGCATTGCGCGCATTCGCTTGTGTGGTATAGTTGGCGCGGAGCTCGTTCCATTCACTGCTGGAGGATACACCTCATGCTGCGCGAACCCTTGAAATGTGGCGATCGTTGGTTTATGGTCTCGACCTTTGGTGCCGACGAGGCGCCCAACTATGCCGCCGAACAGGAGACATGGTCGCTCGTACCGCTACAGCACGCGAGTGATGCCGACCGGCACCCGGCGCTCGCGGGCGCGCTCGAAGCCGCCTTCCGCGAGGCGGGTATCCAGGATGCGTTCGCGCCGCGTGTCAGCGCGGCGAGCGCGATAATCACTCGCCCGGGCGAGCCGACCGAGTGCATCGAACTCGGCTGGTACAGCCGTATCCGCCGGAGCGAGAGAGCTGCTGACGGCCTATTCCTCGCCCGAGGCGCGTCGATGGTGGCGAGCCCGGCGGGCTGCCCGCTCATCATCGCCAATGCCGGACCGTTCTGCGTCGTCGCACACGCGGGGCGCGACTCGCTGATCGACCCGGGCGTCCTGCGGGACGAACCGACACGACAGCGTCTCAGCGTTGTCGAGGCGATCGTCGAGGCACTCCGAGAGGCGGGGCAGGGCGACGGGATCACGATGACGATGCTCTTCGCGATTCCCGCAGAGGCGTTCGTCCACCGTATAGACGACCCGACACACGGTGCGCGCAACCGCGCTCTCGCGCGATTCGTCGAAGCTCACTATCCGCAGGCCGTCTCTGGATCCGACGATGCGCCATGCATCGACCTTGAGGAGGTTTTCCGGCAGCAGGCGATTGGCGCCAGGGTGTCGTATGTGCGGAAGCCGATTCCCGCGCCCGAAGGCTTCGCACACACACGCGACGGCAAAGGCGCATGGCGGCGCAATCTCGTTATAATAACGCGTGCGGAGTAAATCCGCACCTGCAGCCCTTCCCTCCGGAAGGGCTGTCCTTCTTTATATTTCACACAC
>CAYZWA010000078.1:0-1612 GCA_964482105.1 uncultured Candidatus Saccharibacteria bacterium
CTTCTTCATACGCGCGTTACCGCATCTTTTGAAATTTCCCACGTGACGCCCGGGTCGATGACGATGGCGCGAGCGCCGAGGTAGTCGTGGATGCGCTGAGCGAGGAAGCGCTCGGCGGCCGGTTCGCCGAGGCCGACGAAAATCGCCTTGGTGCGCTTGCCTTCGAGCGCCGCGCCCGCGTAGTCGAGGAGTGCGTCGCGGTCGGCGTGCGCCGACCAGCCTTCGAGGATCTCGACCGTCGCGCGCACCGCCACCTCGTCGCCGTTCAGACGCACGTGCGGCGCGCCCTCGGCCATGCGCCGCCCGGGCGAGCCCGGCGCCTGATAGCCGACGATGAGGAGCGTCGTCTTCTCGTCGGGCAGGTACTCGGCCTCCCAGTGGCCGATGCGGCCGCCGTGGCTCATCCCCGCGCCGGCGATAATGATCTTCTGCCGATGATCCTTCTCGATCGCGTGCGACTCCTCGCGCGAGAGGGTCTTCGTGAGGAACGGGAAGGTGAACACGCTCCCCTCGCGCTGCATCTCGTCTTCGGTCTCGGGCTTGAAGTACGTCGGGCCCCACTTCTCGTACACGTCGGTCACGCGGATGGCGAGCGGGGAGTCGAGGTAGACCGGCAGCTCCGGCAGCGACCCTTCGGAGAAGAAGTTCGAGAGCTCGTAGAGCATGAGCTGCGTACGCTCGAGCGAGAATGCCGGGATGAGGATGTTCCCGCCGCGCGCGATCGCCGCCTTGAGGGTGTCCCGCAGGCGCGCGACGCGGTGCTCGCGCCCCGGGTGGAGCCGGTCGCCGTACACGCTCTCCATGAGGAGCGCGTCAGCGTCGGGCACCGGCTCCCAGTCGGGCAAGAGCGGCGAGGGCGAGTTGCCGATGTCGCCGGTGAGCGCGATCGCGCTGCCGTCCGTATCGGTAAGGCGCACGCTCGCCGACCCCAGGATGTGGCCGGTGTTGCGCAGGTACGCATGGAGACCGGGCGCGACCTCGCGCTCGGTGCGATACTCGAGCGGCTCGATGAGCGAGAAGGCGTGCTCGACGTCCTTCGTCTCGTAGAGGGGCGGCAGGCCGCGCCGATGCGCCTCGCGGCCGAGAATCCCGACCGAGTCGTGCAGGATGAGCTCGGCGAGGTCGCGCGTCGGCGGCGTCATGAAGATCCTGCCGTGGAAGCCCTCCCGCACGAGCTTGGGGATGCGCCCCACGTGGTCGAGGTGCGCGTGGGTCACGACGAGCGCGTCGACCGACGCGACGTCATACGGGAACGGCGCGTACATCTCGTCGGTAGAGAAATCCCGCCCTTGCTCCATGCCGCAGTCGACGAGCGCCTTCCCTCTCGACCCCTCGACCAAGAAGTTCGAGCCCGTCACCTTCCCCGCCCCGCCGTATGAGGTCAGCCGTAGCGCCATATGCGTATAACCATAGCACAATCGCGAAACTCCCATTCCGCAGCGGAATGGGAGTTTCGCGAGGCCGCCCTAGGCTGGCAACTTAATAGTGCCAGGTGGGTGCCCTGTCGCCCGCCTATCGGAACGCGTGGGCGCTCCTCAGGGCTGACGAACGTCCGGGCTCCCGGGTTGTGAGCAAGTTGCGTATTCAGGAACGGCCCCGGCTTCTATTATAC
>CAYZWA010000079.1:0-1591 GCA_964482105.1 uncultured Candidatus Saccharibacteria bacterium
CCTTTATTTATTTCGGACGCAAGAGCGGGAAGGCCTGGGCCTCGCGAAGCGAGACGCCTTCAAGGAAGGCGAAGAGCCGCTCCGAGACGCCGAAGCCGAAGGCCGGCGGCATGCCGTATTCGAGCGCCTCGACGTATTCCGCGTCGGCCATCTGCGCCTCCTCGTCGCCCGCGTCGCGCAACGACTGCTGACGCGCGAAGCGCGCCGCCTGGTCGAGGGGGTCGTTGAGCTCGCTGAAGCCCTTGCCGTTCTCGCTCCCGGCGAGGACGACCTGGAAACGCTCCACGACGCGCGGATCCTTGCTGCTTTTCTTCGCGAGTGGCTCCATGAAGACCGGCACGTTCACGAGGAACCCGGGGCCGGGAAGCGTCTTCCTGACCTGCTTCCACGCCGTGTCGACGAGGCGTTCGCGATTCGCGCCCGGCTCCGCTTCGATCCCCTTTTCCGCGAGCACGCCCGCCCAGTCGGCATGCTCGTCGAGCGGGTCGAGACCGTACTCTTTTTTCAAGATCTCGCAAAAGTCGTACGGTACCCATTCCCGATCGAGATCGACCTCGAACCCTTTGATCGAGAATCGTCGCGTGCCGTATACCGTATCGGCGATGCGTCGGTAGAGCTCGGTAATCATCGCCATGCCGGCTTCATAATCCTTAAATGCTTCGTAGAACTCTACGGCGGTATAGTCTTGGGCGTGCTCGGGGCTGATGCCCTCGTTCCTGAAGACACGGCCGATCTCGAAGGTCTTGGGGAGGCCGGCGACCATGAGCCGCTTCTGCCAGAGCTCGCCGACGCTGATACGCAGGTAGACGTCGATATCGAGCGCGTGGTGGTGCGTCTCGAAGGGGCGCGCGTCGGCGCCGCCGGTGGTGGTCTCTAAGACCGGCGTCTCGACCTCGACGAAGCCGCGCTCGAGGAGGAAGGAGCGGATGGTGTTCCAGAATACGGAGCGGCGCACGAGACGCTCAGCAAGGTCGCGCGTGAGCAGGATGTCGAGGTAGCGCTTGCGGTAGCGCTCTTCTTCGTCCTTGATGCCGAACCACTCGTCGGGCAGCGGGCGGATCGATTTCGCGAGCATCCGCCAGCCGGTCGCCGAGAGCGAGGGCTGCCCCCGCTTGGTGGTGAAGGCGGTACCCGTCACCTCAAGGATGTCGCCCGTGTCGACCGTGTCGCCGAAGAGCGCGAACGCGTCGTCGCCGAGCTTGTCTGCCTGTAAGAGGCACTGCCCCTTCTCTCCGTCGAAGAGGTCGACGAAGACGGCCCCGCCGTGCTCGCGCATGCTCATCACGCGGCCAGCGAGCGTCACCGACTCGCCATGCTCGGCGAGCGCGTCATGCGCCGCGAGGAAGTCGGCCACGCGGTGCGTGCGCGCGGTGCGTGCCGGGTACGCCTCCATTCCCGCCGCCTGCAGCTTCTCAATCTTCGCGAGCCGTTCGCTCCTGATGTCCTCAAGCGCCATGTGCGCCTTATTGTAGCACGATGCGGGAAAGAGTGGCGCGCTACGCTACTTTTTCTACCGTATACGTCTGCTTGCCCGAGGGCGTCTCGAAGGTGAAGGTGTCGCCCTTCTTCTTGCCCATGAGCGCGGCACCCA
>CAYZWA010000080.1:0-1564 GCA_964482105.1 uncultured Candidatus Saccharibacteria bacterium
CGCCCTCCGCCTCGACCACGGCAATCGCCGTCTCGTCGCACGAGGTCTCAATGGCTAAAATCTTCATGGATGCTAGTATACCCCTAATGCCGCGTGACGACCTCCTTGTGTGGATGGACCTCGAGATGACGGGCCTCGACGCCCGGCGCGACCAGATCATCGAAGTCGCGACGGTCCTCACCGACCAGGACCTTCGCGTCGTCGCGGAAGGACCCGAGGTCGTCATTCATGCCGAGCTCTCGCTATTCGACGAGCATAACCAGGTCGCGAGGGAGATGCATGAACAGAGCGGCCTCTTGCCGCTCGTCATGGCGAGTACGCTCTCGCTCGCGGACGCGGAACAGCAGGTGCTCGCCTTCCTTAAGGCGCATGTCGCACCGCAGTCAGCACCCTTATGCGGCAACACCATCCATATGGACCGGCACTTCCTGCGGCTCCAGATGCCTCGCGTCGACCAGTACCTTTTTTATCGCATCATCGACGTCTCGAGCGTGAAGGAGCTCGCGCGGCGCTGGGCGCCCGAAATCTACGCGGAAGCGAAGCGGCGAAAAGGGCAAAAGCCGCACCGCGCCGGAGAGGACGTCCACAAGTCGATCGAAGAGCTCGCGTTCTACCGCGACACGTTCTTCACTCTTCCTCGGTAACCTCCTTCCAGGGGATCGTCCCGCTTGCGGGAATGAAGAAGCCCGCCGAGTCCGGGTGTCCGCCACCCCCGTACTTCTCGGCGATCTTTGCCACATTGACCGAGCCGTCGCCACGGATCGAGACGCCGAAACCGTCCGGATGCGCCGAGACGACGAGCGCGATAGGCGGGAGCGTGGTGTAGAGCTCGTGGGCGATATGGGATCGCAACGTGATAGAGGGGAAGGATGCCGAGAAATAGCACACATAGCCTTCGAATCGCACCCGCTTCGCTGATTCGACCAAGAGATGTCCCATGCGTTCGAAGTACTCGTGATAGGCCGACGCCTTGGCAAGAAGAGCCGGGCGCTTGTCATCATCCTCAAGCGCGCGCACGATCGTATCCCATACCGTAAAATCATCGGGCTGTACGACGAGATAGGAGAAGATCGCCTCGGTCTCGGGCATCGCGTAACGGTACGTGTCGCCGTCTTCGAGATATTGCATGAGTTGCGGCATGGGCGTTCGTGGGTGGAAGTAGGCCCACGCGAGCGTCGCGCCGGAGCGTTCCGGATCATAGATGTGCTCGGGCGCCTGCTCGGTAAACGGGCGGCCGCTCTCGTGATGGTCGATGGCGACCACCCGCTTGGCGATCTTGAGGAGCTGGTCCATCTCATCTTCATGATCGAAAGAGAAGTCGAGGATGTACACCTCTTTGCCCTCGAGCCCTTCGGGCAAGGTGCCGCCATAGCCTGCCGGGACATACGCAGCCGTATCGCCGAACTTCTTCCACGCGGCATACGCGGCACCGAACCCATCCGGGCATTTCTTGTGATAAATGACGACGACCGGCTTGTCTTGCATATCTTGCATAGATGCATTATCGCACGAAGCGCGCATAGATGCCGGCGGGGATGACGCGAGCGGCGTCCGCCTCTCGTAT
>CAYZWA010000081.1:0-1563 GCA_964482105.1 uncultured Candidatus Saccharibacteria bacterium
TCCGCCTCTCGCTTGTCGTCGTCAGCGCGTTCTCGCTCGCGCTCCTCCTCGCGCCGGTGTTGCCCTAAGGCAGTCGTTCATGCAAAAGAAAAGAGCGCTGGTCAGGCGCTCTCGATGTGTTTGGGAGCAGAGCTCCCGGACCGTTTTACGTCGAACGAAGCACGCTCGATCCGATGTCTCGCCGATACTTCATGCCGGAGAATCGCACGTTCTTCACACCCGCGTAGGCGAATGTATGTGCCTCCATGAGCGTTTGGCCGAGACCGACCACGACGATCGGCCGGCCGGCCCGGTTGGTGGTGATGACGCCGTCCTCCCGTCGCGCCGTCCTCCCGTGGAGATACCGCGTGCGCGCATCATCAGGCGGCACATAGATGGGCCCATCCCGATCAGACGGGTCCGGATACTCTTCTGACGCGAGGGTGACGCAGAGCGCGTGCTTGAGCTGTCGCGGTGCCGGGATCCCCTCGAGGTCGCCACGTGCCGTCGCGAGGCAGAGCCGGGGGAAACTGCCGTCGATGCTCGACAAGATCACCTCCGCTTCGGTATCGCCGAGACGGCAGTTGCACTCGAGGATCTCCGGCCCGCGCGTGGTCATCATGACACCGAGGTACATGAAGCCCGTATACGAGCATTTCTCCTCGGCAAGTGCGGCTACCACGCTTCTAAGGAGCCTGGCCAGCTGCGTCTTCTCGTCTTGCGGGAGGGCGAGCGTGTGCGAGCCCATGCTGCCGGTGTTGCGACCCGTGTCGCCATCGCCTTCACGCTTGTAGTCTCGCGTGTAGGGCAGCATGCGGACGTACTGCCTGTCGACGGCGGCTGTGACCGAAATCTCCTTACCGACGAGCCGATCCTCAATGATGACCTGCTCGCCCGGCGAACCAGGCACCATGAGCCGCTCGAGATCGCGCTCTGCTTCTGCGAGCGTTGCGGGGAGCGTCACTCCCTTGCCGTCCATGAGACCGTCTGCCTTGATGACGACACTTCGCACGTCGGCGAGTTGGCGGACGTATGCCCGCGCGGCGGCACGGTCGGTAAATACCTCGAAGCGCGCGGTCGGGATGTCGTGCCTGGCGAGCAGCTGTTTGAACTCAACCTTGCTCCCCTCGGTCAGCATGGCCGCCGCCTTCGATGGCCCGCATACGAGAAGACCTTCTTTGCGGAAGCGGCCCGCGATGCCCGCGATGAGCGGCGCCTCCGGGCCGACGACGGTGAGATCGATTTCCTCGCCGTGAGCGAAGCCGAGCAGTCTCCCGATGTCCGTCGCCTCGATAGGGACGCACCGAGCATGTGCCGCGATGCCGGCATTGCCGGGAGCGCAGAGCACTTCGTCATCGAAAGATTGAAGCGCCCGTACCAGGGCGTGTTCGCGACCGCCGGACCCGATAACCAATATCTTCATAACGCACCTCTATACGCCAGTGGAACGAAACCGGGCACCCAAACGGTGCCCTCCGCGGGTACCTTACCACGATTCCCGTATGGGGAGAAACAGCGTGAGCATTCCCCGCAAGAGGAGCGCGAGCGCGCAGTAGGCGGCGAGGATGACGATCGCTTCCTGCG